>NZ_CADCTE010000153.1 GCF_902805515.1 uncultured Arthrobacter sp. | reverse complement strand
ACGGCGGCAAGGCGCTGATCCAGGAGATCGTGCGCTTCGCCGACGACCCGGCCGTGCGGCACCGGATCGTGTTCCTGCCCGACTACGACATGTCGATGGCCCGCTACCTGTACTGGGGTTGCGACGTCTGGCTGAACAACCCGCTGCGCCCGCTGGAGGCCTGCGGCACCTCGGGCATGAAGGCGGCGATCAACGGTGGACTCAACCTCTCGGTGCTCGACGGCTGGTGGGATGAGATGTACGACGGCGACAACGGGTGGTCAATCCCGACGGCCAACAACGGGGCCTCGGCGGACGAGCGCGACGACATCGAGGCGGCGGCGCTCTACGACCTGCTCGAGAACCAGGTCGCTCCGCGGTTCTACGGTTCGGTGACCGCTGCCGCAGCCGGATCGGCCGGCCCGTCGGAGCCGTCACACGACGGCATTCCGCACCAGTGGATCGCCATGATCAAGCACACCATGGCGACCCTCGGCCCGGCCGTCTCTGCCGAGCGAATGATCCAGGACTACGTGCGCCACCTGTACCAGCCGGCCTGGCGGGCCGGCCGGGACGCCACCGACGACCGGTACGCCCTGGCGCGGCGCACGGCCGCGTGGCGCACCCGCATCCAGGGCGGCTGGCCCGCCGTGCAGGTGGAGCACGTCGACTCCCTCGGCGTGAGCGAGGATCCGCAGATCGGTGACGCGCTCACGGTCAACGCCTACGTCGCCCTGGGCAACCTCGATCCCGCCGATGTCGCGGTGGAGGTTGCGTACGGCCGGGCCGCCGGCGACGACGAGCTGAGCGACGTGACCCTCGCCGAACTGCGGGTCGCCGAGAACCTGGGCAGCGGTCGGTACCTCTTCACCGGGGACACCCGGATCGAACACTCGGGTTCGTTCGGCTACACGGTCCGGGTGCTGCCGCGCCACGCGACCCTGGCCTCCAGCGCCGAACTGGGACTGGTCGTCAACGCGTGACCTCCGGTGGGCAGCGCCGCCTGGCGATGCTGCCCACTGCTCCGCCAGTGGCGGTCCTGCCCACCGACCGCCACCCATCAGTGGGCAGATCCACAAATAAGCGCCGCCCGCAACGGTCCTGCCCACCGACCACGGCCGGCCAGTGGGCATATCCGGTTATGCCCACTAGCCGGTTGGGTTCAGTGGGCAGAAGGGGATTGCGGGTCCGTTCAGTGGGCAGGAGTGGTTGAACTCGTCCGTTCAGACGGCCGAGGCGGTCCCTCCCGCAGGGAGGGACCGCCGCAGCACTGTTACTGTCTTCCGGAGGTCGCGGGCCGGCCCCGCAAGTTCGACCACTCCTCCGGGCATCGACAGCTCCACTACGCGCCAGGTCGGGCCCATTCGGAAAAACCCCTCGGCCACGGTGATGTCCCGCTCAGGGCCGATCGCGTGCACCGTGAAACTCATCAGTTCGCCGTCGTCGCTCCCGTTCAGCCGTCCCTGGGGCTGAAAATCCAGCCGTCCGGGCGACGGCGTCGCAAGTCCGGGCTTCCACCGGCTCGGTGCGCCCGCCGGTCCGCCCTTGCCCGACCGAAGAAAGCCAACAACCTGCCCCCGCACCGCCCTTAGCCGCGTGTCGCCCCTGCGGACGCAACCCTGCAGGAGTGATCCGGCAGTCATTCCTGCAATGGCTCCCAAGAACGGCAATACCGAGGTGACCCTCCCATCCTGCAGCGCGATGAAGGGCACAGGGATGACGGCGGCAACCAGTAGTGCCACCTTGAGGATTAACACGACGAGTCCGTTGCGGCTGGGCATAAGGCACCCTAAACCGACATCCCGTCCACTGGCGAGGCTCGGTCAGAGTCCAGGTCCGGCAGATGAATCCGTTCAGGAGGCCGGACGGCCCGCATACCTCTGGCACAGATAAACAGCGACCGAGTTGGCTGTAAGGGAATCGGACTCCCCCAGGGAAAACCGCGCACCTGAGCGCCGCAGCGCCGGGTCGGCCGAATCGAAGGCGAGTTCCATCGTCGTAGCCCTCGCTTCCGCCAGGCCCTGCCCCTGCAGGATCCACGCGGCTGGAAGGTGGATCTTGCGGTCCACGAGCGATCCGTTGACCGCGATGAGGGCCCCCGCCTGCCCGTCCGGATCGGCCAGCATCAGCTGGACCACCCGGGTGGACGGGTCGTCCCAGTCGCCAGGAGTCATTGGGAGGCCCGAGGCGTTGAACCACAGCAGCGCCGAATCGGTGACCCGGCCGGGAAAGGCCGGGGATTGACCGGCGAGGAAACGCCGGCGGATCCGAAGCAGCGCCCGCGTGGCGGTGAGCATCCGTTCGGCCGCGGCGTCCTGCTGCCAGGAGATCCAGGCGAGCTCGTTGTCCTGGCAGTAGGCGTTGTTGTTTCCCCGCTGGGTCCGTCCGAGCTCATCGCCGGCAGTGATCATGGGAACTCCGACCGACATCAGCAGCGTGGCCATCAGGTTCCGCGCCGTCTGCTCCCGTGCGGCGATGATCGCGTCGTTTTCGGTGCGGCCCTCTGCACCGTGGTTGTAGCTGCGGTTGTCGTTGGAGCCGTCGCGGTTTTCCTCCCCGTTGGCCTCGTTGTGCTTCCGGTCGTAAGCGGTGAGGTCTGCAAGGGTGAACCCGTCATGGGCGGTGACGAAGTTGATCGAGGCAAGCGGGGTCCGGCTCGAGTGGCGGAACAGGTTCTGTGACCCGGCCAGGGAGTCGGCGAGGCGTGCCGGTGAGCCGGCGTGCCCTCCGCCCCGCAGCGAGGCCTGGTCGCGCAGCCAGAAGTCGCGGGCGGTGTCACGGAAACGGTCGTTCCAGTCGGCCCAGCCCTGCGGGAAGTTTCCGGTCTGCCAGCCGCCCATGCCGACATCCCAGGGTTCGGCGATAAGCTTCGTTCCCCGCAGTGCACTCGATGCGCCCACGGCGACCAGGAACGGGTGCCGCGGAGTGAAGGTGTTGGACTCGTCCCGCCCCAGGGTGACGGCGAGGTCGAACCGGAAGCCATCGATCTGGAACTCCTCGACCCAGTACCGCAGGGAGTCGAGCGCGAACTCGATCACCTTCGGCTGCGAGAAGTCGAGCGTGTTGCCCACTCCGGTGGTGTCGAGGTACCGGCCCGCGCCGTCGTGCCGGTAATAATCGGTGTCGCCGAGGCCTCGCCAGCAGAGGGTCTTATGGTCCTTGCCGCCCTCGGCGGTGTGGTTGTACACAACGTCGAGGATGACTTCGAGGCCGGCCTCGTGCAGCGCCTTCACCATCGACTTGACCTCCGCCAGGACTGCCGCTGGGCCCGCAGCGCGTGCCGCCGCGGTCGCGTACGCCGAGTGCGGGGCGAAGAATCCGAGGGTGTTGTAGCCCCAGTAGTTGGAGAGGCCGAGTGGCCCTAGGTGCGGTTCGTCGATCGAAAAGTGGACCGGAAGCAGCTCGACGGCGGTCACGCCCAGTTCAAGCAGGTACTCGATCATCACGGGGTGGGCCAGGCCCGCATAGGTGCCGCGCAGCTCCTCGGGGATCCCGGGGTGCAGCTTGGTCAGTCCCTTGACGTGCGCTTCGTAGATGACGGTTTCGCGCCACGGGGTGCGCGGCCGGGAGGACCCGTCCCAGTCGAAGGGCTCGTCGACGAAGACCGAGAAGTACACCGGATCCTCCCCGGTGCCCCCGGCCTCCTCCACTTCGATGCCCCGCGTGTACGGGTCGAGCAGCAGCTGTCCGGGTCCCGGTCCCGGGCCCGGGGGCAGCGGCTCGCCCGTCGGCCAGAACCCGTAGCGGGCACCCGCCGGGATCGGGCCCACCACCCCGTGGTGGACCCCGCCGTCGAGCCCGGGCAGCGTTTCGAAGGCCCACCGGCCGTCCTCCCGCTGAAAGTGCACGTCGATCGAGGGGATCGACGGCGCCCAGACCGCGGCATTGACGTGGAGGCCATCGGAGAAACGGCCCTTGAGCCGGTGCATTCCCTGCGGGAATTCACTGGAGGCGACGGCGGCCTGCTGCGGCATGCTCATGACGGGATCCGGCTCGGCGCGATCAGGCGGAGCGCTGGCGGGAGATTTCGTAAAGGCTGATTCCCACCGCCATTGACGCGTTGAGCGACTCCATGGCGGAATCGATGGGGATCGAGACGATCTGGTCGCAGTTCTCGCGCACCAGCCGGGACAGCCCCTTGCCCTCCGACCCCACCACCAGGCACACCGGGTCCTTTCCGAGGGTCAGTTCCGGCAGCGAGATGTCGCCGTCGCCGTCGAGACCGAGCACGAAGATGCCCTTGTCCTTGAACGACTTCAGGGCCGCGTTGAGGTTGCCTACCCGGGCCACGGGCACGCGGACGGCGGCTCCCGCACTGGTCTTCCACGCCGAGGCGGTCACGCCGACCGAACGCCGCTCCGGCACGATGACGCCGTGGGCGCTGAAGGCCGAGGCGGACCGGATGATGGCGCCGAGGTTGCGCGGATCGGTGATCCCGTCGAGCGCGATGAACAGGGGCGCGTTGGCGATGTGGCCGCGCTTGAACTTGTCGACCGTCTCGTCGACGAGGTCGAGCGCATCGGCGTATTCGTAGGGCGGGATCTGCAGCATCAGTCCCTGGTGCACCGCACCTTCGGTCATCCGGTCGAGTTCGGGCTTGCCGGTCTCCATCACCGGGACGCCGCGTTCGGTGGCGAGCTTGAGCGCCTCCCGGACCCGGTCGTCCATCTCGACGCGGATGGCAACGTGCAGCGCCTTGGCGGGGATGCCGGCGCGGAGCGCCTCGACCACCGAGTTGCGGCCCGTCACGATTTCTTCGGTGGCCTTGCCCTTCCGGCCCGAGGCCTGGTTCCTGCCGCCGCCGCGCTTGGCTGCGGAGCGTTCGGCCAGCTCCTTGTTCTTGTACGCCTTGTGGTACGGGCGGTCCTCCGCCTTTGGGGTGGGGCCCTTGCCTTCAAGGGCCTTGCGGCCGTGGCCCCCCGTGCCGATGGTGGGGCCCTTTTTCAACTTGCGCACCGCGCCTGGACGTCCGTGACTGGCCATGGGGAAACACCTTTATATAGAGGAAAAGTCTCTCCCAGTTTACGCGGACGGCGCCCGCCGGCATTCCCGGACTAAATCAGGTGCGTTCAGCGCCTGGTGATGCTCCACTCGGCGCCGTCGGCGGAGTCCTCGACGGCGATGCCGGCGCCGGCCAGGGCGTCCCGGATGGCGTCGGCGCGGGCCCAGTCCTTGGCGGCGCGGGCGGCCTCCCGCTCGCGCAGCTGGGACCGGATCAGGGCGTCGAGCGCCGCGGTCTGTTCCGTGTCGGCTGTTCCGGTGTCGGTGGCATCGTCGAGGCCGAGGACGCGGACCATCGCGGCGACCCCTGCCTGCGCGGTGCGCGCCCCATCGGCGTCGCCCGCCGCCAGGGCCGTATTACCGGCCCTCACGGTTTCGTGAAGGACGGCGAGGGCCTGCGGGATGTTCAGGTCGTCATCCATCGCCTCTCCGAAGGCCTCCGGCAGGTCCGTCGGCGCACCGGCGGCCGGCCCGAAACGGGCGAGGGCCTTGGCCAGGAATCCGTCGATGCGCTCGACGGCGGCCGCGGCCTCCTCGAGCGAGGACGGGCGGTAGTCGAGCACCGACCGGTAGTGGGCCTGCCCGAGGTAGTAGCGCACCACGCGCGGCTTGGCGCGGGCGATCATTTCCTCGGGGCTGACCGTGTTGCCGATCGACTTGGACATCTTTTCGCCCTCGAAGGTGACGAGGCCGTTGTGCATCCAGTACTGCGCGTACCCGCGCTTGGCGGCGCGCGCCTGGGCCAGCTCATTCTCGTGGTGCGGGAAGCGCAGGTCGAGCCCACCGCCGTGGATGTCGAACTGCTCGCCGAGGTATTTGTGGGTCATTGCGCAGCACTCGGTGTGCCAGCCGGGCCGTCCGGCACCCCAGGGGCTGGGCCATGACGATGAGGCAGGGTCGGTGTCCTTGTGGCCCTTCCACAGGGCGAAGTCGCGCGGGTCGCGCTTGCCGCGCGGGTCGGCGTCGGTGGCGGCCTGCATGTCGTCGATGTTCTGGTGGGTGAGGGCGCCGTACTCGGGCCAGGAGCGGACGTCGAAGTACACATCCCCCGATCCGTCGGGGGCGGGATAGGCGTAGCCGGTGTCGATGAGTTCCTGGATCAGGGCCTGCATCTCCGGGATGTGGCCGGTGGCCCGCGGTTCGTAGGTGGGCCGGCGCACCCCGAGGGTGTCGTAGGCCCGGTTGAACTCGAGCTCATAGCGGTAGGCCAGTGCCCACCACTCCTCGTTCCGGATACCGCCCGGCGCCGGTTCCTCATCGTTAAAGGAGGCCTTCGACTTCTCAAGGATCTTGTCGTCGATGTCGGTGACGTTCCGGACGGAGGTCACCCGGAACCCGCGCGCCTCGAGCCAGCGGGTCAGCTGGTCGAACACGATGGCCGAGCGGACGTGGCCCACGTGTGGCATGCCCTGGACGGTGGCACCGCAGTAGTAGAGGCTGACGGCTCCCGGGGTCAGGGGGACAAAGTCCCGTACCTCGGCGGTGGCGGTGTCATACAGTCTCAGGCTCACTGCACCAGATTAGCCGAACCGCCGTCGAGAGCCGGTTGTTATGCGGCGGAGATGACGACGGCGGTGGCCAGCGCGGCGATGCCCTCGCCACGCCCGGTCAGGCCAAGGCCGTCGGTGGTCGTCGCCGAGACGCTCACCGGCGCGCCGGCGGCCTTCGAGAGGACCGCTTCGGCCTCACTGCGGCGCGCGGCGAACCGGGGACGGTTTCCGATCAGCTGCACGGCGATATTGCCGATGCGGAAGCCCGCCCCGCGGATGATCGCGGCCGCCTCCGAGAGGATGGCCACCCCGGAGGCCCCGGCGAGTTCGGGGCGGTCGGTGCCGAAGTGAGTGCCGAGGTCGCCCAGGCCCGCGGCGGAGAAGAGGGCATCGGCGGCGGCGTGGGCGACGACGTCGCCATCGGAGTGTCCCGCCAGCCCGCGCTCGCCCTCCCAGAGAAGGCCCGCGAGCCACAGCGGGGCCGGCGCATCCTCAGGGGCATAGGCGTGGATGTCGGAGCCGATACCGGTCCGGGGCAGGGGCAGGGGCGCCGCCGGGGGCAGTGCGCTTTCGGTCATGGGAGCCTCCTCGGGGTCGGCGGTGGGTGCCGGAGACGTGCCGGCGGCCTGGACGAGCGTTTCCGCGAGCATCAGGTCCAGCGGGGTGGTCACCTTGAAGGCGGCCGGGTCGCCCTCCACTGTGAGGACGGGGGCTCCCGTGGCCTCGATGAGCATCGCGTCGTCGGTGATCAGCGGGTCCTCCGCGCGGGCGTCCGCATGCGCCTCCCGCAGCAGGCGCGCGGTGAAGCCCTGGGGGGTCTGGACGGCGCGCAGGCCGTTCCGGTCGGGGGTGCCTTCAACCCGGCCGCTGCGCACGGCCTTGACGGTGTCGGCCACCGGGACCACCGGGATCACCGCGTCCGCGCCCGCCGCGAGGCGGGACACCACGCGTTCAAATACCCCCGGCGGCGTCAGGGCGCGTGCCGCGTCGTGGACGAGGATGACCGGAGCGTCGATTGAAAGTGCGCCGATGCCTGCCCGCACCGAGCCGGCCCGGCTGGTTCCGCCGGCGACGACCCGAACCGGGACGGCGCCCGACAGGCCTTCCGCCACCGACCGCAGGACGTCGTCACCGGCGGGGATGACGACGGCGATTTCCGCAGCGACACCGGAGGCGAGCACCGAGCGCAGGGACCGCTCAAGGAGGGTGAGGCCTCCGCAGAGGACGCGGGCCTTGGGGATTCCGTGTCCCAACCGCTGCCCGGAACCGGCGGCGACGATCACCACGCCCGCCGTTCCGGTGGGAGGTGTGCTGGGGAAGGGCGCTTCCGGGGAGGGTGTGGGACGGGAGGACACGAAATCACCCTACGGCAGCCGAACGCAAAAGAAGGACCCCCCTCAGGGAGCCCTTCTCTTCGTGCTTGTTGACCTGCCGCCTAGGAGGCGAGGACCTCGTCGAGAACGCTTGCGGCCTTCTCTTCGTCGGTCTTCTCCGCCAGTGCGAGTTCGGAGATCAGGATCTGCCGCGCCTTGGCGAGCATCCTCTTCTCCCCGGCCGACAGCCCGCGGTCGTGATCCCGGCGCCAGAGGTCGCGGACGACCTCGGCCACCTTGATGACATCGCCGGATGCAAGCTTCTCCAGGTTCGCCTTGTATCGGCGCGACCAGTTGGTCGGCTCCTCGGTGAACTCGGCCCGCAGTACGTCAAAGACGTGCTCCAGGCCTTCCTTGCCCACCACATCACGAACCCCGACAAGGTCGACGTTTTCTGCTGGTACTTCGATCGTTAGATCACCCTGTGCCACCTTGAGCTTGAGATACATCTTCTCTTCGCCCTTGATGACGCGCATCTTGATCTCTTCGATCTTCGCTGCGCCGTGGTGAGGGTAAACAACTGTTTCGCCAACCTCAAAAACCATGTGGACTTTCCCCTTTCCCGCAAGTCAGTTTATCACGGCGGCGACACGCCGACGGCGCGTTTTCGCAGGTCAGCGGGCTCCAACGGACCGGTTTAGCTATGATTCGCCTCTTGACGCGGCGGGGAATCGGTGATCGGGCCTTGTCATGCGCCGCGAAACGGACTCCGCCAAACGGGCGCTTTGGCGATAGTGTGTTTCCTAGTTTCACCACCCATCCCCCGGCGCCGTGCCGGAAGACCCCCAGGAGTTTGAGCTGTGAGAATTGCACCGAACCGCCGAGTGCAGCAGGCCGCCGTCGCCGGCGTCGTGCTGTCCATGCTGGGGATCACCGGCTGCAGCGTGATCAATGAGCAGTCGACCACGCGTCAGTACGCGGCGTCCGACGGCATCGTCGAGAACCTCGGCCCGGTGGAACTGCGGAACATCCTGATCGTCTCCACCGACGAGGGCGAGCCCGGGACCCTGCTTGGCACCGTGTTCAACAACAGCGACGAGCCGGTCCAGCTCACCATCGAGGGTGAGAACGAGACTTCCGAGATCACCATCGACGGCGGCGACAAGTACGTCTTCGAGGATGAGGTCGACGACGACGGCACCCTTGAGGGCATCAGCGAGATCCCCGGGTCCCTCGTCGACATTGACTTCACCGTCGAGTCCGAAACTGAAACCTATGGCGTTCCGGTGGTCGATGGAACCCTGGCGGAATACCGCGAGTTCGTTCCGGGCGGATACACCCCGGAGCCCAGCGAGCCCGCCGCGACCGAAGAGGCCCACGGGGGCGAGTAGCTCCCGACCGCCGTGCACCCTGAGCCGGGGCCCGATCCGGGTCCCGGCTCAGCACGTTAACGACGGAGGACTCCAACCGCTCAGGACGCCGACCCCGGCTTAGCTCCAACCGGGATCAGCTCCAGGCACGGTCAGCGCCGGGGCCCGCTCAGGGCTCGAACTTGTACCCGAGGCCGCGCACGGTGATCAGGTGGCGTGGCGTCGAGGAGTCGGGCTCGATCTTTCCCCGCAGCCGCTTGATGTGGACATCGAGGGTCTTGGTGTCACCGACATAGTCGGCGCCCCACACCCGGTCGATCAGTTGGCCGCGGGTGAGCACCCGGCCGGAGTTGCGCAGGAGCATCTCCAGCAGTTCGAACTCCTTGAGCGGGAGCGCAACCTGGGTGCCCTCGACGCTCACGACGTGCCGTTCGACGTCCATGCGGACCGGACCGGCCGAGACCGTGCCGGAGACGAGCTCCTCGGGCTCCCCCTGCCGACGCAGGACCGCCCGGACCCGGGCGACGAGCTCCCGGGACGAGTAGGGCTTGGTGACGTAGTCATCGGCGCCGAGCTCGAGCCCCACCACCTTGTCGATCTCCGAGTCCTTCGCGGTCAGCATGATCACGGGCACGCTTGAGCGCTGCCGGAGCTGGCGGCACACCTCGGTCCCGGAAAGCCCCGGCAGCTGGAGGTCCAACAGCACGAGGTCCGCTCCCGCCCGGTCGAATTCGGTGACCGCGTCGAGCCCGTTGTCGACGACGGCGACCTCGAAGCCCTCCTTCCCCAGCAGGTACGACAGCGGGTCGCTGAAAGACTCTTCGTCCTCGACAATCAAAATCCGGGTCAAGCGCTTACTCCCTGCTCCTGGGCGTTGGTTCCGCCCTTTTTCTCTGGCTTTGAATCCGGCTGCGGCGTCAGCTGGGCGGCTGGCTGGGCTTCGATGCCCTGCGCGTCGTCGGCCGATTCCATCTCGGGAAGCCGGACGGTGAAGGTGCTGCCCTGCCCGGCCATCGACCAGACGGTCACCTCGCCGCCGTGGTTGGACACCACATGCTTGACGATGCTCAGTCCCAGGCCCGTGCCGCCGGTCGACCGCGAACGGGCCGCGTCGATGCGGTAGAAGCGTTCGAAGATGCGCTCCTGTTCCTCGGCCGTGATCCCGGTGCCCTGGTCGGTGACCGAGACTTCGGCCAGCCCGTCCCGGGAGCGCAGGCCGATGCCGACCCGGGTCCCCTCCGGCGAGTAGCGGATGGCGTTGTCGATCAGGTTCCGGAAGGCCGTCATCAGCTGGTCGGGGTCACCGAAGACCGGCTCGTCGACGGTGCCGCGGACGACGATCTCGATGGAGTTGCTCTCCGCCGGGAGCCGGTTCCGGTCGACGGCCTCCTGGATGACGGTGTTGAGGTTCACCGGCTTGCCCTTGCGCACGATGTCGGCGCCCTGCAGCCGGGAAAGCTCGATGATGTCCTGGACCAGGGCGGAGAGCCGCCCCGACTCCTTATGCATCCGCTGGGCGAACCGGCGGACCGCCACCTCGTCCTCGGCGGCGTCGTCAAGGGCCTCGGCCAGCAGGGAAATGGCGCCCACCGGGGTCTTCAGTTCATGCGAGACGTTGGCGACGAAGTCATTGCGGATCTCCTCGGTGCGCGTGATCTCTGTCCGGTCATCGGCCAGGATCAGGATGTACTCGGCGCCCAGGGAGGCCACGCGCACCTGCAGGATGATCGTGCCCTTGCCCAGCGGGCCGCGAGGCAGTTCGAGCTGCTCCTGCTCGATCACGCCGTCGCGGCGGACGCGCGCCGTCAGGTTCAGCAGTTCGTCGTGCACCACCGTGTGTCCCCGGACCAACCCGAAGGCGTAGGCCGCGGGGCTGGCGCGGACGACGCCGTCGATCGCGTCGACGATCACGTAGGCGCGTCCGATGATGGAGAGCACCTCCGCCGCACCCTCGGGAAGGGTCGGCTCGTCATCGAAGAGGAGCTGGCTGTGCTTGGCCTCGCTGGCCCGGTAGGCCAGCATCCCGAACACGCCAAGGGCCAAGCCGACGAGCCCGGTGACCAGGCTGAGCAGTACGGGGTCCACGGTCATAGCTTATGCGCTGGAATCCCGGCCGGACCCGCATCCGGTGGCAATAGGCGGGTGGTTCAACTAACGTTCACCTAAAGCTGCGGGAACGTTCATGAGGGGCTGAAAAGCTGGCCCGCGGACCTGTTCCCGCAGGTGAGTAGCAACTTCCAACGGAAAGGACGCCCACGTGCGTAAGGTTTTTCAGGCCGAACTCCACCAGATTGGCGAGGAACTGATTGAGATCTCGCAGCTGGTGTCGGAGGCCATCCAAAAAGCCAACAGCGCTTTCCAGGGTGCCGATACCGAGCTTGCCCAGGAAGTGATCGCGGCCGATGCCCGCATCGACTTCCTCCAAAACTCCCTCGACGAGCGGGCGATCGACATCCTTGCGCTGCAGGGGCCGGTAGCCAGCGACCTGCGGATGATCGTGGGGGCCCTGCGCATGAGCGCCTCCCTCGAGCGGATGGGCGATCTGGCCCGGCACGTAGCCCAGCTGGCGCGCCTGCGCTACCCGGCCCATGTCATCCCCGAGAAGATCCGCCCGACCTTCGATGAGCTTGCCGTCCTGGACATCCAGATCGCCGGCAAGGTCACCGAGCTGCTGGAGACGAGGAACCTCGACCTCACCAACGAGATCAACGCCGCCAACGCCCGGGTGAACGAGCTTCACGCGGGAGTGTTCAAGGCCGTTGCCGCCGCCGACTGGAACGAGACGGCGCCGACCACCGTCGACGTCACCCTCGCCAGCCGGTACTTCGAGCGCTTCGCCGACCACGGGGTCTCCGTGGCCCGCAAGGTCACCTACCTGGTCACCGGCGAGTGGCAGCCCAGCGCCCCGCTCAACTGACCGGCGTTTACCGAGCGGCGTGAAGTGAACAGTGTGAACTGAACAGACGACGACGGCGGCTTCCGGAAGGAAGCCGCCGTCGCGTTTAAGCCACCGCGTTTAAGCCACCGCGTTCAAGCTGCAGTGCCTAGTGCTTGCCCTGGTTGGCCACGGCCTGGATCGAGGCAGCGGCGGCCTCGGCGTCGAGGTACGTGCCACCGGCCTTGAGCGGGGTGAGGTTGTCGTCCAGTTCGTACACCAGCGGGATGCCCGTAGGGATGTTCAGGGCGGCGATGTCCGTATCGCTGATCCCGTCCAGGTGCTTCACGAGGGCGCGCAGCGAGTTGCCGTGCGCGGCCACGAGCACCGTCTTGCCGGCCAGCAGGTCCTTGCTGATGTCCGACTCCCAGTAGGGCAGGAACCGGTCGAGGACGTCCTTGAGGCACTCGGTGCGGGGCAGGTCCTCCCCGAGGTCCGCGTACCGCGGATCGTTGCTCTGGGAGTACTCGCTGGAATCCTCGAGCGGCGGCGGCGGAGTGTCGTAGGAGCGGCGCCACAGCATGAACTGCTCCTCACCGAACTCGGTGAGGGTCTGGGCTTTGTCCTTGCCCTGAAGTGCACCGTAGTGGCGCTCGTTGAGGCGCCAGTTGCGCTTGACGTCGATCCAGGTGCGGTCGGCGGCCTCGAGGGCGAGGTTGGCCGTGATGATGGCGCGCTTCTGCCGCGAGGTGTAGACGATGTCCGGGAGGAGACCCGCCTCGACGAGGAGGTCGCCGCCGCGGATCGCTTCCTGCCGGCCCTTCTCCGTGAGTGCCACGTCGACCCAGCCGGTGAACAGGTTCTTTTCGTTCCACTCGCTCTGTCCATGGCGCAGCAGAATCAGTTTGTGAGAAGTCATGGGTCCTAGTCTGCCGTATCCCGCGCCGGCGGGCATCCGGGCGCCGGCGGTGCGAGTACCCTTGGACGGTGCACTTTCACCTCCGCGCCGGAAAGCCCGTGGGCAGCATCACCCGCGGAACAACGAACCCCAACCGGCTCCGCCGGGTCGACCGTTGGCTGGCCGGACCGCAGGCGTGGCGCCTGCGCCGTGCGGAGGACCCCCTCGTCGTCGACCTCGGTTACGGCGCCGCACCGGTGACCGCCGTCGAACTGTTCGGACGGCTGCGCCGGGTGCGCCCCGACAGCGAACTGATCGGCATCGAGATCGACCCGGCCCGCGTCGAGGCGGCGCGGCCGCTGGAGCAGGCGGGCCTCAGCTTCCGCCAGGGCGGCTTCGAAGTGCCGGTGTCCGGGCGCCGCCCGGTGCTGGTGCGTGCGTTCAATGTGCTCCGCCAGTACGACGAGGAGGACTATCGAGCGCACTGGGACACGGTGCGGTCCCGGCTCTCGGAGGACGGCCTGTTCATCGATGGGACATGCGATGAGATCGGCAGGCGGTCAACCTGGGCCGCCATCGACCGCCACGGCCCGGTGTCGCTGAGCATCTCGATGCGCTTCGGGGCCTTCACCCTGCCCTCGGACGTCGCCGAGCGCCTCCCGAAGGCCCTGATCCACCGCAATGTTCCCGGCGAAAATGTCCACCGCTTCCTGCTCGCGATGGACCGGGCGTGGCTTGATGCGGCTCCGCTGGCCGCCTTCGGGGCACGCCAGCGGTGGACGGCGATGTGCGCGGCGCTGGCGGAGGCCGGCTGGCCCCTGCTGGACTCGCCGTCCCGCTGGCGCCTCGGCGAGGTCACCGTGGCGTGGAGCGCCGTCGAGCCGGCCGGCACGGCCGAGCGGGCAGCGTAGAGGTAGGTGTGCCTCCCGGGCCTTACCAGGGGCCGTAGGGGCCCTGGTTTCCGCGGCCGCGGATCTCGCTGACCGCCGGCTTCACGTCGGCGAGGTAGACGCACGCGGCGACGACGGCGACCAGCTTGAACAGGCCGAATCCCGGGCTGAGTGCGCTGAAGATGCCGACGACCACGGCGCCGCCGGTAATGGCCATCCAGAAGCCCTTGGTGCGCTTGAGGGTCGCCTCAAAGGACGCCGCCGGGCGCCGCACGCAGTCGGCAAAGGCCCACAGCTCGAGACCCAGCGCAACGTAGCCAAGAACGAGGTACAGGTAGAACTCGAAAGTCAGGATGATACCCACGGAGTTAGCTTAGCCGCTGGGATGCCTTGAGCGCGTTTTCGAGGTCCGCCCACAGATCCTCGACATTCTCGATGCCCACCGACAACCGCACGAGGGCCTCGGGGACCGTGGCCGGCTCCCCGGGCTGGCGGCGCCGGCGTTCGATGAGGGATTCAACCCCGCCCAGCGAAGTTGCCGGCAGCCACAGGCGCACCGCCCCGACCAGCGCCTCGGCCGCTTCGACTCCCCCGGCGGGCTCGATGCAGACGATGGCCCCGAACCCGCTCAGCTGCGCCTTGGCCCGTTCGTGGCCGGGATCCTGCGGCAGCCCGGGGAAACGGACGCGGTCAACCGCCGGATGGCCGACGAGCCGGGCGGCGAGTTCGGCCGCGTTGGCCTGCGCCCGTTCCATCCGCACAGCCAGGGTGCGCAGCCCGCGCAGCGCCAGCCACACCTCGAAGGGACCGGCGATGGCGCCGTGCAGGGTCCGGTGGGCCAGCAGCCGCTCGCGCAGGGCAGGATCGGAGGTCGCGAGCGCCCCCAGGACGACGTCGGAGTGGCCCGACAGGTACTTGGTCACAGAGTGCAGCACCACGTCGGCCCCGGTTTCGAGCGGCCGGGAGAGCAGCGGGGTGTTGAAGGTGTTGTCGGTGACGACGAGCGCTCCGGCGGCGCGTGCGGCGTCGGCCAGGCGCACGGTTTCCGCCACCTCGAGCATGGGGTTGGTGGGGCTCTCCAGCCACAGCATGCCTGCCGGTGAGGCGGGCAGCGCGTCGATCTCCCGCATCACGGCATCGGTGTCGGCGATGTCGACGGTGCGAAGGGTGAACCTGCCGACGGCCGCCTCGGCCGTGGCGAGGCTGACCGAACCGGCGTAGGCGTGGCGCGGCATGATCACGGTGCCCCCGGCCGGCACGAGGGAGAGGGCCGCTGCTGCGGCGCCGAGTCCAGAGCCGAACACGAGGGCCGGGAGGGCTGCGCCCTCAAGCCGGCCCAGCGCCTCCTCGAAGGGATCCCAGCTCGGGTTGGACATGCGCCCATAGACCCGGTCACCCGGCTCAGGCGCCCGGGTCTCGTGGAAGGTCGTTGACAGCACCAGCGGCGGGTTGGCCGGGGCGTCGTGCTCGCGGGCGGGCCTGCCCGCCGCGACGACGACGGTATCGGGAGCCAGCTCGGGGTCGGAATTAGCCATGGGGAAAGGGTAGCCCGGAGGGTTGATCCCCACCGCACCGGCGGCGTCGGCAAGTGGGGGCGGCACTCGGTAGGCTGGGCGTGTGACTCTGTCGAATCCGCATCCGCTGCCGGGACTCTTTGTTGCTTTCGAGGGCGGCGACGGCGCGGGCAAGTCGACCCAGGTGGGCGCGCTGTGCCGGGCACTGGAGGCCGAGGGCGTACCCGTGGTGCGGACCCGCGAGCCCGGCGGGACGCCGGTGGGCGAGAAGCTGCGCGCCCTGGTGCTCGAACACGGGCAGGGCGAGATCGACGCCCGGACCGAAGCGCTGCTGTTCGCCGCTTCGCGTGCGGCCCACGTGCAGCAGGTGATCCTGCCCGCCCTGCGGCGAGGCGACGTCGTCGTCTGCGACCGGTACATCGACTCCTCCGTGGCATACCAGGGCGCGGGGCGCGGGCTGGGTGCCCGGGATGTCGAGGACCTCAATCTGTGGGCGGTCGAGGGACTCCGGCCGGACCTCACGGTGCTGCTCGATGTGGAGCCGCAGGAGGGCCGCAACCGGCGCACCGCCGGCGATGCCCCCGAGGACCGGATGGAATCCGAGCCCGATGACTTCCACGCGCGGATCCGCAGCGCCTTTCTCGAGGCGGCAGACCGCGATCCGGCCCGCTACCTGGTGCTTCCCGCCGCCTCGCCCGTCGGCGACCTGGCCCAGCGCGTGCTGACCGCCGTCCGGGAGCGCCTCGCGTGAGCGTCTGGACCGACCTGCGCGGGCAGGAACCCGTGGTGGAGCAGCTGCAGCGGGCCTCCCGGTCCGGCGCACCCACCCACGCGTGGCTGTTCACCGGCCCGCCCGGCTCCGGCCGATCAAACGCGGCGCGGGCATTCGCTGCGGCCCTGCTGTGCGACCGGGACGTGACGGAGCGGGGCTGCGGCACCTGCAAGTCCTGCCGAACCGTGCTCGCCGGCTCGCACGCCGACCTGACCAACGTCACGACCGAGAAGGTCACCATCACCATCGACGAGGCGCGGGAGCTGGTGCGCAAGGCCCAGGACAAGCCCTCGACCGGCCGGTGGCGCGTGATCATCGTGGAGGACGCCGACCGCATGCAGGAACGCAGCACCAACGTGCTGCTGAAGGCGATCGAGGAACCGCCCCCGCGGACCATCTGGCTGCTGTGCGCCCCGAGCCCCGGGGACGTCCTGGTCACGATCCGCTCGCGCTGCCGCAGCGTGAGCCTGCGCCTTCCCCCGGTGCAGGACGTCGCGGACCTGCTGGTGCACCGCGACGGAATCGACCCGGCCACGGCGGAGGCGGCCGCACGGGCCGCCCAAAGCCATATCGGCGTGGCCAAGCGCCTCGCCACCGACGACGGCGCCCGTGAGCGCCGCAACCAGATTGTGCGGCTGCCGCTGACCCTGCGCTCGGTGTCCGGGGCCATGCAGGCCGCAGCCGACCTGGTGAAACTCGCCGAGGCGGAGGCGCAAAGTTCCTTCGAGCAGCGCGACGCCTCCGAGCGGGCCGCACTGCTCACCGCCCTGGGCGCACCGGAATCGGGAACCCTTCCGCCCTCGATGCGCAGCCAGGTCAAGCGCCTCGAAGAGGACCAGACGCGGCGGGCCAAGCGGTCGAAGAACGACTACTTCGACCGCGCCCTGACCGACCTGATCTCCTTCTACCGGGATGTGCTGATGCTTCAGGTCTCCAGCGGCCGCGACCTCGTCAACGAACCGCTGCGCCCCGAGCTCGAGGCCTTCGCGCGGCGGGAATCGGCGGAGGACACCCTGCGGCGCATCGACACGATCAACGAGGTGCGCGAACGCCTCGTCAGCACCAACGTCTCGCCGCTGCTGGCGATCGAGGCGATGGCCGTCGGCCTCCTGTCCCGGAAGGACCTCGCCTCGTGAGCCCAAAGACCCCTTCAGGCCTGCGCCGCCTGCACCGCTGGGTGGCCTCCGGCGCGGCCGCCGCCCTTCTGCTCTCGGGCTGCACGCTGCTGCCCGGGCCGTCGGCGGACAAGGCCCCGGACACAGGAGTCGTGACGGCGGACCCGGACGCCATCGGCGACGTCCCGGCCGGACTTGAGCCGTTCTACAGCCAGGAGGTGGAGTGGGAGCCGTGCGAGGACGACTTCGCCTGCGCCCGGGTCGAGGTTCCCCTTGACTACAGCGACCCGGGACGGGCGACCATCGAGATCGCGGCAATCCGCGCCGACGCGACGAAGGGCGAGCCTCAGGGGACGATCCTCGTCAACCCGGGCGGCCCGGGCGGCTCCGGGTACAACATCGTGCGGGACGCCCTGCAGCGGGTGGCCAGCGACCGGGTGCGTGCGGACTACGACATCCTCGGGTTCGACCCGCGCGGGGTCAACCGCTCCACGGCGGTCGAGTGCCGCACCGACAAGGAGCAGGACGCGGCCCGCGAGGAGTTCATTCCACCCGACACTCCCGACGAGGAAGCGCTCGAGCGGCTGCGGGCCGAGGCCCGGGAGTATGCCGACCTGTGCGCGGAGCGGACCGGGGAGCTGCTCGGCTTCGTCGACACCAACAGCGCCGCACGCGACATGGACATCCTCAGGGCCCTCGTCGGGGACTCCAAGCTCAACTATCTCGGCTTCTCCTACGGCACCCTGCTGGGCGCCGCCTATGCCGGGCTGTTCCCCGAGCATTCCGGCCGCCTCGTGTTCGACGGCGCGCTGAACCCGGCGCTCAGCAATGAGCAGGTGACCCTCGCCCAGGCGGCCGCCTTCGAGAAGGCCCTGCGCGCCTATGTCGCCGACTGCCAGGCGCGGGAAGGCTGCCCGCTGCCCGGCGACGTCGACGCCGGCGTGGCCGCCGTCCAGGACCTCTTCACCGCCGTTCAGGAGGAGCCGAAGCCGGCCGAGGACGGGCGCCTTGTCACCATCGGCAGCTTCGTGCAGGGCTTCATCCTTCCCCTGTACGACGACTCGAGCTGGCCGACGCTCACCGAAGCGGTGACCACCGCCCTTGAGGGCGACTACACCGACATGATGTACCTTGCGGATCTTTCCTTCGAGCGGGAAGCCGACGGCACCTACAGCACCAATGCGACCGACGCCTTCCTCTCCGTGAACTGCCTCGATTACCCGATGGTGACGGACCCCGAGCAGCTGCGCCGCGACGAGTCGGAGCTGGTGGCGGCCTCACCGACCTTCGGTGAGCTTCTCGCGTACGGAGGTCTGACCTGTGAACCGTGGAAGTACGGACCGGTGCGCGAACCGGCGCCCGCCAGCGCTCCGGGGGCCGACCCGCTCCTGGTGATCGGGACCACCGGGGACCCCGCCACCCCGTACGAGTGGTCGCTCGCCCTGGCGGATCAGCTTGAGTCGGCCGTCCACGTGACCTGGGAGGGCGAGGGGCACACGGCCTATGGCCGCTCCAACGACTGCATCCTGGACATCGTCGACACCTACTTCCTTGAGGGCACTGTCCCCAAGGACGGGGTCCGCTGCTGAAAGGGCAATCCCGGGCGCGCAGGCGGGAGCGCTTTTGACCACCGGGCGCAGGCTCTTATAGAGTTGCTTCTTGTGGATTGAGGGACCAATCGGTCCGGCTCATGAAGCGTGCCTCCTTAGCTCAGTCGGTAGAGCGTCTCACTCGTAATGAGAAGGTCGCCAGTTCGACTCTGGCAGGAGGCTCCACCGGAACCCCGCGCTTCATGGAAGCCGCGGGGTTTTTCCTTGCCCAGTTATTTCCGGCCGGCGGCCATCAGGAGCGCAGGATGTCGTTCCTGCTCCTGGTGTACTCGTCAAGGCTGATCACACCCCGCTTGCGGAGGTAGTCGAGCTCGTTCAGCCTCCGCTCCTTGCTCGGCCGACGGCCCGCCCGCTGCGGCCGTCGACGGGCTCTCATCACCACGACGGCGATATAAGCTACGACCAGCGCAAGCGCCAGCACCGCGATCAGAACGATGTGCCATCCCTCGAGTCGCATGTCCCCCCAGATAATTCGCCGCGCCCCTGGCCCGGCCATTCCGATGCGACAGACAGTACCGCACGGAGGGGACATACCGGAGCGTGCGCTTACCGCTGAACACCTTTACCCGGGGCGGCGTTCAAGGGATCATCGACTGCGGGAGCTGATGTGGAAAAGACGCGAAACACCATCGACGGCGCAGCGCTGAGCGCCGCCCAGTTCCTCAGCGCCAAGGCCTCCGACCCGATCTCCCTCGGCGACGTCGCCGACCACGTCGGGTACAGCCCGTCCCACCTCGTGCGCCTCTTCGAATCCGTCGCGGGAATCCCGCCGGGACGCTACCTTGCCCACCTGCGGTTCGAACGCGCCAAGACCCTGCTGCTCACCAGCGGAGAGCCGGTGCGCGACATCTGCTTCGAGGTCGGCTTCACCTCGCTGGGCACCTTCAGCCGGCGTTTCGCCGAGGGCGTCGGCTACAGTCCCGGGCGCTTCCGGGTGCTGCCCCACATCCTCGCGGACCATCCACCGCGCCCCCTCCACCTGCCCACCGGACTTACCAGCGGAGGAACCATTTCCGGGGTGACCGTCCTGAGCCGCGCGGCCAGGGACGCCGTCGGGCCCAACCCCGCCCTGTACGTGGGACTGTTCACCACGCCCTCCGCGAAGGGCCGGCCCGTGACGAGTTCATTGCTCGACGGCGTCGACACCTTCGCGTTCGTCAATGTCCCGCCGGGGCGGTTCTGGGTGCTCGCCTCGGCCCTGCCCGGTGCGGCCGAGCCGCTGCGGCAACTGGTCCCGCTGCGCAGCGTCTACGGCAGGACGATGCGGCCGATCCTTGTGGGACGGGGCGCACCGCACCACCATGTCGCCATCGAGCTGGAGCCGGCCGAGGAATGGCAGCTACCGGTCCTCCTCGCCGTGCCGGCGCTCGCCTCGGCCGGAACCTGACGCAGCCCCGGCCGGGGCGTGCCGACCTCAGGTTCCGGCGCTCGCCTCGGCCGGAACCTGACGCAGCCCCGGCCGGGGCGTGCCGACCTCAGCTCATCGCGGGCCCGGTCTGGCCCGAGTGCATCAGGTCGCCGAGGAATTCATGGCACTTCTTTGCACGCTCGGAATCCTCCGCCATGACCTGCTCGAAGAACCCGGCGATGTCCTCCCGCCCGGCATTGCGGGCATCACGCACATACTGCCCATAGTCGTGGCCGGCCTTGAGCGAGTGATACTGCAGCGAGATGAGGTCAAAGGAAACGTCGTCGAATCCGGTTTCGCCAGTAGCCATCATGCACCTCCATAGTTGGGGACAACAGGTGGTGTCAGGTTAGGACCGCCGCGGAAGGCCGGGCAACGCGGAATTGGCTCATCTCTTCCGCTCGCAAAGCGTCGTCACCTCTGGTAGCAAAACGGCCCTGATGGGCGCCCTGCGGCCCCGGACGCAGGAAGGCCACCCGACCGGACCGGGTGGCCTTCCTGCAGGGACCAGCGTCCCTTCATACGGCTTAGCCGAGGGAGCTACGCGCTGGCTCGGCCAACGCGCGGCGCCTGGCTGGAATCAGGCGAAGTCAGCCGTCGCGGGGTCGGCGCCGATGCGGCCGGCCTCACCCTTGTCGAGCGCGGAGATGGCCTGGATGTCCTCGTCGGCGAGCTGCACGTCGAGTGCGGCCCAGTTCTCCGCGATGCGGGACTCGGTGACCGTCTTGGGGATCACGACATTGCCGAGGGCGAGGTGCCAGGCCAAAACGACCTGTCCCGGGGTCGCGCCGTGCTTGGCGGCGATGTCCTTCAGCACCGGGTCCTCGAGGAGGCCCTTGCCGGAGCCCAGCGGCGAGTAGGCCTCGTGGAGGATGCCCTTCTCCGCGTGGAAGGCCCGCAGTTCGGGCTGGCTGAAGTAGGGGTGGGACTCGACCTGGTTGATGACCGGCACGACGCCGGTCTCGTCGATGATCTCCTGGAGCGCCTCGATGGTGAAGTTGGAGACGCCGATGCTGCGCACGCGCCCCTGATTCTGCAGTTCGATGAGCGCCTTCCAGGTGTCGAGGTACTTGCCCTGCTTCGGCTGGAGCCAGTGGATCAGGTACAGGTCGAGGGTTTCGAGACCCAGCTTCTCCATTGACTTGTCGAACGCCGCAAGGGTGCTTTCGTAGCCCTGGTCGGAGTTCCAAAGTTTGGTTGTGATGAACAGATCCTCGGTGGGGATGCCCGAGGCCGCGATCGCACGTCCTACCCCGGCTTCGTTCCCGTAGATCTTCGCGGTGTCGATGTGGCGGTAGCCGGCCTGGAATGCCTGGCCCACCACCTTCTCGGCCGTGTCGTCTTCAACCTGCCACACGCCAAAGCCGAGCTGGGGGATCGAGAGTCCGTCGTTGAATTTCAGTTCTGGTGATGTAGTCATAGGGACTTAACTAATCACATCGGGCATCTATTTCACAACGGCAATCTTCAGTACCCTTAGCACCTGCAGGAGGCCTAGTCCGGAAGCTGGCGTTCGGCTTCGAGCACATCCTCGACCACAAGTTCGGCCCGCCGCCGAACGTTGTCGAGTCCTGCGGAGGCCACGCCCCACCGCTCCCCGTCCAGCCGCGTCATGGCCGCGGCCTCCGCCGTCGTGGCGAGGGTATTGCCGGCGCGGGAAAGGGCCCGATGGACCGAGATCACGGCGCCGGGGATATCGAGGCCCTCGCTGGGCCACTGCGCCTGGGCCCGGGCACATACGGCGCGCACCCGCGGCAGCAGTTCCCCCAACTGGTTGGCGACGGCGACGAGTTCGTTGTACACGTCGTCGTCCTCGACGCCTTCGAGGATCTGGTGGTACCGGTCGAGGCCGCGCCGGAACCGGTCGTGGGCGCGGCGCCACACCCCGTTCCCCAGGTCGGCGTCATCCTTGCGGCCCTGCCGGGCCGCAGCAAACAGTCCCATCGGTCGTTAGAGGTACTGGCCGGGCCCGCGGTGCTCCGGGTCCGCCGGTGCCTGCTTGCCCGGGGCGCGGACGGGCTCGCCGTCCGCGCCGACGACGACGCCGGGGGCGATGACGGTACCCGGCGGGAGCTGGCGGAGCTGGAGCTTGGCGGCAAGCTGCTGATTGGCCATCTGCTGGGCGGCGAGGGCCGTCTGGATGCCGTGGAAGAGTCCTTCGAGCCAGCCGACGAGCTGCGCCTGGGCGACCCTCAGCTCGGCGTCGGTGGGAACGGAGTCCTCCTCGAACGGCAGGTTGATGCGGTGCAGCTCCTGCACGAGCTCCGGTGCGAGGCCATCCTCGAGTTCCTTGACCGAGCGCTCGTGGATCTCGGCGAGGCGGGTGCGGCCGGCGTCATCGAGCGGTGCCGAGCGCACCTCCTCGAGGAGCTGCTTCAGCATGGTGCCGATCCGCATCACCTTGGCGGGCTGGTCCACGAGGTCCGCAAGGGACGCGCGGACCGGCCCGGGGGCGTTCGATGCTGATTCCGGCGCGCCGGAATCAGATCCCGGGGTTTCGGAGGCCGAACCCGGGACCGCGGGCCCTGACAGCGGGCCGTCACCGCCAAGTACCGGTTCGGAGTCGGGGACGCCGGATGAAGAACTGCCTGGCTGCTGTTCGGTCATGGGTTTATGTTCTCACGCGCGGCCGGAGGGGCGCTGGTGACGCTCCGCCGATGCCGCGCGTGCCCGACCAACGAAAAAGGACCGGCCGGAGATGTCCCCCCAAGGGCATCTCCGACCGGTCCGGTCTTTCCGGGGGCGCCTAGCAGCAGCGCCCTTCAGGATTGGCGTCCTGGCGGTCCGTCCGGTCCCGCCAGAACTGCCGCTCGGTCATGGGCGGCTCGGAGCAGTGCGACGCCTCGTGGTGTTCAAGGTAGGCCGCGTAGGCGTTCTCGCCCATCACGCCCTTGAAGAACCACGCCACCCCGCGTGCCGCGTCCCGCGCCCTGCCGAGGGCAGTTCCGGTGCTCATCAGTGACCGGACCTTGCCGGGCGCTTGGCCGGCCCGAGCGCGTTCCACTGCGCCTCCAGCTCCTTTTCGGGCGGGGTCGGGATCAACCCGGCGGGCGCGTAGATGCGTGAGGGCACCGGAGCGTCTTCCGTCTCGTCGCCCCCACCGTTGCGGTAGGCCCTGATCGTGGCGAGGATCGCCGTGATGATCACGATGATCGCCAGCGTCACGAAGACGATGGAGAGGGTGCCCTGAATGAAGGTATTGGTCACCACCTTCTCCATGGCCTCAACCGTCGGGGCGTTGCCGAAGCTCTCCTCACCGGCGGCGAGGGCGTCCTTGAACGCGTTGTGCTGCGCCCAGTAGCCGATCGCGGGGACCGGGGAGAAGATCTTCAGGAACGACGCCGAAATGGTCACCACGGCGGCGAAGGCCAGCGGAAGCGCGGGGATCCACAGGTACTTGAAGGCCCCCTTCTTTGCGCAGATCGCCATGCACACCGCGAGCGCGATGGCGGCCAGCAGCTGGTTGGCGATGCCGAACAGCGGGAACAGCGTGTTGATGCCGCCAAGCGGATCGGTGACGCCCATGATGAGGATCGCACCCCAGCCGGCGACCATGATCGCGGTGCAGAGCCACGCCCCGACGCGCCACGAGGTGTCGCGGAAGCGCGGGACGAAGTTGCCGATGCTGTCCTGGAGCATGAACCGGGCAACGCGCGTCCCGGCGTCGACGGCGGTCAGGATGAACAGCGCCTCGAACATGATGGCGAAGTGATACCAGAACGCCATCGCGCCGCCGCCTCCGAAGAGGCCCTGCATGATCTGGGCGATGCCGACGGCGAGCGTCGGCGCGCCGCCGGTGCGGGAGACGATCGATTCCTCACCGACGTTGCCAGCCAGCGAGGTCAGCGCGTCGGGGGTGAGGTTCACGCCCGTCAGCCCGAGGCCGTTGACGAAGGCGACGGCGCCCTCGACCGTTCCTCCGGTGGCTGCCGCCGAGGAGTTCATGGCGAAGTAGATGCCCCGGTCGATTGAGAGCGCGGCAACGAGGGCCATGATCGCAACGAAGGATTCCATCAGCATGCCGCCGTACCCGATGAAGCGGGCCTGGCGTTCCTTCTCGATCAGTTTCGGCGTCGTCCCCGACGAGATCAGGGCGTGGAAGCCCGAGAGCGCGCCGCAGGCGATGGTGACGAACAGGAAGGGGAAGAGCGGGCCGGGGACCACCGGGCCCGTACCCGTTGCGGCGAACTCGCTGACGGCGGGAACGCTGATCTCGGGGCGGGTGATGATGATGGCGACGGCCAGCAGCACGATCGTGCCGATCTTCATGAAGGTCGACAGGTAGTCACGCGGTGCGAGGAGCAGCCAGACCGGCAGGACCGCGGCGATGAAGCCGTAGATGATGATGCCCCACGCGATGGTGACGCGGTCGAGGGTGAAAAGCGCGACGCCCCATTCCGTCTCGGCGATCCAGCCGCCGGCGACGATGGCGAGCATCAGCAGGGCGAAGCCGATGAGGGAGACCTCGGTGACCTTGCCCGGCCGCAGGAAGCGCAGGTAGACGCCCATGAACAGCGCGATCGGGATGGTCATGGAGACCGAGAAGACACCCCAGGGGCTCTCGCCGAGGGCGTTCACGACGACCAGGGCGAGGATGGCCACGATGATGATCATGATGGTCAGGGTCGCGAGCAGCGCCGCCGTACCGCCGATGACGCCGAGTTCCTCGCGGGCCATCTGGCCCAGCGATCGGCCGCCGCGGCGCATTGAGAAGAACATGACGAGGTAGTCCTGCACCGCGCCGGCGAGGATTACACCGACGATGATCCACAGCGTGCCGGGCAGGTAGCCCATCTGCGCGGCGAGGACCGGGCCGACGAGCGGGCCGGCGCCGGCGATTGCCGCGAAGTGGTGTCCGTAGAGGACGCGGCGGTCGGTGGCCACGTAGTCCTTGCCGTCCGCCTTGTACTCGGCGGGGGTGGCACGGCGATCATCGGGCTGCAGCAGTTTGCGCTCGATGAACTTGGAGTAGAACCGGTAGGCGATGAAGTAGGTGCTGACCGCCGCGAAGACGAACCAAATGGCGTTGACGGTTTCGCCTCGGACGATGGCCAGCATGATCCAGGCGATGCCGCCCAGCAGGGCGATGCCTACCCAGAGCGCGATTTTCGCCGGTGTCCACCGGCGGTCCTCCGCGTCAGCCACCGCCGCGTCAATCGCGGTGGGCGGAAGATCGGGGTCGGTCTCGAGCACGGCTTTGTGCCCGTGCGCCCCGTTGTGCTTCTCACTCATGATGCTCCCTTGGAATACGAGTGGTGTGATGCACACGAAGGTAGCAACCTACTGAGGTGCACGTCACATCTCAAGGCGCCGACGGGGCTCTCGTCGCCGAAGGGCACCACCGGTGCGGTGAGCGGTCCGGCCTCAGCGGCCGTCGTTGTCCCGGGCGTTCGATCCTTCGCTCAGGCTGGCATGCGTATGCGTGCGGGGGTCCTCACCCTCGTTGGCGGTGTCCTGCGGGCCGCTGTCGACGCCGTCGGGCACCTGGTCCGCGAGGTTCTCGGTGAAGCTGTCGGCGGCCTGCGCCAGTCCGCTCTTGTCCTTCTCACCTGCGTCGTCGTTGGCGCTGGATGTCATGGTGTTCCTCCTTGGTCCGGGTGGACGCCTCAAGATTCGCACACTCCCCGCCCGCAAGGAAACATGCTTATTGTCCCGGCGGAGGTTGACTAGACGGTCAGGAGGATCTTGCCCGTGTGCTCCCCGGAATCGAAGTACTCATGGGCGGCGGCGGCCTCGGCGAGGGGGAAGGTGCGGCCCACCAGGGGCCGTACGCGTCCGGCCGCGACCAGCGGCCAGACCTCCCGCTCCACGGCGGCCATGATCTCCGCCTTCTGCTTCGGCGGCCGGGCCCGCAGGGTGGATCCGGCGATGCTGGCCCGCTTGGTCATCAAGACCCCCAGGTTCACTTCGGCCGTCGCGCCGCCCTGCAGGCCGATCACCACGAGGCGGCCGCCGACGGCGAGCGCCTGGATGTTCCGCTCCAGGTACTTCGCTCCGACGACGTCGAGGATCACGTCGGCGCCCGCACCTCCGGTCGCCGCCCGGACCTCTTCGACGAAGTCCTGCTCGCGGTAGTTGATGGTGGCGGCCGCGCCAAGGGACGCCGCCAGCCGCAGCTTGTCCGGCGACCCCGCGGTCACCAGCGGCACTGCGCCGAAGGCCCGGGCGAGCTGGATGGCCATCGTGCCGATGCCGCCGGCACCGCCGTGGATCAGCACGGTCTCCCCTGCCTTCAGCCCCGCGGTCATGAACAGGTTGGAGTACACCGTCGCCGCGGTCTCCGGGAGGGCGGCGGCCTCGACCAGCTCCACTCCGTCCGGCACCCCACGGACCTGCCCGGCCGGCACGGCGACCTTCTCCGCGTAGCCTCCGCCGGAGAGCAGTGCCACCACTTCGGCGCCGGCCGGGAGGGTGGATCCGTTTGGGTTGGAAATCCTGCCGGAGACCTCGAGGCCCGGGTATTCGGAGGCGCCGGGCGGCGGTGGGTAGACCCCGCGGCGCTGCTGCACGTCGGCGCGGTTCAGGCCGGCGGCGACGACGTCGATGACCACCTCGCCCGGCTTCGGCTCCGGGTCCGGAACCTCCCGCAGTTCGAGCATTTCCGGTCCTCCCGGACCGCGGATGACGACTGCTTTCACGGGCGTTCTCCGTTCGATTTGGGATTTGGGTGGGGCAGGTTCCCATGAAACACTACTCAGTGGGGAAGGTTGTCCGAGCGGCCGAAGGAGCTGGTCTTGAAAACCAGTGGGCGGTTACCCCGTCTCAAGGGTTCGAATCCCTTACCTTCCGCTCCCTGAAGAATGGCCCCGGCATCAGCCGGGGCCATTCTTGTCTCTCCGGCTCCTGTGCCTGCGCGCCTTCGCCCCGCACTCCAGCACCCCGCACCTGCGCCCCGCAACTTCAGCACCCCCGCCGAGTGCGCACCTCACCACCCTCCCGGCCCGCCGCAGCGTGGTCGCCTGCGCATTCGGCCACCGGCGAGCGCTGCCAGGCCAGACGCAGCGTGGTCACCTGCGCACTCGACGAATTGCGGGAGCTGCTTGTGTCAAGACCCCCAGCGAAAGATTCCCTAAATCCGCGCACGGGGCTTCCCCTTGCGGCCACCCCTTGTTCACCATTAGCTGGTTGGATTACCACGGGTCCCGTCCGTCACAGGGATCACTGCTGTCCAACCCACTGAAGAACCGCCGTCCGGGCTATGAGGGCCGGGTGTGCGTCCCCCACAGGCTGTAACCCAGCCAATCTCAAGGAGAGTCTGACCGAATGATCAATTCGCCATGGAAAGGTGCGCTGTGCACGGCGCTGGCGGTGGGGATGCTCGCCGCACCCACCGCAGCGCTCCCGGCCAGCGCACAGGAGGCTCCGCAGGCAACCGTCGCGGGCGGCGTCGTCATCAACGAAGCCTTTGTAACCGGCGGCAGTGCTGCCGCGCCCTACCTCAATAAGTTCGTTGAGCTGTACAACCCCACGGACACACCCGTCAGCGTCGACGGCTGGTCCCTTCAGTACCGCTCCGCAGCGGGCACCACGGCCCCGACCGGCATCACGGCGCTGGCCGGCACGATCCCCGCCCGGGGATACTTCCTGGTCCGCGGCTCGTCCAATGGACCTGTCGGCGAGGCGCTCCCCGCACCCGACATCGCGGGCAACCTCAACACGAGTGGAAGCGCCGGCACCATCCTGCTCGCACGCCAGGCAACCGCGGTGAGCCCCCTGCCGGTTAACTCGGTCACCGGACACCCGGCTGTCGTCGACCTGCTCGGCTACGGCACCTCGAACACCTTCGAGGGGACCAAGGCCGCAGGCCCTGGCGGCGGACAGCAGTCGATGAACCGCACCGCCGGCGCCGACACCGACAACAATGCCGCCGATTTCACCCTCTCCGCCGCCGTGACGCCCACCAACTCCACCGGAACGCAGCCACCGCCGCCGCCCACCGACCCGCCGGCCGAGCCTCCCGTGCCCGGCGCCGTCGTGCCCATCCGCGACATCCAGGGCACGGGCACCGAGACCCCGCTCAAGGGAACCACCATCACAACGCGCGGCAAGGTCACCGCGGCCTACCCCACCGGCGGGTTCGCGGGCTTCTACCTGCAGACCCCGGGCACCGGCGCCGCCGAGGGCCAGACCGCCTCCGACGCCGTCTTCGTCTTCTCCCCGGAAACGGTCGCCTCGGTGGCACCGGGCGACTACGTCGAGGTCACCGGAACCGCAGGGGAATTCTTCGGCCTGACCCAGCTCACGGTCCCCGCCGGCGGGCTCTCGAAGCTCACCGAACCCGCTGAAGAGGTCAAGGCGGTCTCAGTGCCGCTTCCCGCTACCGAGACCGCCCGCGAGGCCCTCGAGGGAATGCTCCTCCAGCCCGCCGGTGACTTCACGG
>NZ_CADCTE010000152.1 GCF_902805515.1 uncultured Arthrobacter sp. | reverse complement strand
CGAGGAGGGCAGCGGCGACGCGTCGCTCCGGGTCCTGGCGAAGCCGCCGGGCCGCTTCCTGCGCAGACCAGTCGTTTCTCAAAGGGTCGGGGCCAAGGTGCCCGACGACGACGTCCTCTGCACCCGTGGGGAGGAGATCGACGACCGGCAGGTTCATCCCGTACGCCGTCGGACCGCCGTCGACCTCGAGGATCACGCGCGCGTCCGGAAGCAGTGTGCGGGGAAGCCTCCGGCCTGGCGCGGTGACGGTCCACGACCCCTGCATCCGCAGGTGGGTGTGCAGGGTGAGGCCGCCTTCGAACCGGGTCAGCAGGTGCTTGCCGTGCGTCACATGCTCTTTCACCAGCGCGCCGTCCAGGCTATCCGTGGCGTGTGCGGGGACACGGAACTCCCCGCGCTTCAGCCTGCGGCCGTCGAGCGACTTCCTTAGCCGCGCCGCGAGCCGGAAGACGCTGTCTCCTTCGGGCATACGGCCTCCCTGCTCTCCCGTCGTCCCCGGTCTCAACGGACCGCACGCGGCACCTTCCTCCCTGATGGTAAAGGTTCGGGCCGGAGGTGGGCCCGCTCAATTCCCGCCGGCTTCGGAAGGTGCTGTTCTCATGGCGGCTTGAAACAGGTCGCGGCACGCCTTCACCGGCTTACCGATTCCGCAGGTGAGTCAGGAATGGTCTGTCCGATGCTGCGCTACTTACGGATGGTGGCGCTGATGCCTGCTGCGATGGTGCACATGGCTGCCGCGCCGAACCAGGCGTAGGTGTACTGGCCCGTGGCATCCCTGATGGCGCCAGCGCCTAGTGCTGCCGCGGCCGCTCCGAACTGGCTGCCGGGGCGGCCACCGGCTGGTGCGTTGGGACTGTCTTTGCGTTGAAACTGCGATGAAGTTCAGAAGATCGGGTTGATTCCGTTCCACCCGCTGCCGATCTGCACTCGAGGCAGCCACCCGCCTGACCCGCTGCCCCGGTACAGCCACAGGTTGCCCTGACGGTCCCGTCCCACCACGTCGGTGGTACGGTCGCCGTTCAAATCCCCCGGGCTCATCACCGCGGTGAGTGAATTCCAGCCTGATCCCACCCGGACGCGCGGCAGCCATCCACCGGTTCCGTTTCCCGGATACAGCCATAGGTATCCAGTCGCGGTTTCGCGTGCCAAGAGGTCAACATGTCCGTCGCCGTTGAAGTCCCCCGGGCCGACAATGACATTGAATGAGTTCCAGCCGGTTCCCACCCGGACCCGCGGCAGCCATCCGCCGGTACCGTTTCCCCGGTAAAGCCACAGGTGCCCGGTGGACCGCTCCCGTGCGAGAACATCGACGAACTGGTCTCCGTTGAAATCGCCCGGCCCCACGATGGAATTGAACCCGTTCCAGCCGGTTCCCACCCGTACTCGTGGCAGCCATCCGCCGGTACCGTTCCCCCGGTACAGCCACAGGTGCCCGGTGGCTGCTTCACGAGCCAGCACGTCGGCTTTTCCGTCACCGCTGAAGTCTCCTGCTGTCTCGAGCGCGTTCTGCCCGCCCCAGCCCGCTCCGATGCGTACACCAGCCCATACCGTGCCGTTCCCCTTCCCCCGGTACAGCCGGAGATCTCCGGTCGCCGTCACCCGGGCCAGCAGGTCATTGTTCCAGTCGCCGTCGAAGTCGGCGGTGGACCGCGAGAGGGTCGATGCCGGGACGGCTAAGGGCGTGAAGGCGTAGGGTTCGCACGTCAGATCGTAATCCCGTGTGTCGTCGTACCACTGGGAGAGGTACACCCGGCCGCCAGAGAAGCTGGGTTGCCGGCACCGATCCAGCGCCTCGCCCGGATAGTCGAGCCTGCCAGCGGTGGCCCACACCGGCACCCCCGGCAACCGCCACGACCCCGTGATGTCGGCCCAACCCGCCGTGTAGGAGTACAGCCCATAGGAGAACCCCGAGTCACGGAGGCCGCGCATCAACCCCTCGACGATGAGCCGATTATCTCGCTTTTGAGCGGCAGTGCTCGTGGGCCAGGGTTGAGCCGGACGCGGCTCGACGTCGATCCATACGACCGGCGGACGGAACCCGACCCGGCTCATGCTGGCGACGGCGAACTTCGCCTCGGCGTAGCCCACGTTCGACAATTGTGCGGCCCGGGTGGTGGCGGTCCACGGTCCCCGGGCGCCGTACGTACTCAACTGCGCGGCGGTGGGAAACGCAGCCATCGCGTAACCATGGGTCTTCTTGTTGTTCGTTCTGGCCCAGTTGACCTGGCTTGCCAGACAAGGATTCTCGGTGAACGGCAAACCCTTCGTCAGCCCAATGATGACGAACTGGGTGGAGACCGGAGGAAGAGGCAGACCAAACCCGCCGACGGAGGACGGACACTGCGGCCAGGACACATCGTGACCATAGAGGGGCGCTGCGTGAACCGGCGGTGCCACGGTCACGGACCCAGATAAGAGGGCAAGCGATGTTCCAAGAGCTAGAACCATCCGGCGGAGCGAGCCAACCACCATGCCAACCACCTCATCCAAGGTGAATATTTTATCGCCGGCGGCGGGTCCTGGTCGGTCAGGGACTGATCACAATTAGGGGTCTAATTGGCCCCGAAGACTTCGGCATCCGCTCCACGAACTACCTCCTCATCGCTCAGGACATCGAAACGGGCCTTTCCAGCACGGGGAGGTGAAAGACGGCCTGCCGGCCGGGGCGATCCATGACCTGTCCCTTGACCTCGCGGTGATCGACCGGAAGATCCGTGGCCGCCAGGCAGCGCGCTGCCCGGATGCGGCCGCGAAGATCAGTACTTGACGACCGTGAGTGAGGCGGCCGGGCACTGGTCGGCTTTCTGAACCAGGAAAGCCTTCTCTCGTGAGTCGACGGTCATGCCCCAGCGCGTCTTCACCATGACCCACTGGGCGATGTAGGAGCACTGGTTGGCCGGCGGCATCCAGTCCTCGGGGCCCTTGGCCTGCTTCTGCTGGTTCAGCAGGTTCGTCTGCGCGTTCAGCGAATGAGGGTAGAGGTCGTTGTAGAACGTGACCCTGCGGGCCTGCGTCCAGTTCCGGGCACCGGAGCCCCAGGCCTCGGCCACCGGGACCAAGTGGTCGATCTGCACCGTGGTGGGCGAGGTGTGGACCTTGTTGTCCCAGCTCGTGACCCACCGGCCGACAGTGACTGTGCACCCGCTGGAACTGTAGGTCGGCGCCACCCTGGTCTCTGAGATAAGGACCTCGGCGCGGGTGTACTGACAGTCCCTGTTCGTGTCGGTCCAGCCGCTGCCAAAGTACCGGGCCCGGTCATAGCCAAGATTGTTCTCTGCGGCGAGGGGCAGGGCGCGGGCCGCGGCCCGCAGATTCGTGGTGTAGGTGGTCCCTGCGTCTGCAGGAACGGTAATTCCGGTAAAGAGGAGCCCCGCGGTGAACGCGGCGATGAGACCAGCTTTAATTTTCATGATTTCCCAGCCTTCGGGCGCCTCCAGCAAGCGCCATATCCACAATTCGGCGGCCAACCCCGCCTAAAACATCCTTCAGTGACAGAAATACGGTGGTCAGGCCCACGCAATACGGTGTCACCACGGGGTCCAGCTGCTCCCCCTATTCCGGGCGTGGATCCACTGCCACTGCCTCCGGATGGTGTCTTAAATCCGCACCGTAGTCAGGCAGATGCGGGCCATATCGTCCAGGTGATCATCTTCGGGTTCGGCTTCGGCGCGTGAACATCCGTCACACCGCGCAATCACCGATCCCATATCTCCTCGGAAAACACGATATCCCGTAGCCCGCCTGCCGAAGCCAAGGAATCACAGAGGTTTTATGCAGTTTTAACGCACTCAACCGATCTGTCACAACCCGCGTGGGAAAGTGAAGCAGCGTTTAGGAGAACGCTGAACATTTTCGTGCGATTGGGGAAAATTAACAGTCAAGTCTCGCGGCGGTGAATGCTGACACTTGCCTGGGCCGTCGGCGGCCTTGCGGCGGTGTGAGTGCGACCTGCTCTTGCAACCGGAATAGACCGCGCCCCCTCAGCGCGCGAGGAGATCGCCGACCTATTCCGCCCAGTGTGGCGGTCCATCCAGGAACCTTTTGCGGAGACCGCCGCCTAGCTGCTGCCGTCCGGTTTCTTAGATCCCGCTGCCTGGCTGTATCCATGCGGACAGGGCGTTGGCCGCGACTGTCCCTGCAACCAAGGTGCAAAGCACCGCGACGGGCCACCACTTCTGATGACCGGTGAGATGTGGCCGCCCCTTGACGGTCGCCAGGACGGAAAGAGCTATCCACGCCAGGCAGATTAACGCCGCGGGGAGGCCGACGATGAGCAGGGCACCTTCATAGCAGCCCGAGCCGTACCCGGTCTCCGGTGTGCACACCATCCGGTCAGGGTAGTCGCCCAGAATCCAGCCCAGGGCCGCGGCGGGCACGAAGCACACCAGAACGCCGACTAGCGCGAATGCGGCCTCTCCGGCGCCGGACTGATTCGAGACGTGCTTCCCCATTCGCCAATCCTAGATCTCGGCCGCGACGGCTTCAGCCTGGCGCTTGTGCTCTCTAATCCCGCACAGGCGCGCTTCACCGAACCCGGATGCAAGAGAGACCGCCCTAGGTGATGGACCCGGGGCGGTCTTCCGGTCCTGCTAGTTCTTCTTGAGCTCCACCGTCACCGTAGTTCCGAGCGCGCTGACCTTGTAGCTGATCGTGTCGTCTTCGTACGTGAACTCCTTGGTGTCATCTGTGGACGCCATGAGCGCCGTGTCGGTAGCTGCGGCGTCCCTCTGCGAGGTCCAGGTGTACGGCTCGTCCGCAGCGGTCGGCGCTTCGAACGTCCCGACCCAGTAGACCGAGGTCGTATCCCCGCCATCGGAAACCCAATCAATGGTCATCATGTCACCGGTGATCATGGCCTGCTGGTAAGAATCTTCGCTGTTGGAATTGCTCTGCTTCCATGCGCCGGTCAAATCGGGGGCCTGAGGCGCTTCCTCGGCGGCCGGCGATTCGGTCGTAGCGGACTTGGACTCGGCTGGAGCGGCGCCTGATCCGCCGCACCCGGTGAGAGCGAGAGCAGAAGCAAAAACGATGGGTGCAATGAGTTTCTTCATGACCTCACCCTTGCACGCAAATTAGGCACCGTTTCTTCGCCCCGCATTACCGTCGCCAGGTTCCCGACGACGCCGAGTTCCGTGTCTACAGCCATACCGGCGAACTGCTCGAGACCGGATCGCCGAATACACCGACGCCGTCCACCTGTTCGGTTGACCGCCACCCATCCACCCACCCATCCCGAAGGAACCGCATGCCACGCAGCACCATGAATCCTCCCGCCCCGCAGCGAAAGGCGAGCCGTTTTCAGGTCGCCGTCGTCACCGCACTGATCGTCATCCTGCTCGGCTCGAGCCTGCTCACCGGCTGCACCGATTTCGATAAGCGAAGACGCCCCCATCGATCAGCCTGGCTGACTAATCACCGGGCGTGGCGTCACGGCGGGCTGCTTCCAGGCGTATGCTGTCGCGCACGTCAGGCCAGTACTTCCTGTTCGGGAAGAGTTTCTTCCACACCGCGCGGGCGTCTTCGGGGGCGAGGCGTTCCCAGACCAGCATGATTCCCGTGAGGGCGCCGACGCCCATCCCTACCTGCAGCCAAAGCTCCCCCGCGGACATCCGCTCCCAGTCCTCCGGAGTGCCGACCGCGATGACGCTGTCCTGGTTCCCGGGATCGTCAACGTACTCCACCTCGGCGTTCAAATGCTTATCCGGCAGGAACTCCGGGTAGCGCACTCTCTGCCATCCCTCTCGGGACCGCGATCCCTCGTCGGTCTGAACGTAGTACGTGTGGTCACCGGATCGTCCACTTTGGTAGCTATGGACGATGACGCCGGACTGGTGATCCTGCGTTCTGACGAGTTCGCCGGCCTCCTTGAACTGCGCGTAGCTGCCGACACAGAAGGCCACCATAATCACAGTGATCAACAGCGCGAACAGCACGGCCGCGCCACGGCGCAGGCCGAGCGGCAGTCCGTAGAAGTGTGCGGCGAACTTCCTCCGCAGGTCGTTCCTGATCCGTCGTATCCGAGTCCCCATCCGGACAGCGTAGCGGTGCCGGAGGGCAGCCGGCGGTCGCCGCACGCCCCGAGTTCCGCCGCGACCCTTCGGCGCGATTGCCGCTCGGCGAGCTTACCGCCCCCGGACGTGGCAGCCGGTCCCGCCATCACGCCGGGGAAGCGCTCGCCGGCCCGTGAACTTCTTCGGCCGAGGCACGAGCTTCTCCGCCGCTGCCTGCAGGTCTTCGGGAATGAAGCGGCCGCACGTCATCGCAATGAACATCAGGGCGAGGGCCACCGCCACCGGGAATGAAGCCGACCGGTACCAAGGAACGTCCTTCCAGTCGGCCGGCGTGCCCACCGCGATCAGGTGCGACTCGTCCACGGGATCCACCACGTACTCCACCGGCTCACCCACTGAACTGCCGGACCGGATGAAGGTATGATCGATGATCTGTTTTTGCCCGTCGGCCTCGATGAAGTACGTGTCGCTGCCGCGGCTCGGCTCGACGTCCACGATGACGCTGCGGTGACGCTCCTGGGTCAGAACTGCCTCACGGGCGTGCGCGTAGTTGGCTTCGACGACGGCGACAACGATGACGGTGGCGAGGGCAATGAGCAGCGAGGAGAGCGCCGCTGCGATGCCATCCGGCCATCGTATCGAGACAAGTCGGGTGATCCAGGCGGCCTTCGCCGGACGTCGTGCATGATGGGTCCATGACCGACCGGCCGGCACCGGACGCCACTCCCAACACCGACGCATCCAGGCCTGGCCGGTTCCTGG
>NZ_CADCTE010000151.1 GCF_902805515.1 uncultured Arthrobacter sp. | reverse complement strand
GCCCGAGGCGGGTGCGCGCTACGTCCAGCTGTCCTCCGCCTACGACGACGCGGCCGCCGAGGCCCGGGCCCGGGGCTGGCCGGTGACCGGGAACGCGGACGGCGAGCACCTGGACGTCGCGACGTCACCGGCGCGGGTCGCGGACCTGTTGAGGTAGCCGCGAACCGCCGACCTCGGTAGGCATGACCCATGCCGGTCATCGGGTTCCACAATTCCCACGAGCAGGTCCACCCCGCGGAGCTGCTGAAGGCGGTCCAGCACGCCGAGGAGGTGGGCTTCACCGGAGCGATGAGCTCCGACCACTTCTCGCCCTGGAGCGAGCGGCAGGGCCAGTCGGGCTTCGGCTGGTCGTTCCTCGGAGCCGCACTGGCGACGACGTCGCTGCCGTTCGGCGCGGTGAACGCGCCCGGCCAGCGCTACCACCCGGCCATCGTGGCCCAGGCGATCGCGACGCTCGGCGCCATGTTCCCGGGGCGCTTCTGGGTGGCCCTGGGCAGCGGCGAGGCGTCCAACGAGCACATCACCGGCCAGGGCTGGCCGCGCAAGGAGCTGCGCGACGCCCGGCTGCGCGAGTGCGTCGACGTCATCCGGGCCCTGCTGGCCGGCGGCCGGACCGCGCACAAGCAGCGCCAGCCACCCGCACGCGCCCGCACCTCCCGGGCGGGCCGGCTGGGGCGCGCGCCTGGACGCTCCCTTACGAACAGTTCGATGAGCCTGGCCGGCGGGCCCGACGGCGCCTCCGGGTACCAGCGCGCCACCCCGCCGGTCGCAGCGGGCCGCTGGAACCTGCTGCCGCCCGTTGAGAACGAGTCGACCCTCCACGCCCACGCCACCGCCGAACTGCTCCTTGACCGCTACGGCGTGGTCACCCGCGGCGCCGTGGGCAGCGAAGGGGTGCCCGGCGGGTTCGGCCTGATGTACAAGGTGCTTGCGCGCCTTGAGGAGATGGGCCGGTGCCGGCGCGGCTACTTCATCGAGCATCTCGGCGCCGCCCAGTTCGCGGTGCCCTCGACCGTGGACCGGCTGCGCTCCTTCAGCGCGGACAACGATCCGCGTTCGGAGGCCGCCGGCGGACCGGCGCTCACGGCCACCGCCCTGGCCGCGACCGACCCGGCCAACCCGTACGGCGCCGCCCTCGCCTGGCCGCAGGCCGAGGGAGGGCACCGTCCCGGCCGCAAGGCCGGCGCGCTCGTGGTGCTTGTCGACGGCGACCTGGTGCTCTACGTCGAGCGGGGCGGCAAGACGCTGCTGGTCTTCGCCGAGGACCAGCCCGCCCTCGACGCGGCCGCCGCCGCCCTGGTCGGCGTGATCCGGCGGGGCGCGGCCGACAAGATGGCGCTGGAGAAGGTCAACGGCGGGGAGATCCTCGACACCGGGGTGGGCTCGGCCCTGGCCGCCGCCGGCTTCTACACGACACCCAAGGGGCTGAGGATCCGTGCCTAGGGAACGCATCGGCGTCCGGCGGGACACTTGCACTCAAGGGGGGACCCGTGCCTGAGGGGGATACCGTCTGGCGGGCCGCCCGGGACCTCCATGCGGCCCTCGCCGGAAAGGAGCTGACCCGGTGCGACATCCGCGTCCCGCGCTTTGCCACGGTCGACTTCACCGGCGACACCGTCGAGGAAGTGGTCTCCCGCGGGAAGCACCTGCTGATCCGCGGGGGCGGCGGCGGGGATGCGGAAGGGTGGGACATCCACTCCCACCTGAAGATGGAAGGGCTCTGGCACGTGTACGCGCACGGCCAGAAGTGGCGCCGGCCCGGCTTCAAGGCGCGGTGCGTGCTCGAGACCACCGACAACGTCGTCGTCGGCTTCGAACTGGGTTTCCTGCGGGTCCTGCCCCGCTCGGGCGAGGAAGAGGCCGTGGGCTACCTCGGGCCCGATCTGCTCGGCGGGGACTGGGACCCCGCCGAGGCCCTGCGGAGGCTCTCCCTTCAGCCGGAACGTCCCCTCGGCCTGGCCCTGCTCGACCAGCGCAACCTCGCGGGCATCGGCAACGTCTACCGCTGTGAGCTGTGCTTCCTGGCCGGGGTGCACCCGCTGACGCCCGTCGGCGAGGTCCGGAACCTGCCCCGCATCGTCGACCTGGCCAAAAAGCTGCTCGAGGCGAACAAACTGCGGAGCACCCGCGCCACCACCGGAAACCTCCGCGGCAACAACCTGTGGGTGTACGGGCGCTCGAACCGGGGCTGCCTGCGCTGCGGCACTCCGGTGGTCCTCGAACAGCTCGGCGACAACGAACTCGAGCTGCGGGACCTCTACTACTGCCCCCACTGCCAGCCGCCCGCCGACGGTGCCCGTACCCTTGAAAGGTGATGAAGTCCCCCCTTCCGGTCCGCAACGGAGTCAATGCCACCCGCCTCCGGCTGCCCGACGAAGGTCCGTGGTCAACGGCCCTCGAGTACATCCTTGACCGCTTCGACCACGTGAACCCCGACGGCATCGCCGAACGGTTCGACCGCGGCGAGGTGGTGGCCCTCGGCGGAACCGTGCTCACCCGGGAGACCCCGCTCACCGACCACACCTTCATCTGGTACTACCGCGAGCTTCCCGTCGAGGACCGGCTCCCGGTGGAGATTTCCATCCTCCACCAGGATGAGGACCTGCTGGTGGTCGATAAACCCCACTTCCTGCCGACGACCCCCGGTGGCATGTACGTCGCGGAGTCCGCACTGGTGCGCCTGCGGGTGCAGCTGGGACTCCCAGACCTGATCCCCATGCACCGGCTCGACCGCATGACCGCCGGCATCCTGATGTTCTCGGTGAACCCGGAGACCCGCGGAAAATATCAGCTGCTGTTCGAGAACCGCCGGATCCGCAAGGAGTACGAGGCGATCGCCCCGGTGCGGCCGGAACTCGGCCTGGATGTTGCACCCCGAATTGTGCGCAGCCGCATTGTGAAGTCCCGCACCTACCTGCTGGCCCAGGAGGTCGAGGGCGCCCCCAACACCGAGACGGCGGTGAGCCTGATTGAGGAGACGGCGGGCGTTGGCCGCTACCGGCTGCAGCCGCACACCGGCAAAACCCACCAGCTTCGGCTGCACATGGCCGGGCTCGGACTGGGCATCCTCAACGACCCCTTCTACCCCGTGCTGAAACCACAGGCCGCCGACGACTTCTCGAAGCCGCTCCAGTTGCTGGCCAAGAGCATCTCCTTCACCGACCCGCTCAGCGGCGCCGAGTCGTCCTTCGAATCATCGCTGCGGCTCTCGGAGTTTCCCCCGAATTAACCCGGGCTTGGCCCGACTCCTCTGCTTTCCCCAGCAGCGGCCTGTAGGTTGGGTGGGTGGAGATTCCCGGCCCGGATCTGGCTATGCCGCTCTACTTCCTGCTCATGTTCACCATCATCGTCGTGGACGTGATCCTCCCCGTCGTGCCCTCGGAACTGATGGTGATCGCCGCCGGCACCATGGCCTCGCATGGGAACCTCTTCCTGCCCGCGGCCGTCCTCGTGGCGACCACCGGCAGCTGGGTGGGCGACCTCGCGCTGTTTATGCTCTTCCGCCGCCGCCTGACGCACTGGCTCGACCGCTTCCGCTGGGGACGGTCGGTCCACGGCGGACTCCGCAGCGCAGTGGAGAAGGCCGGCAAGTCACCGACCTATGCCGGACTGGTCGCTGTTCGGTTCCTGCCCGGCGGCCGGACCGCCAGCGTCGCAGCGGCCGGAATCGCCGAAGTCGCGCTCCGCCCCTTTATGGTCCTGACCGCCCTGGGCGCGTGCCTGTGGGCCGCGTGGCTCCTTGGCCTTGGCTACCTGACCGGCGCCTCCACCGGGCTGCCCCTCTGGGTGAGCGTCGTGCTGGGAACCGCCGTCGGGACCCTCGTGGGGCTCGTGACCGCGGCTGTTCTTGGCCTGCGGCAGCGTCGGAGGTCCAAGACCGCAGGCTCCGGGGAGACCGGAGAGACGGCCAGCCCGGATTCACGGTGATCCTGCTGGGCCAACTGCCCGCCGCTGCGCGGAAGTAGGTAGGCTGAACGCGAGCGCACGGGAAACCCGCGGCGCAGCACCCGTTGAAAGGGAGGCGATGAAGCCGACGCATGAGGTGAAGCTCCCGCCTGCGCCCTCGGTTCCTCCGACGGTGTCAGCGGCTCCGGACGGGGCCGGTGGCGCTGGCGGGGTGCGCCGTAAATTCAAGGCAGCGACCGCAGCGCTGGGAGCAGAACGGGCGGGCGGACGGCTCCGGGGTTTGACCGCACGTGGAGCGGGCAGCACGCACAGACGGCTCCGGAATGGAACCGCAGGCGGAGCGGGCAGGACGCACAGGGTCCGGAGTGGAACCGCCGCGCTGGGAGCGGGCGGGGGACGCCGAAGTGTTTCGGCCCGGCCTGTGGCACGGCAGGGCCGGGGCGGAAGAATGCCCGCCTGGACGGCCGCCCCCCGGAATCGCCTTGCGGACGCTGCCGCCTCCGTCCGATCCTGGGATCCGGACCTGCTGCGCGCTGTTCTGGTCTCCCTGGCCGCGCTGGCATGGCTCCTTGCGCCGGGCGGACGCGCCTGGGACCCACTCCAGTCCGGACCGCCGCTGCCGGGACCGACCCTGCTTCTTCCCGCCGCCGGGGCGCTGTGGATCCGGGTCCTCATCGACCTCGCGCTGTGCGTCTACGTGCTGTACCAGTGGCTGCCCTTCCAGCTCCGGAAGGAGCGCCAGCGCCGGCTCGGCTGGACTCTCGCCTCGGCACTCGTGCTCCTCACAGCGGTCCGGCTGAGCGGCCGGGACGAACTGCAGACCCTGGCGGCGGCCATCGTCGTCCTGCTTCTCGGCGTGCTGCTGACCACCCTGGGCACTCTGCACCGCTACCCGGCGGAGGGCCGGATCGAAGGCGCCGCCGTCGATGTACCCCTCGGTCTGCTGCTGGGCTGGACCATCATCGAGACGGCGGTGCGGGCCGCCGCGCTGGCCGACCGGCAGGGGACGGACCTGTTCGACCTCGGCGCACAGACCTGGGCCCTGATCGCCGTGGGCGTGGTGACCGTCGGCACGGCGGTCCTGTGCAGTACGGGCAGGGGGCACCTCAGCGTCGCCCTGGCGGTGGTCTGGGGGCTCATCTGGCTCCTCTTCGACCGGCTCTTCGGCGAACCCGCGTCCGCGCCGGTCGCCTTCGCTGCCGGCCTCGCCGTCTTCCTGCTGCTGATCACCGCCGGTTCGCGGAGGCACCGGGTGGATCATGAGCGCCGACGGCGGCTGCGGGCTCTCCAGGACGCCGCCCGGCCTCCCCTCAACCTCGCCGGATAGCACCGGAAGGCTGGAGCTCAGTCCGGCAGCTCAGTCCGGCAGCTCAGTCGAGCGGCTCTGTTGAGTCGGGCCGCTTGAGCCAGTCGAGGGCGCGCTCCCGCGAGGTGAAGAAATGGGTGGGGCACGGCGGGCTGTGAAGGCCGAGGAAGAAGTTGGCCAGGAGCCGGTCGACCGGAGAGGAACCCAGCAGCGCAATCCGCGAGGCGCCACACGGGATGGAAAAGGTACTGCGGGCTCCCCTGCTGACCGATTTTGTGGCCTCCATGTCGACGAGCATGGGGTGGGAGGTGTCAGCGCAGAGCAGGTTGACGACGTCCATTGCCGCCCGGGCATCGTCCGAGGAGATGTGGATGCCGCGGTCCCACTTCAGGTGCAGGACGCCGTCCGGCCGGAGCCCAAGCGTTCCCTTCCCGCCTTCGATCGGCAGCGGCGCCGTGGATTCTCCCGATGGGGTTTCCATTCAGGCTCCCTTGCGCGGCTGCAGCACCGCAAAGTATCCCGGGACCGGCGTGGACTCGGTGGTCTCGGCCGGAACTGTATGGATGACGGCCGGCCCGTCGGCGAGAAGCTGCCATTGGTCTTCGGGGAAGGCGGCGCCGCGTTCGGTGGCGCCGAAGTGGCCGGGCCGCGGAAGCCCGGCGATGGCGCGCTTCAGGCCCGCCGGGATATACCCGGGGGCCGCCCCGAGCCGTTCGACGTATTCGAGGGAGCTTCCCGGAAAGTTCGTTTCGGTGAGGAAGACCCGCCCGCCGCGTACTGCGGTGCGGAGATTGACGGCCATCACCGCCTGTGGCCGGGGCGGAAGGACGTGAAGCACCCCGCGGACGAAGACATTGCACGCTCCGGGGTAGGGGGAGACCACGGCGCCCGGTTCGGTGGCGTCGACGACGGCGAAGGAGACGTTGGCCAGGCCGGCGGCCTCCGTCTCGGCACGGGCGATCGCGCTGGGGGAAACGTCGATGCCGAGGGCCTCGGGAAAGATGCCGGCCAGCCAACGGGTGAACGACCCGTTGCCGCAGCCGACGTCGATGACCGGCAGCGAGGTGTCAAGATGCGCCCGGAGTGCCTCGGCGTACTGTTCCCGCTCCGCATCGGAGGCGGAATCCCAGAGCACCTGCCCGCCGGCGCCCGTGGTCCGGATGTCCTTCCAGTACCCCTCCCATGCCCGGTGGGGATCGCGGGGCGCCCGTGCGGCAAGCCACGCGATCCTCGGTACCAACCGTGCCCGATTCAGCAGTCGGACGGCCGCGCTGTCTCCTTTTGTCACAGGTGCCACTTTGCCACCACGGCAGGAGCGCTGCCAGCCCGACCCGCCGGTGCCAGGCCGGGCGGCAGGGTTAGGCTGACGGGGTGAACACGCAGGCCCGTACCCGACCGGTGCGTTCCGGCGGCGCAGCGGAGCGCGGACCGGAACTGCCGCCCCTCGCCCGCTTCCCGGTGTTCACCGCGATGGCCGCACTCGGCGTCCTCCTCACGGCTGCCAGCACGGCGTACGGCTACCACCGCGACGAGCTGTACTTTCGGATGCTGCCCCCGGCGTGGGGCTACGTGGACCAGCCCCCGCTCACCCCGCTGCTGGTGAGGCTTTTCAGTTCCCTCGTCGCCGATGAGGTGTGGGCCATCCGGATCCCGGCCACGCTGGCCGCCGTCGCCTCGGTCCTCGTGGTCGTGCTGATCACCCGCGAACTGGGCGGAGGCCGGGCCGCGCAGGGGCTGTGTGCGTGGGCCTACGCCTTCGCGACGGCGCCGCTGCTGTTCGGGCATGTTCTGCTCACCGCCACCCTCGACCTCGTGTTCTGGCCCGCCGTCGTCCTGCTGATGATGCGTGCCGTGCTGCGGGGGCAGCCCGCGTGGTGGCTGGCGGCGGGCGTCGTCGTCGGGCTGGCCATGTACAACAAGCTGCTGATCGCCGGGCTGCTGGTGTCCCTGGCGGCAGGCCTGCTCCTTGCCGGCCCGCGGAAGGTGTTCCGCTCGGGCTGGGTCTGGGGTGCGGCGGTGCTGGCGCTCGCCATCGGCTCGCCGAACCTCTTCTACCAGGCGGCGCACGGCTGGCCGCAGCTCGAGATGGGAGCGGCACTCGCGGAGAACAACGCAGCCGAAACCCGGGTGCTGATGTGGCCCTTCCTGTTCCTGACGCTCGGGCCTCCCCTCGCCGCGGTCTGGGCCGCCGGCGCCGTTGCCCTGCTGCGCCGGCCGCAGTGGCGTCCCGTGCGGTTCACCGCTGCCGCCCTGCCCGTCCTGCTGGCCCTGACCTTTCTTGCGGGCGGGCAGATCTACTACCCCTCGGGCCTGCTGACGGTGCTGTTCGCGGCCGGTTGCGTGCCCACCGCTGCCTTTCTGGCCGCCCGGGTTCGATGGCGGGCGCTTGCCGCGGGCGCCCTCGCCCTCAATGCGGCGGTGGCGGCCGTCATTTCCCTGCCGGTGCTGCCGGTGCCCGCCCTGGCGGCCAGCCCGGTTCCGGACATCAACCAGGTGGCCGCGGACTCGGTGGGCTGGCCGGTATACGTGGAGCAGGTCGCCGCCGTGTACCGCTCCCTGCCAGGAAAGGACGCCGAAGGGGCCGTCCTGATCGCGAGCAACTACGGCGAGGCCGGGGCACTGGCCCGGTATGGACCCGCGCTGGGGCTGCCTCCGGCCTACAGCGGGCACAACGAACTCCAGTTCCATGAGAGGCCGGCGGACACCGGCGGCGCGGTGATCGTCGTCGGGGGCCAGGCTTCTCGAGCGCGTACCCTCCTCGAGGACTGCCGGAGGGCCGGGGTGCTCGACAACCATGTCGGCGTCGACAACGAGGAACAGGGCCAGGAAATCATCGTCTGCTCCTCCCCGGCGTCCGGCTGGCGCGGGCTGTGGCCGGCCTTCGCCCATTACGACTGACTGGCGAACCGGCGGTATGGGAGGGTGGGCGGATGACACCGACAGCGAATCCCTGGCGTTCCTCTGCTGCAGGGGCGGGGGACGTCCGGCTCGTTCGCCTGCCACCGGCCGCCATCCACGCCCTGGCCGACGGCGACCTCGCCGCCGCGCAGCTCCTAAGTCCCGCGGTGTTAACGGAGCATCTCGTCTCCAGCGGCTGCCGCGCCGTGTGGAGGATGCGCAGCCGTCAGCTTCTCGCGTCCCCGGGCGACGCGGACTGGATCACCCGTCTCATCGTCGATGCCGCAGGGACCGCCGTAGGGCGGGCGGGGTTCCACGGACCGCCGGACGACGGGAGAGTCGAGGTTGGATACGAGGTGGATCCCGGGCACCGGCGGCGCGGCCACGCGCGGGCGGCCCTGGGGATCCTCCTCGGCATCGCCGACGCCGAACCCGGAGTTTCCACGGTCCGCGCCTCGGTCCGGCCGGACAACCTGCCCTCACGGCGCCTCGTCGACTCCTTCGGTTTCCGCGCGGTGGGCCGGCAGTGGGATGAGGACGACGGATGGGAAACGGTGCTTGAACTCTCCCTGACCTGACCCGGGCGGCCGGGCCCTATGCCAGCGGACGGCTGAGCACCACCCGCGGCCACCGCGCCAGGCCGGCGGCGGCCTCCTGCGCCACGACCTGCTTCAGGCCGGGCTCCAGCGCGTCGGCCGGCACCTCCCGGAAGCCCAGCCGGCGGTAGTACGGGGCGTTCCAGGGGACCTCGCGGAAGGTGGTCAGCGTGAGGTTTCCAAGGCCCTGCCCGCGGCCCCAGTCCGCAGCGGTCCCGAGGAGGCGCCGTCCGATCCCCTGCCGGGCGAAGGAGGGGTGCACGCTGACCTGCTCGACGTGGGCATTGGCGCCGACACGCTTCACCAGCAGGTAGCCCACCGGGGAGCCGTCGGCGCCGACGGCGGTCCAGGCCCGGCCGGCCGCCTGGAACTCGGCCAGTTCCTCAACCGGCAGCGGCTCGTCCTCGGCGATCTCCGCCATGCCAAGCGCCCGGAACTGCTCCCCCGCGGCGCGCTCAATCCCGCGCAGGGCCTCAAGCTCGGTGCGTGCCGCGCTCCTGATCCGCACTACGGGCGGCACGGCGTCCGGTGTCAGGGGTTCCCCTGCTTGGGGTCGAGTTCCTGGAAGAGGGTGAGCTGGAGCCCTGCCGGGGCGTCAAGCCTGGAGTTCAGCGAACGCCACGGCGTCTCGCGGGGTTCGGCGATCAGTTCGGCCCCGGCCTCGACGAGCCGGTGCGTGGTGCCGGCGGTGTCGTCGACCTCAAAAGCGATCCGGATCCGCGCGCTCGGCCGACCCTCCGCCTCGACGCTGTCGATCAGGCGCACCTGCGCGGGATTCGAAAGTTCGAGGGTGGCACGGCCGGCGTCGAGGATGCTCACGCGGGCGCCGTCGCCGCCCTCGTAGGCCTCCTGCTCGGGCATGCCCAGCACGTCCCGGTAGAACGCCAGCGCCGCGTCGTAGTCCTCCGAATGCACCACGACCCGCAGCTGCCGCACCGGACGTGTGGGCTCCTTCTCAGTCATGGCCGCAGTCTAATCCCCTCTACGGGCTCAGACGATGGCCGAAAGCCCGGTAAGGGCCCGCCCCACGATGAGGGTGTTGATCTCGTAGGAGCCCTCATAGGTGTAGATGGCCTCGGCGTCGGCGAAGATCTTCGCCATCCCGTAGTCGGTCACGATCCCGTTGCCGCCAAGGATGCTCCGCCCGAGGGCGACCGTCTCGCGCATGCGCGCCGTCGTGTAGGACTTCGCCAGGGCCGCCTGGGGCATGCCCGGGCCCTCCGGGATGCCCGCCGATCCGGCGCCGTCCTGCAGCTGGGCGATCCGGGCCATGAGGGCCAGGCTCGCCGTCGTATTGCCGAGCATCGTCACCAGCTGGTCCTGGATCAGCTGGAAACTGCCCAGCGGGCGGCCGAACTGGTAGCGCTCAAGCGCGTACCGGCGGGCGACGTCGTACGCGGCCAGCTGCTGCCCCACCGCCTGCCAGCCCACCAGGATGCGCGAGCCGAGGAGCAGGCGCCGGGTGTCGGAGAAACTGTCGATCCCCTCGAACCGGTCGGCTTCGGCCACCCGCACGTCCTCGAGGAGGATGTCCGCGTTCTGCACGGTGCGCAGCGCGATCTTGTTTTCGATCACGGTCCGGGTGACCCCGGGCAGGGTGGCGTCGAGGATGAAGCCGCGCACCGCCGACGTCTCGGTGTCGCGGGCCCACAGCAGCATGTAGTCGCAGAAGGTCCCGTTGCCGATCCACCGTTTGGCTCCGTTGAGGATCCAGGTGTTCCCGTCGCGGGTGGCCGTGGTGGCCATCCCGCCGGCGATGTCGGATCCGTGCTGCGGCTCGGTCAGGGCGAACGCCCCGGTGATGCGCAGGTCCATGGCGGCCTGGAGGAGCCGCTGCTTCTGGTCCGGGGACCCGAACTGATGAAGCGCCTCGACGAAGAGGTCGTGGTGGACCATGAAGAAGGTCGCCAGGGAGGTGTCGGCACGGGTCATCTCCGCAATGACCATGCCGCCGAAGAGGTGGCTGTAGCCCTGCTGCACCGGCGTGCTCAGTTCGAGCGCCGCAAGCTTCGGCAGGATGCCGTGCGGGAACTCGGCCCGGTTCCACCAGTCCCCGGCCGACGGCGCCACCTCCTTGGCGAGGAAGTCGCGCACGTCGTCAAGCTTCGCCCGCTCGGAGGCGCTTAGCAGCGATTCGAAGCCAAGGAAGTCCGCGTCCGGAAGGTTACTGGTGTCGAACTGGCTCTCCATCGAGCAGTCCTTTCGGTTGGGCGGCCGAAGGCCGGGAAGGAGTTACCGCGGACCCATGCGGATGGCGCCGTCGAGCCGGATAGTCTCGCCGTTCAGCATCTGGTTCGCGAGGATCGAGGACACCAGCGCGGCGTACTCGGAGGGTTTGCCCAGCCGGGAGGGGTGGGGCACCTGGCTGCCGAGGGAGTCCTGGGCTTCCTGCGGCAGGCCCGCCATCATGGGCGTCTCGAAGATGCCCGGGGCGATGGTGACCACCCGGATCAGGTGCCGGGCGAGCTCCCGCGCCAGGGGAAGCGTCATGGCCGCGACCCCGCCCTTGGACGCCGCGTAGGCGGGCTGGCCGATCTGGCCGTCGAACGCCGCGACGGAGGCCGTATTGATGATCACTCCGCGCTCCGGGGAACCGCCGGCGCCTTTCACGGGGTCGACGGCGGCCATCGCCTCGGCCGCCAGCCGGAGAACATTGAAGGTACCGGTCAGGTTCACGGAGATCACCCGCTCGAACTGCTCGAGCGGCAGCACCCCCTCCCGGCCGAGGACCTTCCCGGGGGTGGCGATGCCTGCACAGTTCACCAGGACCCGCAGGGGCGCCCGCTCCCCCGCGGCGGCAACCGCGGCACCGACCTGCGCTGCGTCGGCGACGTCGGCCGGGACGAACTGCGCGCGCGGGCCGAGCCGGCCGGCGGCCTCGGCCCCGGCGGACGAGGGAAGGTCAAGGAGGACGACAAAGCCGCCCTCGTCGATCAGCCGCTGGGCCGTGGCCAGGCCCAGCCCGGAGGCGCCGCCGGTGACCAGTGCCGCCGAACCCGCTACATCCATGAAAGAGCCCCCTTGAGAAATGTGCATGCTGCTGATTCAGCGTACTGTGATGCCGCCCACACCGCATCCGAAGCGGGCGGTACTGGGCAGAATGCTCAATCCGGCAGCGGCGCCGGTTGGCTAGGGTGGTCTTATGCTCACCCCGCCGGATTCCGCAGGGCCGGACACGCCTGCGTTCCGGGCGCAGGCTGCCGCCGGAAGCGTCGAGACCCTCTTCGCTGCCCGCGCGCTCGGCCTGCCCGGCACCCGTCTGGGCCGGATTGCCTTCCCCCGCCCCCGCGGGCGGGGCCCCGCCTGGCACTACTGGTGGCAGGCACACTATCTCGATGCCCTCCTCGACGGGCACCTGCGCCTGCGCACCCGGGATCCGGCAGGTGCGGACGCCGCCCTGCGGCGTGCGGTGCGGCTGGCCCGGGGCATCCGGCTGCGCAACGGGGTGCGGTGGACCAACTCCTACTTCGACGACATGGCCTGGCTGGCGCTTGCCCTCCAGCGGCTCGACGGCTGCCTCATCGACGCCGGCCGGCGCCCCCGCCACCGGCGGGCCCGAGCCGCCCTCGAGGCGGCGCTGCGCTCGGCCGCCACGCCGGAACTCGGTGGAGGGGTCTACTGGAACACGCGGCGCAACTTTAAGAACACCCCGGCGACAGCCCCGGCCGCCCTGTATTTCGCCCGTGCCGGGGATCGGGAGCAGGCTGCCGGACTTCTGGCCTGGCTGCGCGGGCGGCTGTGGGACGCGGAGTCGGGGCTCTACCTCGACGGCGTCCAGCGCACCGCCGACGGCGAAAAACTGAGGCGCGCGGTCTACACCTACAACCAGGGGCCCGTTCTGGGCGCGCTGGCCTCCCTCGGGGGCGGGCATAACCTGAGGCAGGCGGAATCCCTCATCGCCGCGGTGCAGGCCCGGCTCACTACCCCAGAGGGCTCCCTGCGCACGCACGGCTCCGGCGACGGCGGCCTGTTCACCGGCATCCTCGCCCGCTACCTTGCGGAGGCGGCGCTCGCACCGGGGCTGGCCGCGGAGGCTGCCGGGACGGCCCGGAGCCTGGTCGGGGCGACGGCGGCCGCCCTGTGGGAGGGCCGCCGGGGCCATGGAGGCGCTCACATCTTTCCATCGGCTCCCGGGACGGCCGCCGCCCCGCCGGTTGACCTCTCGACCCAGCTCCAGGCCCTTTTGGTCTTCGAGGCCGAGGCGCGGATCGACCGGCACGAGGCGGCCCGCGGTGTCTTTCCGCGGCTTTCCTGAGGGCGAGAAGCCGGAAATAATTACGTCACACGAACGTGACGAAAAAGGTGTGATTTCCGACACCTAAGTGGTGAAATAGGAATAAGTTAGGACATGCTTACCTATGTGTGAGGGTTCACACGTTCGTCCTTCCGGTCCAGCCCAGCCGCTGCCGCCCGCCGTTTTGTTGAAAGGCTCCAATGATCTTCAGTTCCAAGCAGGTTCAGCCCGCCGCGCTCACGGCCGCCCTGCTTCTTGCCCTGACCGCCTGCGGCTCGGGAGCGGCCTCCGAACCCGCCGCCGGAGAGGGATCGGATTCGGCCGCCGAGCTGACCGTGTACAACGCGCAGCACGAGTCGATGACCCAGGCCTGGGTCGATGAATTCACCAAGGAAACCGGGATCGAGGTGACGATCCGCCAGGGCAGCGACACCGAAATGAGCAACCAGATCCTGCAGGAGGGCGAGAAGTCCCCCGCCGACGTGTTCATCACGGAAAACTCCCCGGCCATGACCCAGGTCGAGAACGCCGGACTGTTCGCGGACATCCCCGCGGCCGTCCAGGAAAACATCCCCGAGGAGTACCGTCCCACCACCGGAAAGTGGACCGGCGTCGCCGCCCGTTCCACCCTGTTCGTCTACAACCCGGACAAGATCTCCGAGGCCGAGCTGCCGAAGTCGCTGATGGACCTGGCCGACCCGACGTGGGCCGGACGCTGGGGCGCCGCTGCCGGGGGCGCCGACTTCCAGGCGATCGTCTCGGCGATGCTCGAGCTTGAGGGCGAGGAGGCCACCGCCGAGTGGCTCGCCGCCATGAAGGACGGCGCCAAGATCTACCCCAAGAACGGCGCCGCCATGAAGGCAGTGAACGCCGGCGAAGTCGATGCCGCCGTGATCTACCACTACTACTACGCCGCCGACCAGGCGGACACCGGTGAGAACTCAAGCGACCTCGAGCCTTACTACTTCAAGGGCTCCGACGCCGGAGCGTTCGTCTCGATCTCCGGGGCAGGGGTGCTGAAGTCCTCGGACAACCAGGACGCCGCCAACCAGTTCCTTGAGTTCATCACCAGCAAGGAAGGCCAGGAGACCCTGAGCACCGGCAGCGACTACGAATACCCGGTCAGCGCCGAGGTTACCCCCCGCGAGGGCCTCGTCCCGCTCGCCGAACTCGAGGCGCCCACGGTGGATCCCGCCAAGCTCAACAGCGAGAAGGTCGTTGAACTGATGACCGACGCCGGGCTCCTCTAAGGGGCGGAAAGGCGCAACCGGGCCGCCATGGCCACATCCCAGCGGATCCGCGAAACGGCGGGCAGGAGCACCGGCTCCCGCCCGCCTTTCGGCGTTTCCGCGACGGCCGTACTCGTCACCCTCGGGACGCTGATCCCGCTCGGCTTCGTGGTCACGGTCACCGCCACCACGGGTTGGGAGGCCGCCGTCGAGCTGATCGTGCGGCCGCGGGTGGGTGAGCTGCTGTTCAACACCATCGCCCTGGTCGTCCTGACGGTTCCGGCCTGCATCGTCCTCGGGGTGGCCGCGGCCTGGCTCGTCGAGCGCACTGACCTCCCGGGGGCGCGGATCGCCTCACTGCTGCTCGCCGCCCCCCTCGCCGTACCGGCGTTCGTCAACAGCTACGCCTGGGCCGGGACCGTCCCGTCGCTCTCGGGCATTCCCGGCGGCGTCCTGATCTCCGTGCTGAGCTACTACCCGCTGGTGTACATCCCGGCGGCTGCAATGCTGCGGCGGCTCGACTCCGGCCTTGAGCAGTCGGCGGCCTCCCTCGGAATGGGCCCCTGGCGGGTCTTCTTCCGGGTTGTCCTTCCCCAGCTCCGGCTCGCCGTCGGCGGGGGCGCCCTCCTGGTGGGCCTGCATCTGCTGGCCGAATACGGCGCCTACTCCATGATCCGCTTCGACACCTTCACTACGGCGATCCTCCAGCAGTTCCAGTCGACCTTCAACAGCGCCGCCGCGAACATGCTCGCCAGCGTCCTGGTGGTGATCTGCCTGCTCCTGCTGCTGGCCGAGTCCGCGGCCCGCGGCAACGCCCGCTACGCCCGGATCGGGCCCGGGGTCGCCGCGGCCCCCGCCGCCCGGCCGCTGGCCCGGTGGAAGCCCGCGGGGGTCCTGTTCGTGCTGGCGCTCATCGTGCTGGCCCTGGGCGTGCCGCTGGTCAATGTGGTCCGCTGGCTCATCGCCGGCGGCCCGGCGGTCTGGGAGGTCGACGAGCTCGCCACCGCCCTGTTTCAGACCCTCGGGTACGGCGTCACCGGTGCCGCTGTCACCGTTCTCGCCGCGTTCCCCATCGCCTGGCTTGCCGTGCGCTACGGCGGCCGGTTCGCCCGGTTCCTCGAAAGCAGCAACTACATCACCAGCTCGATGCCGGGGATCGTCGTGGCACTGGCGTTCGTGACGGTCACCATCAACTTCGCCTACCCGCTCTACCAGGAGACCCCTGTGGTGATCGCGGCCTATGCGCTGCTGTTCCTGCCCCGGGCCCTGGTCAACCTGCGCGCCGGCTTCGCACAGGCACCCAAGGAGCTCGAGGAGGCGGCCCAGGCGCTGGGCAAGCGCCCGCTGGACGCCTTCGTTCGGGTGACCCTGCGCCTGACCGCCCCTGCGGCCGCCGCGGGCGCCGCGCTGGTCTTCCTCGCCGTCTCCACCGAGCTGACCGCCACCCTGGTGCTGGCGCCGTCGGGCGTCACGACCCTCGCCACCCGGTTCTGGGCGCTTAGCTCCGAGATCGACTACGCCGGGGCCGCCCCGTACGCCCTGCTGCTGATCCTGTTGTCCCTGCCCATGACCTACCTGCTGTACCGGCAGTCCCAGAAGGCGGTCGGCCAGTGAGCGGGGAGGACGCGGCATGACCACCTCGCCCCTGCTCCCGGCCGTGAACCACCTTGAACTGCTGGACATCACCAAGTCCTTCGGCAGCACCCAGGTGCTGCGCGGGCTGACCCTGTCCGTGCAGAAGGGCATCACCACGGCCATCGTGGGTCCCTCCGGCTCGGGCAAGACGACGCTGCTGCGCATCATCGCCGGCTTCGACTCCCCCGACTCGGGCGTCGTGGAGTTCGACGGCGGCGTCGTCGCGGGCGGACCCGGGCATCCGGTGCCGGCCCACAAACGCAATATCGGCTACGTGGCGCAGGACGGCGCCCTGTTCCCCCACCTCTCGGTCGGCGAGAACGTCGCCTTCGGGCTTGACCGCCGCGCCTTCGGACGCCGGGCGGCCCGCGCGCGCGTCGCGGAGCTGCTCGGCATGGTCTCGCTCGAGGCCGGATACGCGGACCGCCGGCCGGACCAGCTCTCGGGCGGCCAGCAGCAGCGGGTGGCGCTGGCCCGGGCCCTGGCCCGCGGACCCTCCCTGATGCTCCTCGACGAGCCGTTCTCCGCCCTCGACGCGGGCCTGCGGGTGGCCACCCGCAAGACCGTGGCGAAGACCCTCGCCGAAACCGGTGTGACGACCATCCTCGTCACCCATGACCAGTCCGAGGCGCTCTCCTTCGCCGACCAGGTCGCCGTGATGCGCGGAGGTGTCCTGGCGCAGGTGGGAAACCCCTTCGTCGTCTACACCCGTCCGGCCGACCGGGCGACGGCGGAGTTCCTCGGCGACGCCGTCATCCTCGAGGCCCACCTCCAGGGCTCGCTGGCCATGTGCGCCCTGGGCGGTATCCCGGTGCGCCGGCCCACCTGCCAGGGCAGGGTGCAGCTCATGCTGCGGCCTGAGCAGATCCGGATCGCCGAGGACGGCAATATCCGCGGCACCGTCGTGGAGACCGACTTCTTCGGCCCCGAGGTGACGGTGAAGATCCGCCTCAACGGCAGCGCAGGGAGTAACGGGAACGGCCTTGAGGGCATTGAAGGCCAGACGGTCACCATCCGGCACTGGAACGCCGCAATGGCCCGGGTGGGCACCGAACTGCGCCTCCGCGTGGTCGGCGAGGGTGTCGCCTTCCCCGCGTAGGCTCGGCGCGGCGACGCCGGAGCCCTACCGCTTCTGCGGGTACGGCGTTTCCCCGCGCTCGAGCATTCCCACGAACCGTTCGACCGCCCGCTGCCGCCCCGCCGGGGTATGTACCTGCCCCAGCCGAAAGATCAGGGCATACCGGTTCTGGGAGGACAGCCCGTCGAAGGCCTCCTGCGCCCGGGGACTGGCGGCCACCGCGGCGGCGAGGTCGTCGGGCACCACCGCCGTAGCGGGGCCGGCGTACGCGCGGTCCCACCGTCCATCGGCCCGTGCCGCCTCGACGGCGGCGAGGCCGGCCGGCCGCATCCTCCCCTCGGCGGTGAGCCGCTCGATGTAGGTGCAGTTGCGGATGGACCAGATGCTCTTCGGCGTGCGCGGCGTGAACCGCTGGAAGTAGCTTTCCGCGTCCCTGCCGCGCCGCTGTCCGTCGATCCAGCCGAAGCAGAGCACCTCGTCGAGCGCCTCCGCGTAGGTCAGGGTGGTGAGCGTGCCGCCCTTCTTCGTCAGGATCAGCCACACCCCACGGGAAGCCGCGTGCTCCGCCTCGAGCCACTGCGTCCACTCCCGGACGCCGGGGAGGAGAAGTTCGGGCAGATCGTCGGCCATGGCGCCACTGTATGCCCGCCCGGTGCCGCACGCCAGCGCCGAAAACGACTGCGGGAAGGACCTGTTCTGCCCCTCCCTGAACTGGAGCCGGCACATCGCGGGCTTTCAGCCAATGGCCGAAGGAGAGCGCGCCGCTGTCTTCCGGGGCCGTTCCTGCTATAAAACTTGGTTATGAATGTGCGCACCCCCGACCCCAATCCAGGCTGGCTCTCCGAAGAGGATCTTTACGAGGCCCGCCGCCGGCTCCCGATGGTCTATGTGGAGGCGATCCCGGTCCGGTGCGATGCCCTGGGCTACGTCAACGAGGTCGGGCTGCTCCTGCAGGCCAACGCCGAGGGCGAGATGGTCCGCACCTTCGTCTCCGGGCGGGTGATGTACCGGGAGACCATCCGGGCCGCCCTCCTGCGCCACCTCGAGAAGGACCTCGGTCCCCTCGCCCTGCCGCAGCTGCCGCCGTCGGTGCTGCCATTCACCATCGCCGAATACTTCCCCTCCCCCTCCGAGACCGGCCTGACTGACGACCGCCAGCACGCCGTCGCGCTGGCCTACCTGATCCCCGTCACCGGGGAATGCAGTCCGCGCCAGGACGCCCTCGAACTGTCCTGGCTGACGCCCTCGGAAGCCCTTAGCCCCTCCATCCAGGCGGAGCTGTCGGGCGGCCGCGCGGACCTGCTCCGCCAGGCCCTGGCCCATGCCGGCTGGGGCCGCTAGTCGGGCTTCGGGACGCCGTTCCCGTATCTTTATCTAGGCACAGGTCAGCGGAACGCCCTGATGCCACACGCGGGGGCAGCTGAGCGAGGTACGAAAAACGTGGAAAAAAACACTCTCCAGGCACGGCCCGTCGCGGCCGAGGCCCTCGCCGCCGGCCAGCGCATCGCGCTTCCGGACGGCTCCGGCTACGTCGAGGTGGGCAGCGTCGACATCGAGTCCGATGACTTCGGCGTTCCCGCCGTCGTCGTCGCCACCCTGGCCGGTGGACGGACGCTGCGCATCGCCAGCGGATCGGTGGTGTCGGTGGAGACCGTAGGAGGCGCTCCGCTGGTTCCCGCGGTGGCCGCCGACGACGGCTCACCCGAGGAGCTGGTGGCCCAGGTCGCCACGCTCCACCCTGGCAGCGACCGGATCGGCGAGCTGGCCGAGCGGCTGGCGCGCGGCATCAACTTCAAGTCGGGCTCCAACCTGCAGGACCTTCACGACCTCGCGTTGACCCTCTTTGTCGACCGCGGCGACACCGGCAGCGCCCTGAAGACCGCGGACCTGCTCACGGACCTCGGGTTCGACGGCAACTTCGGCCGCTGGAAGTGGATCGAAAGCGCGCTGGCCATGGCCGCCTACCTGACCCGGGACGACGAGGCACGGTCCGCGGCCTACTCCGTGGCGCTGCGGGCGGCCGATGAGTCCGAGACCGACCCGCTGCGCACCAAGGTCAACGCGGCGGTGCGGCAGCGCCAGCTGAACAATCCCAACCTGTACGACCCGGAGATCCTGCGGGCCACCGCCGCCGGCAACCGGGCGGCCGAGAAGGACTGGCGGGTGCTGCGCCTCGGCGTCCTGCTCTACCTGCGGGCGCACGGCGGCTCCGAGACCCTCAGCCGCGAGGTGCTCGACCGGCGCATCGCCAACGAGCTCAGCGCCGTCGCGGGCCTCGCCAGCGCCTCCTGAGCCGCACCGCGGACGGGAGGGCCCGCGGTAGCTGGCAAAATGGACAGGTGCATCCACAGTCCCAGCAGTCGTCCTTCTCGTTCACCGTCGGCGCCCGGTTGGAGGAAACCACCGGCCGCCCCGACGGGCAGGGACGGCGGTACGGCCGCACCGGGGTGATTTCGACGCCGCACGGGCAGATCGCCACCCCGGCGTTCATCCCCGTCGGCACCAAGGCGACCGTCAAGTCCGTCCTGCCCGAGTCGATGAAGGACCTCGGCGCCCAGGCCCTGCTCGCCAACGCCTACCACCTGTACCTGCAGCCGGGCCCCGACATCCTCGACGAGGCCGGCGGTCTGGGCGCCTTCATGAACTGGCCGGGGCCCACCTTCACCGACTCGGGCGGCTTCCAGGTGATGAGCCTGGGGTCGGGATTCAAGAAGGTCATCAATATGGACGTCCCCTCCGGGTCCGAGGCGGCCGGCGCCGATGACCGGGTGGCGGCGGGCAAGGAACGCCTGGCGCACATCGACGATGACGGCGTCTGGTTCAAGTCCCACCTCAACGGCGACCGGCACCGCTTCAGCCCGGAAATCTCGATGCAGGTCCAGCACCAGCTCGGTGCCGACGTCATGTTCGCCTTCGATGAGCTCACCACGCTGATGAACTCGCGCGGCTACCAGGAGGAATCGCTGGAGCGCACCCGGCTGTGGGCGGAGCGGTGCATCGTCGAACACGAGCGGCTCTCCAAGGAGCGCAGCCACCGGCCGTACCAGGCCCTCTTCGGGGTGATCCAGGGCGCCCAATACGAGGACCTGCGCCGGAAGGCCTCCCAGGACCTCGGCTCAATGAACTTCGACGGCTTCGGGATCGGCGGGGCCCTGGAGAAGGAGAACCTTGGCACGATCCTCGGCTGGTGCAGCGAGGAACTGCCGGAGGACAAGCCGCGGCACCTGCTGGGCATCTCGGAGCCGGACGACCTGTTCACCGGCATCGAGAACGGCGCCGACACCTTCGACTGCGTCTCCCCCACCCGGGTTGCGCGGAATTCGGCGTTCTACACCCCCGACGGCCGCTGGAACCTCTCCAATGCGCGCTTCCGGCGCGACTTCACCCCGCTCGTCGAGGGGTGCGACTGCTACACGTGCACGAACTACACCCGCGCCTACATCCACCACCTGTTCAAGGCGAAGGAAATGGTGTCGGCCACCCTGATCTCGATCCACAACGAGCGCTTCGTGGTGCGGATGGTCGACGACGCGCGGGCCGCCATCGCCGACGGGACCTTCTACGAGCTCAAGGCCGAGATCCTCGGGCGCTACTACGCCTCGTCCCCGGCACGCTGATTCGAGGCGCCGCCACTCCGGTTTCTGCCGGCCGTTACTTTGCTGGCGCGGGCGTCTCCGGCGCGAAGCAGACGAGACCCCCGGGGGCCTTGTCCACGCTCTCCGCGGGGGCGATCGCGGAAAAGCCCGAGCCGAGGACGATGTCGATGGTGCGCCCCTTGCGCTTGTCCACGACATAGACAGATTTCGGGATGGTGCGCTGGAGGGTGAAGGCATTGGCCTTCCCGTCCGGGCCGGAGACGATGATGGCCGTCATCCCGGTGGGGTCGACGCTCCGGTTGCCGACCTCGGCGACCACGAAGGCGCGCTCCCGCAGTTGGCCCGCCGCCTTGCCGGCCAGGCCCTCGATGTCGGTGCTGTTGTACACGTTGACGGTCACCGAGCTGGGGTCCTGGTAGTCGAACGGGCCCGCCGGGCAGGTTTCGGTGGGCCGGGGCGTGGGTTCGAGTGCGGCGATGCGGATGTCCCCGCGGTTGATGCCGACCGCGGTGAAGGCCGCGGCGCCAAGCAGCCCCACCAGGAGCAGCAAAACGACGCCGTGGCGGATCCGTTTTGAGGTGAGGGCGCGCCGGTCCCGCTCGTCGGCGGCGAACACGGCTCCGAGGTCGGTCTCGGTGACGATCCGCTGTCCGTGCCACTCCGTTGGGTCCCTGCGGGCGAGGGCGCGGGCCCGGCGGCCCGAAGGGTCCTCAGCCATCGATCACAAGCACGCGCGCGTGGAGGATGGTGCGCTGGTGAAGGGCGGTGCGGACGGCCCGGTGCAGCCCGTCCTCGAGGTACAGGGTGTCCTGCCACTGGACGACATGGGGGAAGAGATCCCCGAAAAACGTTGAATCCTCGGCCAGCAGGGCCTCAAGGTCAAGTGTGGTTTTCGTCGTCACCAGCTCATCGAGCCGGACCTGCCGGGGAGGGACCTCTGCCCAGTCCCTTGGGGACACATGTCCGTGGTCAGGGTAGGGTCGGCCATCGCTCACAGCTTTAAAGATCACTGATACAGCCTATGGAAAACAGGCGCGCAATGGAATATAAGCCTCCGCGGCCGCCGATCCGTGGCCAAAGGGTTACCTTTGGCCACGGATGCCAGCCTAGAAATCCACTCCGGAAGAAAGGATGACGTTGGCGTACGGGGTGGCCTCCCCGGTGCGGACGACCAGCCGCGCCGTGGGCAGCAGGGCCTTCAGGTCCTCGTGCGGAATGGTTCGGGGAGTGAGCCCCTCCGCACGCACCCACTCGCCGGCCACGCCGTCCTGCGCTTCGGTGGCGATGATGCTGCCCTCGACGATGATCTCTGCCAGCACCGCCCGCAGCACCTCCGTGAACCGGGGAATCCCCCGGACCAGGGTGAGGTCGACGGTCGGGACCGTTGCGGGGATGGGCAGGCCGCTGTCGGCGATGACGACGAGGTGGCCGTGGCCGAGGCCCGCGATGGCCGAGCTGAGGGCGGGGTTCAGGATGCCGCCGCGCTTCATGCGGTGGCTCCTTCGCTCTTGCTGATCCCGTCGCCGGGGAGCACGTCGGCCAGGGCCGGGTAGGACGGCTGGGCGCCCTCGGACCGGACCGCGAACGCGCCGACGCGCACGGCGAACCCGACGCCGGAAGCCAGGCTGTCGCCCGCGGCGAGGCGGGCGGCGAGCGCCCCAACGAAGGCGTCACCGGCCCCGGTGGTGTCGACCGCCGAGACCTTCGGCGCCGGGAAGCTCTCCACGGTGCCGTTGGAGGCCACCATGGCTCCTTCGGCACCGAGGGTGAGGACCACGGAGGCGAAGCCGGCCGCCGACAGTGCCTCGATGATCCTGCGGTGGTCGGACGCCGTGGGGAGGTCCCGGACGCCCAGCTGCTCGAGCACCAGGATGCCCTCGTGCTCGTTGACCACCAACGGGTCGGCGGCCAGCAGTACGGAGCGTTCGACGTCGATCACCGGTGCAAGGTTGATCATCACGCGGCCCTGGGCGTGCTGTACGGCTTCGGCAATCGACTCGGCGGGGATTTCCCCCTGGAGCACGAGGACCGAGGCCTTCGAGATCAGGGACGCCTGGGAACGCACCACCTCGCGGGTCACCTCGGCGTTGGCGCCGGGGATCACCACGATTGAGTTTTCGCCGCTCACCGAGACCTGGACGAGGGCCACGCCGGTGCCGGCGTCCGCAGGGTGGAGAGCGAGCCGGACCCCGGCGGAACGCAGCCCGGCCAGGGCGGCGTCCGCATAGGCGTCCGGGCCCACGGCGCCGATCAGAGTGACCGGCGCCCCCAGCCGTGCGGCCGCTACGGCCTGATTGGCACCCTTGCCACCGGGCAGGACGGTCATTGACCGGCCCAGCACTGTTTCACCCGGTTGCGGATGTCGCTCCAGCGTCACGACGAGGTCGGCGTTGATCGACCCCACGACGACGACGCCCGGTGGATTGGTGCTCATTCCGTGAACTCTCCTACGTTTTCCTCGTTGACGGTGGTCACGGGCACGGGGACCGTTGACTCGACCTCTTCGTCATTGAGGAGCTGGACGAGGATCTCGACCGAGCGTTTGCCGAGCTCGGCGGGCTGCTGCGCGACCGTGGCCGTCAGGGTGCCTGCCTCGATCGCGGCGAGGCCTTCCTCCGTGCCGTCGAAGCCGACGACGCTGACCTCGCTGCCGGCCCGGTCACCGAGCGCCTGGATGGCGCCCAGCGCCATCTCATCGTTCTCGGCGAAGATTCCGGTGACGTCCGGGTTGGACTGCAGCAGGTTCGTTGCCACGTTCAGCGCTTCCGCCCGGTCGAAGTTGGCGGTCTGCTGCGCCACCACCTCAATATCCGGGTAGGCCTTGAGGCCTTCGGCGAACCCTTCCCCGCGGTCGCGGCTGGCGGAGGTGCCCGCCACGCCCTGGAGCACGATCACCTTGCCCTTCTCGTCCATGGCCCGGGCCAGTTCTTCGGCGGCCTGCTTCCCGCCGGCCACATTGTCACTCGAGACCAGGGACTGGATTTCGGCCCCGTTCACGGTGCGGTCGACGGCCACGATGGGGGTGGCGTTCTCGATCAGCGGGGCCACCGAGGCCGCCGCAGCGTCCGAGTCGACCGGGTTGATGATGACGCCGTCGGTGCCGCTGGCGGCGGTGGCGAGCTGGTTGGTCTGCGTCGCGGAATCGTTCTGCGCGTCGATGACCTCGAGGTCGATTCCGGCGTCATCGGCCGCGGCCTGGGCACCATCGCGCAGTTCGACGAAGAACGGGTTGTTCAGCGTCGAGACAGCCAGCGTGACGCTGTCGCCGCCGGACGCCGCGTCGTCTCCGCCGCGGTTGCATGCGGCGACGCCGAGCAGGAGTGCGGCTGAGGCGGAAAGCGCCACGATCTTGGTGGGAGTGAACTTCATTGTTTTTTCCTTTTATCTGTGGGGGTGGTTGGAGAGGAAAGAGTTAGTGCTGCGCGGTCTTGCGGCGGAGCGAGTCCACACCGACGGCCAGGGCGATCACGAGGCCGATGACCACCTGCTGCCAGAAGGATGAGACGTTGAGCAGGTTGAGCCCGTTGCGGATGACGACCAGCACGAGCGCACCGATCAGGGTGCCGCTGATGCGCCCGACACCGCCGGCGAGGGAGGCCCCGCCGATGACGACGGCGGCAATGGCGTCGAGCTCATATCCGACCGCTGCCTGCGGCTGGGCCGAATCGAGCCGGCCGGACAGCAGCAGGCCCGCGAGCGCCGCGAAGAACCCGGAGAGCGCGAAGACGGTGATGAGGACCCGGCGCACGGGGATGCCGGACAGCCGGGCGGCCTCGGTGTTGCCGCCCACCGCGTACATGTAGCGGCCCATGACCGTGAAGTTGAGGATCAGGGCTGCGACGGTACCGGCGATGATCAGCACCACGATGGGCATGGGTACCGGGCCGAGCATGCTGCCGAGGAAGGAAACCTCGGGAGCGGTCGGGATGGGCCGGCCGCCGGAGAGGACGAGGGTGAGGCCGCGGGCCACACTCAGCATTGCGAGGGTGGCAATGAACGATGGAAGTCGTCCGTAGCTGACCGCCAGCCCGCTCACCGCGCCGCTGAGGGTGCCGATGAGGAGCCCTCCAATCAGTGCGATCCAGCCTGGCAGGTCGGCTTGGGAGAAGATCCAGGCCGAGCCCATCGCCGAGAGTGCCGCAACCGATCCCACGGACAGGTCGATTCCGGCCGCAACGATCACGAACGTGAGCCCGAAGGCGAGCACCGCGATCACGGAGGCCTGAATGCCGACGTTCAGGAGGTTCCGGCCGGTGAGGAAGTCGGGGGTGGCGATGAAGAGCGCCAGTCCGAGGACCACCAGCCCTACGAGTGCTCCATTGCCGGAGAGGAACGTCATGAACGATCCCCGTCCGCGCCCCTTGGGGACAGCTACAGCTTCAGCTACCTTGTTCATGATTCGTCCTTCATCTGCTTGTCTTCAATTTCTCGCTGTACATCGCGGACGGCCAGCGACATCACTGAGTCCTGCGTTGCGGATTCGGCTGGCAGTTGGCCGGAGACGTGGCCGCCGCTCATGACGACGATCCTGTCGGCCATGCCGAGCACTTCGGGCAGTTCGCTTGAGACCATCACGACGGCGCCGCCGGCCGCGGTGATGGCGTTGATCAGTTCGTAGATTTCGACCTTCGCCCCGACGTCGACGCCGCGGGTCGGTTCATCGAGCAGCAGGACGGTTGCGCCTGCGACGATCCACCGGGCGAAAACCGTCTTCTGCTGGTTCCCGCCGGAGAGCGAGCCGACGGTCTGGTCGAGGCTCGACATTCGGATGCGGAGCTTGTCGGCGACCTCCTGGGCACGCTTGCGCTGCCCGGCGAAATCGACGATCCCGGCCCTCGCCGTCGCCGCGAGGGTCGCGTAGCCGATGTTCTCGTTGACGTCCGCACCGAGGACAAGGCCCTGGACCTTCCGGTCCTCGGGGACATGGCCGATACCGGCCCGGATCGCCGCACCGACGTTGAGCGGCGGCAGGGCCTTGCCCCGGACCGAGATCCTTCCTGAGGTGTACGGGTCGATTCCGGCGATGGCGCGGATCACCTCGGTGCGGCCCGCACCGACCAGCCCGGCGAGCGCGACGACCTCACCGGCCTGCACCGAGAAGGAAACATTGTTGACCATGCCCTTCGTGGAGAGCCCGCTGACCTCGAGGAGGGTTTCTGCGGGCCCGGCGTACTCGCGGCGGCGCGGGAACTGCTGATCGATGTCGCGGCCGACCATGAGGCGCACCAGTTCGTCCTCGTGTGTGGTGGCGGGAACCTCCGCGATGAACCGGCCGTCGCGCAGGACCGAGACCGAATCGCCGATGGCGGCGATCTCGTCGAGGTGATGGCTGATGAAGACCATTCCCACCCCGCGCGACCTGAGGTCCTCCACGACCTTGAACAGCGAGGCGATCTCCCGCTTGGTCAGTGCCGCGGTCGGCTCGTCGAGGATCAGCATGCGGGCGTTCAGGCTCAGGGCCTTCGCGATCTCGACCAGTTGCTGATGGGCGATCCCCAGCTCCCCCACCATTCGGTCGACATCGAGGTCCAGTCCGATCAGGGCGAGGGCGGCGCGGGCGTCCTCCTTCATCCGAGCCTTGTCCACGAGCCCGAAACGGCGGGGCAGGCGCCCCAGGGAGATGTTCTCGGCGATGCTCATCGTGCCCACCAGGTTGAGTTCCTGGTGGATGGTGGCGATGCCGTGCTTTTCGGAGGCCTTCGTATCGGGGAGCTGGACCTCCTCGCCGTCGATCAGGATCCTGCCGCCGTCGGGCTGGTGGACGCCGGCCATCATCTTGATCAGGGTCGACTTGCCGGCGCCGTTTTCGCCCAGGAGAACCTGCACCTTGCCGGGCAGGACGTTGACACTGACGCCATCGATCACTGTGACGGGGCCAAACGCCTTCGACACGTTGTCCAGCGTAAGGATGGGACTGCCGTTCATGATTGCCGTTCTTTCTCAAATTCGGGGGTGGAGCCGCGGACGATCAGGCGGCCTGGGATGGTGTTGGAGGCGGGTGATCCGCCCCCAATGACGCTCATCAGCATGTCGACAGCCAGGCGCCCCATTGCGTCGATATCGTGTGCGATCACCGTGAGTGGCGGGTTGATGAGGTTGAATGCGTCGATGTCGTCGTGGGCGACGAAGGCGAGGTCGGGCCCGATGGCGATCCCGCGTTCATTACAGACTCCTACCGCCCCGATGCTCATCAGGCTGTCCGCGGCGAGCAGGGCCGTGGGCGGGTTGGGAAGGTCGAGGAGGGTTCGCGCCCCTTCGGCTCCGCTGGCGGCCTGGAAGTCGCCAAGGAAGATGAGTTCGGCGTCGGTGTCCGCCCCCGTGGCGGCCAGGGCTTCCTTGTAGGAGCGGAGGCGCTCGCGGCCCGTGGAGGTTGACTGCGGACCGGCGATGTAGCCGATGCGGCGGTGTCCCCGGGCCGTGAGGTGCTTCACGGCGTCGTGAATGCCCGTCGAGTTATCCGGACTGACGGATGGGACCTCCATGGTGTCGAGGACCCGGTCAACGAAGACCACCGGCACCCCGCTGCGGAGCAGCTGGTCGAGGTTGCCGCCATCACCCTGGGGTGCCGCAATGACTCCGTCCACCCGCTGGGACAGCATGACGTCAATGTACTCGTCCTGCTGCGCCACATTCTCGTTCGCGTTACCAAACAGCGTCATGTATCCGAAGCTGCGGGCCCGCTGCTCCACTGCATGGGCGAGGTCGCCGAAGAAGGGATTGCGGACGTCCGGGAGGAGCAGGCCGATGGTCTGCGTGCGGGTTTTCCGGAGGGACCTGGCCTGCGCATTCGGACGGAAGCCGAGCCGTCCGGCCGCGGCCTCAACAGCCTTGCGCGCCTCCTGCGAGGTGGCCGGGTGGCCCGACAGGACGCGCGATGCTGTGGCTTTGGAAACCCCCGCGGCGTCCGCCACGTCCTTGATCGTAATCTGCTTCATTGCATTTCCTTACGGTGGAACCGATTCCATGGAATCGATTCCATGAGTATGTGCTCTCGTGCTTCGAATGTCAACAGGCACCGGGACGGCGTCGGTCCATAATGGAACATGCCCTTTTCCGAAGCCCGCATGGGCCTGCTCCTCGACGTTGACGGCCCCATTGCCAGCCCCGTCACGCGTACTGTTCCCCAGCCGATCATCGATTACCTGCTCCGGCTGGCCGGTGCCGGCTGGCCCGTGGTGTTCAACACGGGCCGCTCCGACGCTTTCATCCGGGAGCAGTTATTGAACCCCATGATGGCCTCAGGTATTCCCGACGGGGTCCGGTTCCACGCGATCTGCGAAAAGGGCGCATCCTGGTTCAGCTTCGACGCCGACGGTGCAGGTGAAGTGCACGTGGACGAGGAACTTGCCCTGCCCTCCAGCTTCGGCGACGACGTCCGGGACCTTGTGGAGGAGAAGTACTCGGCGCTGATGTTCTTCGATGAGACCAAGCGCGCGATGGTCTCGGTTGAGCAGTCGCTCGACGTCAGCAGCGCCGACTACCTGGCAGGCCAGGCCGAGTTCGACGCCGATGCACTCGACATCCTGGCGAGCTACGACATGGGCGGAATCCGGCTCGGCCAGGAGCGGCCCGACAGCAACGGGGAGGTGGGTTACCGCATTGATCCCACCATCATCTCCACCGACATCGAATCGGTCCGGCTGGGCAAGGACCTCGGCGCGGAGCGGGCACTGGCCCTGCTGGCTCCCTTTGGGGAGGTTCCCACGATCTGGCGGACCGTCGGTGACTCACGGACCGACTACGCGATGGCGGACTATCTCTTTGCCAAGGGCTACGACGTCGCCCACGTCGACGTCCGGCCCTCGGACGGCGTGCCGGAGAAGCCGTACCCCATCCTTATCGAGGAGGGCCTGGTCAACGAGGAGGCCGGAGCGGCCTTCCTCGCAGGCTGCGTCGCCGTCCTCGCCCAGTAGGGCGCTGCCTAGGCGGCGGCCTTCAGGCAGGATTCGATCGCGGCGGCAATCTGGGGGGCGTCAGGCTCCACGGTGGGGGCGAAGCGGTCGATGATGATTCCTTCGCGGTTGATGAGGAACTTTTCGAAGTTCCACCTCACCAGTCCGGGCAGCACCGACTTCGACAGGCCGGCACCCTTGTACCCGGTCAGCCGGGCGTACAGCGGGTGCTGGTTCTTTCCGCGCACATCCGCCTTGCGGGTGAGCGGGAAGGTGACGCCGAAATTCATTGAGCAGAAGGACCGGATGTCCTCGTCGGTTCCCGGCTCCTGGTTCATGAACTGGTTGCAGGGAACGCCGAGCACGACGAAGCCGTCCGCCTCGTACCTCCGGTACAGCCGCTCCAGTCCCTCGTACTGGGGAGTAAACCCGCAGTTCGATGCCACATTGACCACCAGGACGATGCTGCCCCGGTAGTCGCCGAAGGACCGCGTGGTGCCATCATTCATGGCCAGCTCGATGTCGTAGAGGTCACTTGTGGGCATGGCTGCTCCTCACTCGTCGTCACCAACGAAGGATCTTCGTTCCGGGGCGCCCTTTGGATGGGATGCCGGGGCGGGGAAGTTGGGGCGGGGAAGTTCGGGCGGGGAAGTTCGGGCGGTGAAGTTCGGGCGGTGAAGTTGGGGCGGGAA
>NZ_CADCTE010000150.1 GCF_902805515.1 uncultured Arthrobacter sp. | reverse complement strand
TCTCCTTGGTGTCGGCGAACGGGCCGTCCTGGATGGAGAGGGTGCCCGTCCGCAGCGTCACCGTCGTGGTCATCTCGGCCGGCTTGAGGATCTCAGCGGCGACGAGGATGCCGGCGGCGTCGAGCGACTTCGCGTACGCATCGAAGGCCTCCCGGAAGGGGGCCATGTCTTCTTCGGTGATGCCCACGTCGGCAGGCTCGGGGTTATTCAGGAGCAGGGAGTAACGCATGGTTTCGGCCTTTCGCATTCGGCGGGCGCGGGGTGCGTCCCGTATCCCCATGACGGCGGGAGCAGCCCCGGATCGACATTTCCACCGGAAAATCCCGCGGAATTTTCAGGCCGGCGCCGCCGCGGAACCGGCCTTCGCCTCCGCCGCGTCACCCGCCTCCTCACCCGCGGCGTCACCAGCAGTCGGCTCGATCCGAATCAGGACCGCCTTCGACACCGGAGTGTTGCTTCCCTCGGCCACCGAGTCCAGCGGGACGAGGACGTTCGCCTCCGGGTAGTAGGCCGCGGCGCAGCCCCGGGCAGTGGGGTAGGACACCACCCGGAAGTTGCGCAGCACGCGCTGGATCCCGTCGTCGTACACGCCGTGCAGGTCGACCTGCTGGCCGTCGGACAGGCCGAGCTCGGCAATATCCTCGGGGCTGATGAACACCACGTGGCGGCCCTTCCGGATGCCGCGGTAGCGGTCGTTGTGCCCGTAGATGGTGGTGTTCCACTGGTCGTGGGAGCGCACGGTCTGCAGGATCAGGGTGCCCGGCGGACGCTCGAGGTGTTCGAGGTCGTTCACCGTGAGCACGGCGCGCCCCGTGGGGGTGCGGAAGGTGCGCGAGTCCCTCGGCCCGTTCGGCAGCACGAAGCCGCCCTCCTGCCGGATCCTCTCGTTGTAGTTCTCGCAGCCCTCAACCACCCGGGAAATGGAGTCCCGGATGAGGTCGTAGTTCTTCTCGAAGCCCACCCAGTCGGCCTTCACGCGGTCGCCGAGGGTCTCGCGGGCCAGGCGGCTGATGATCGCAGGCTCGGAGAGCAGCGTGTGCGACACCGGCTCGACGCTGCCCCAGGACGGGTGGACGGCGCACACCGTGTCCTCGACCGAGACGAACTGGCGGCCGCTCTCCTGGACGTCGATCTCCGTGCGGCCCATGGTCGGCAGGATCAAAGCCTCATCCCCGGTGATCAGGTGGGAGCGGTTGAGCTTGGTGGAGATCTGCACGGTCATCTCGGTGTTGGCGAAGGCCGCCTCGGCGACCTGCGTGTCGGAGATGGCCGAGACGAGGTTCCCGCCGAGGGCGATGAGCACCTTGATCTTCCCGTCGCGCATTTGATGGATGCTTTCGACGGCGTCGACACCGTGGTCCCGGGGCGCGTCGAAGGAGAACTCCTTGCCGAGGGCGTCGAGGAAGGTCGACGGCATCTGCTCCCAGATGCCCATGGTGCGGTCGCCCTGCACGTTGCTGTGCCCGCGGATAGGGGAGGCGCCGGCTCCGGGCTTGCCGATATTGCCGCGCAGCAGCAGCAGGTTGATGATCTCCTTGATGGTGGGGACCGCCTTCTTCTGCTGGGTGATCCCCATCGCCCACGTGACGATGACCCGCTCGGCCCGCAGATAGCGTGCGGCGAGCTCGTCGATCTCCTCGCTGCGCAGCCCGGTTGCCTCGAGCACCGCCTGCTCGTCGAGCTGGGCAAGGTGCTCACGGAGCTCATCGAGGCCTTCGCAGTGCTTCTCGAGGAACTCGTGGTCGAGGACCTTGCCCGGATTCCTTGCCTCCGCCTCGAACACCCGCTTGGAGACGGCCTGAAGCAGCGCCATGTCGCCGCCGAGCCGGATCTGCAGGAACTGGTCGGCGATCTCGGTGCCGCGCCCGACGATGCCGCTGACCCGCTGCGGGTTCTTGTACCTCCGCAGGCCGGCCTCGGGCAGGGGGTTCACGGCGACAATCTTGGCGCCGTACTCCTTGGCCTCCTCCAGCGCGGTGAGCATGCGCGGATGGTTGGTCCCCGGATTCTGGCCCAGGATGATGATCAGGTCCGACTTCGCGAAGTCGTCGTAGGTGATGGTGGCCTTGCCGATGCCGATCGTCTGGCCCATGCCCCAGCCCGAAGACTCATGGCACATGTTCGAGCAGTCGGGCAGGTTGTTCGTGCCGAAGCCACGGACGAACAGCTGGTAAAGGAACGCCGCCTCGTTCGAGGTCCGTCCGCTGGTGTAGAAGGCCGCCTCATGCGGGGAGTCCAGGGAGTTGAGTTTCCGGGCGACGATCGAGAACGCCTCGTCCCAGCCCACCGGCCGGTAGTGGTCCTCGCCGGCGGCCTTGTAGACGGGCTCGGTGAGCCGGCCCTGCATGCCGAGCCAGTACTCGGTGCGTGCGCGCAGGTCGGTCAGCGAGTGTTCGGCCCAGAACTCCGAGCCGATGACGACGGGGGTGGCCTCCCAGGTAACCGCCTTGGCTCCGTTCTCGCAGAACTCAAAGGCCTTGCGGTGGTTCGGGTCGGGCCACGCGCAACTTGGGCAGTCGAAGCCGTCCTTCTGGTTCAGCGCCAGCAGGGTCTTCCGGGTCCGGTCCACCCCCATGTGCTCGAGCGCCGGCTTCATGGAGTAGTAGACCCCCGGCACGCCGGCGGCCCAGTTTTTCGGCCGGTCCTTGACCTCGACGTTCTTCTCGTCGGGTTCCTCGACCGGAGGGTTGCTGCGGACCACGGTGCACTTCCCTTCTTCCGGCACCACTCGTCGCTGAGCGCACGCCGGTTCCTCTGCGGAACACCTTGTCCCTCAGGACTAGCAGGCCCGCGGAGCCGCCGCAACCCTTTGTTGGCCCTAGACGGTGTGGATGCTCCAGCGCGCCTCGTGGGAGCCGCCGGGAGCCAGCACGACGAGGTCGGTGCCCGAGTTGAAGGCATCCGGCGGGCACGTCATGGGCTCAACGGCCATGCCGATGCGCGAGACCGCAGGGTCCGGCTGGTCCGCGGTATGCACCTGCACCCAGGGGCAGTCCCGGCCGAAGGTGATGCCCGCGCCGCGGCCGTCGGTGCCGGTGACGCCCACGGTGACCCGCCCGTCGGCGTCGTATGCAAGGCCCGTGAAGGCATGGTCGATGAAGGTCGTGCCCACGGAGCGAGGGGCGCGGAAATCGAACTCCGCGTGCACCGGGTCGAGGGTGGTGGGGATGAGCCGGTCCTCGGTGACGTTCAGGACGGAGTCCGCGGGAAGGGAGAGGGTCCATTCGTCCACGCGGCCGTTCCCGCCCACGAGGTACGGGTGCGGCGCGGTGCCGTAGGGGGCGGGGGAGGGCCCGGTGTTGGTCGCCGTCACCGTGGTGTGCAGGCCGCCGTCGTCGAGCACGTAGTCGACCTGGACTCGAAGGCGGAAGGGGTAGCCGTCCTGGGGGACCACCTCGGCGCGAAGCCGGACGGAGGACTCGGTCTGCTCCTCGGGAAGCCAGTCCTGCCAGGCCATCAGTCCGTGCAGGGCGTGGCCGCGGTTGGGCTCGGTCAGAGCCAGGAAGTTTTCTTTCCCGTCGAAGGTGTACCGTCCGTCGACAATCCGGTTGGGCCAGGGTGCCAGGAGCGCACCGCGGAAGAAGGGGCGGACCTCGGATTCCTCGTAGGGCACCACGAGGTCCCGGCCCTCGAAGCGCAGCCGGCGGACCGAGGCTCCGACGCTGGCGATGTCGGCGGTGTAGCCGCCGGCGCGAAGCGTGTACTGGTGGCCCGAGACGGGCACTGCGGGGTCCATCGGTGTCATGAGTTCCTCTGGGGTGGGGTGCTTGGGTGCTGGGGTGCTTGCTGGGAAGGTGCCTCCGCGGGAGGTGCCTCCAAAAGTCTAGTGCGCAGGGATCGGGGTTCCGGCTGTCGACATTGCGCTTAACGGGCGATTCCCCCCGGCGCGAGCGCCGGGGGGAATCGGGAACCGTTGTTCGACCTTCGGGTGTCAGCCCTTCACGCCGGAGCGTGAGACTCCCTCGATAATGAACCTCTGGAGGAAGACGAACAGCGCCAGGACCGGAAGACTTGCCATCACGGCACCGGCCATCAGCAGGTCGTACCTCACCGCGTTGGCCGACTGGAGTGTCGAAAGGCCCGCGGGCAGGGTCTGCACCTCGGGGCTGAAGAGCACGTAGATCGGCCAGAGGAAATCGTTCCAGTTGGTGAGGAACGCCAGCAGCGCCAGTGTGGCCATTGCGGGCTTCGCGAGCGGCAGGATGATCTTCGTGAACATCTCGAACCGGTTCGCCCCATCGAGCCGGGCGGCTTCCTCGAGGTCTTCAGGCAGCGCTCCGAAGAACTGCCGCATGAAGAACACACCGAAGGCCGACGCAGCGGTCGGGACGATGATCGCCACCAGGGCGTTGAGCCAGCCGAGGCCGCTCACGATCAGGTAGTTCGGGATGATCAGGATGACCGGGGGCACCAGCAGGGTGGCGACAATGACGCCGAACACAATCTTCTTGCCCCGGAACTCCATCCGCGCCAGCGGGTAGGCGGCGAGGGCGGAGATGACGACGACGAGGGCCGCGTGGAGCAGTGCGGCCACCATGCTGTTGAGGAACCAGCGCAGCACCGGGGTGCTGCTGCCGGGGGCGAGGATCGACTCGTACGCCTGCAGCGAGAACGGGTCGGGGATCCAGCTCGGCGGGATCCCGGTGGCATCCTCGCGCGTTTTGAAGGAGGTGACGAACATGAAGATGAGCGGGCTGATGAAGATGAGCGCCACGATGCTGAGGATGATCAGCCGCAAGACCATCTTGCGCCGTCCGGCTGGATCGGCGCGCTTGGTGGACAGGTTTCCGCTGTTCCCTGCGCCGGATGCGCCGGATGCTGTTGACGCATCGGACTCGGTGAGCTGTGTCATTTCCCCTCCTTCTTTTCACGGAAGAGCCAGAACACGATGAGGCTCAGGAGCATGAGGAACAGGGTGAGCACGTAGCTCATGGCCGCGGCGTTCCCCATCTGGAAGTTGCGCAGGCCCGTTTCGGCGATCTGGTAGATCGCGGTGCGGGTCTCACGGCCAGGGCCGCCAAGGGTGATCAGGTAGGACTGGCCGAACATGTTCACCGAGGCGATGAGCGTGACGATGGTGACGAAGGACAACACCGGGCGCAGCCCGGGGATGGTGACATTGAGGAACTGCTGCCACTTGTTGGCGCCGTCGACCCTTGCCGCTTCGTAGAGTTCCCCGGGGATGTCCTGCAGGGCCGCCAGGTAAATGACGGCGTTGAACCCGAGGGTCCACCACACCGTGACGCCGATGAGGGCAACCCAGGCCGCGGGGGTGGAGGTGGTCCAGGCGATGTTGTCCGGCAGGCCGATCGCACCCAGGTAGTAGTTGACGAGGCCGATGTTGTTGTCGAGCAGGTAGCGCCAGAGCACCGAAATCACTGCGACGCCGAGGACGTACGGCGCGAAGTACACGGCGCGGAAGAAGTTCCGGCCCGGGAATTTCGAGGCCATCAGCAGTGCGACGGCCAGCGGGATGGTCAGCAGCAGGGGGACGCTGAAGACGGTGAAGATGCCCGTTGCCTGCATCGAGCTCCAGAAGCTCTCAAAGTAGGGCGAGTCGGGCTGGAACAGCGACACGTAGTTCGCCAGCCCGACGAAGGGCTGAAGCGGACGGGTGTAGTCCCAGGCGTGCAGGCTGATCCAGAGGCCAAAGACGATGGGGATGAGGACGAACCCGATGAAAAGGATCAGGTACGGAGCGAGGAACAGCCACGGAGTGCCTGCAGCCTGCTTGGCGACACCCTTATTCGTTTTCGGGGCCGCAATTCGGGTGGGCGTAGTGGTCGGCTGACGCCCGGGCGCCTCCTCCTTCGAGGAGGCGCCCACCTGGGATGAGGATTTCATTTTCGGCTATTTTCCAAACGAGGCTTGGTTTTCTTCCATCAGCTGGGATGCTTTCGCAGCAACTTTTGAAAGGGCTTCCTTGGGCTCCTGCTCGCCGAGGATCGCGTTGTCGACGCCGACCTCGAGAGTCTCGGCCTGGACGGTGCCCAGACCCGGGACGGGAGGCAGGAACTTCATGGAGTCGACCTTCGCAGCGATCGGTTCCTGAGGGGTTCCATCAAGTGCTCCGCCTTCGCGCACCGAGGTGCGGGCCGGGATCATGCCCGAGCCGGCCCAGGTGTCGGAGTTCTCGCTCATCCAGGCGATGAAGACCTTGGCAGCGTTGGCCTTGTTCTCGTCGGGCTGGGCCTGGCGGGGGAGGAAGAAGTTGTGCGAGCTGGCCCACACTGCGTCTTCCTCGCCGATCACGGGGATCGGAGCGGCGGCGTAAGGGACGCCGGCGGCTTCGAGGTCGTTGAACTGCCAGATGCCGTCCCAGGTGATGGAGTTTTCACCGTTCTTGAAGGCGACGTACTGGGAGTCGATGGCGACGTTCTTGGGGCTGTACCCATCCTCAATGATCGAGGTCTGCCATTCGAGTCCCTCGACGCCGGCCTCCGAATCGAAGGTGGCCTTGGCGCCATCGGCGTCGTAGGGCTCGCCGCCGTTCTGCCACAGGAGGGAGAGGTTCATGAGGTGGCTGGGCCACTTCGCGGGCATCCAGAACGGGTTCTCGTAACCGGCGGCCTTGAGCTTCTTCAGGGCGTCCTCGAAGGATGCGGCGTCGGTGGGCGCCTCTGTGATGCCCGCCTTTTCGAAGTGCTCGGTGTTGTAGTACATCGCCAGGGAGTGAACGTCCAGCGGGACGCCGTAGCGCTTGTCCTCGTACACGCCCGCGTCCCAGACCTCTTCGGTGAAGTCGTCGCCGGTCAGCTCGAGCTCCTCCGTGAGGTCATCGACGAGAACGATGACGTTGCGGGCGGCGTTGCTCGACAGCTGCTCAAGGTGCATGACCCCG
>NZ_CADCTE010000149.1 GCF_902805515.1 uncultured Arthrobacter sp. | reverse complement strand
CATCGATCCACATCCCCAGGTAGGGGCTGTCAGCCGGATCCTGCAGCCCGTCGCGGTCTCCCTCCGACTCGCGCAAGGGGCGGCCGTTCCAGGTCTGGGCGACGCCGTCGGCGACGAAAGCCAGGACACGTTCCGGATGCTCCACCATGGTCGTGACCGCGGTGGCCAGGTCCGACGCCAGCTCCGTGGGGATCACCGCGAAGGTCGCGGGCATCCCCGGTGCCAGAGTCCCAGCACGCTGACTGCGAGCGGCGCGCAGACCCAGGACGGCGAGGTGGTCGACGACGGCAGGAACGATGGTCATGCCGACGCAGTGGACGACGTACATGCCGTCGTCCTCCGCCGCCGTGAGGAGCCCCGGTCCGACACCGACCACAGTAGTTCCGCCCACGAGCACGTCCGCGGAGGACATGTCCCCCACGACCGAATCGAGCGTGAGAACCTTCGCTCCCGCGTAGAGAATGGGCTGCATTGCGCTCTCCTGTGCCTGCAAGCCCTCGAGAACAGACGCGTCCAGCTCCCGCGCGTTGCGCACGACGGTGTTCGATTCGCTGCTCACAACAAACTTCCCTTCGACGACGATGCCGCTGCATGAGGTAGAGGCGCAGCGACGATCCAAAGCCTCGTCGGTCGTGCGGCGCGCTGGCAGGACGCAGTTCTCCTGGGTGCGAGAGGGCTACGCCCAGCATGGTCGTGGTGCTCCCATGAACACTGCAACCCTGTGCGCAAAGCCTGGCAGATCTACGTTCGAAGCATGGCGAATAGCACGCTCGAAATCGAACCAACTGAGACAAAAGGGCCCACACATCTTCTCTCGCTAGCCGGTGCGGCCGCCGCAGGGGGCCTCTTGGCCGTTCAGACCAGGATCAACGGAGAGCTCGGGTCACGCCTGGACAACGGGCTCATGGCGGCATTGATCGCCTTCGTGACGGGACTGGCGCTGATCACGATCGGCCTGCTGGCCCACAAAGGCGCACGTCAACGACTCAAGACCGTCCGGCCGCTCGTCCAATCGGGCGCTCTGCCATGGTGGACGTTGCTCGGCGGTGCGGTCGGTTCCACGTTCGTCGTCTCTCAGGGCCTCGTCGCAGCGATGCTGGGAACTGCGCTCTTCACGGTCGCGGCCGTCGCCGGCCAGGTCGTCGGTGGTCTCGTGCTCGATCGCATCGGGGTAGGGCCGGGCGGAAGCCAAGCCGTGACCACGCGCCGGCTCGTAGGCACGCTTCTGTGCCTCGCGGCGGTCGCCTTGTCGGTGTCCGCCAAGCTGGAGTCAGACATCGCCTTGTGGGTCATTGCTCTTCCGCTCGTCGGTGGCGCTGCGCTCGCCTGGCAACAGGCGACGAATGGACGCGTGCGCGCGAGCACTCAATCAGTTCTCGTCGCCACCCTTGTCAATTTCATCGCGGGGACGGTGCTCGTCACGGCCGTTGCCGTCACGCACGGGCTGGTCAGTGGATTCCCGACAGCGTTCCCGACAGATCCGTGGCTCTACCTGGGTGGCGTGTCAGCAATCATCTTCGTCGCTGCGACGGCTGCGCTGGTCCACCGCACCGGTGTGCTGTTGCTCGGACTCGCGATTATCGCCGGTCAGTTGATCACATCGCTGGTCATCGACTTCTTCTCCGAGGGCGGCGCGGTCGACGGGCTGACCCTGGCGGGGACGGTCCTGGCCCTCATCGCAGTGCTCATCGCGGGGTCTCGACGGCGGGCACGAGGGACCGGGAACGAGGCACCCGCCCGCCGAGTCCCGGTCGACAACGCCCAGACGTCCGTCCGGTGAGCCACCACGCACGCCGCCCAGCTCGGCGCGTGGACGCCACCGTGCGGCCATCGTCGGCGGGGACGCCGGCAGCGACCCTCGACCCCGGACTTCTGATCGGAGGCGACGATCGTCTCGGGCGAGCAGTCCTGGCTCCCTGTAGCCGAGCCACCGATGTTCGGTCGTCCTGCCGGGGAGCCGGCAGATTCACGCCGAGCTCCGCCTCGCCCCCGGATCGTCGTGCAGGTGCAGGCGGGTTGCCCGGGGGTGGACCGGGGCCCCTTCCGCGGTCAGCTGTCGATGTGGCTCATGTCGCCCTACCGCTCGCCGACGACGGCCTCGGCGGGAACCGCGTCGCTGATTCGCCGCAGGTCGTCGGCCGTGCGGACGATCTCGGCGGCGGCCGCGTTCTCGTCCAGATGGGTCGCACGCTTGGTCCCGGGGATCGGCACCACGTCCTCGGCCAGGACCCAGGCCAGCGCCAGCTGGCCGGGGGTGCAGCCCTTCTGGGCGGCAAGGTCGCGGACCCGGTCGACGAGGCGCAGGTTCGCCTCGAGCGCCTCGCCGTTCAGACGAGGGAAGTATGCCGACGTCCGGCTGTCGCCCTGCGCGAGGGAGCCCGGGGTGAGCGTGCCGGTGGCAATCCCGCGCCCGAGGGGTGAGTAGGGAACCAGCCCGATACCCAACTCGCGCAGCGTCGGCCAGATCTCGGACTCGAGGTCGCGGGTGAACAATGAGTACTCGGTCTGCAGCGCCGTAACCGGATCCGTGGCGTGCGCCCGTCGATCATCGCCGGCGAAGCTTCCGACAGCCCAGATGACCGACCTTGCCTGCCTGCACGAGCTCCCCCATTGCCCCCACCGTCTCCTCTACCGGCACACCGTGGTCGACACGGTGCTGGTAGTACAGGTCGATGTGGTCCACGTCCAACCGCTGCAGCGAAGCGTCGCACGCCGAACGCACGTGGGCCGGGGCTGCCGTTGATGCCGACGCGCGTGCCGGCGAGGCTGAGCACGAGTTCTTCACTCTGCGACATCCCGCGCCTTCCGTCTCGCGTCGCTACGCCTCGCGCGTGGCCGGGAGCTCCGCGGACCTCGCGTCACGGGGGTGCGGCCGCCCCGATCGGCGGTCTCCGCATCGACCCTGTGCAGCATGTCGTGGTTCTCGACGGTGACCGCTGGGCTGCTGACCGCCTGGCTAGACGAACGCTACGCCTTTACTGGACCGATCGGTCCGCTATGCCCCGGCTGGCGGCCGTGGCTCGCCGTCCGGCGCGTGGCAGCGAGTGCCCCGATGAGGCCGAGAGCATCGGCGGAGGGGGACCCCGGTTCGGCGTGATAGATCACCAGTTCCTGACCTGGTGCCGACCGGACGTCGAAGATCTGCGATGTCAAGGTGAGCGGACCGACGTCGGGGTGGGTGAACCGCTTGGACGCGGCTTGTTTTGCGCGTGCGTCGTTCTTGCTCCACAGCTGCGTGAAGGAACGGCTCTCCCCCAGCAGGCGGGCCAAGACCGTTCGGACGCGCGGATCGCTGGGGTCCTGACCGTACCCGAGACGGAATCCGGCTACCGCACTCCGGGCCACGTCGTCCCAGTCCCGGTACAGGGCTCGACCTTGGGGGTGGAGGAACACCAGCTCGAGCAAGTTCTCCCGGGGTTGCCCCTGCCAACCAAAGAGCGCGTCGGCGAGCTCGTTGCCGGCCAGGACGTCGTAAGCACGGTTGTAGACGAGAGCGGGTTGCCCGGACCACGCGTCGAGGAGCTGTCGCAGCAGGGGGTCGACGTAAGTAGCAGTTGCGACGACTTTGCGAGGCGCGAGACCGGCGAGACGGAAGAGGTGCAACCGGCCGTCGTAGGGCAGCCGCAAGGACGAGGCGAGCGCGTCGAGCACCTGCGCCGAGGGGCTCGTCTCGCGGCCCTGCTCAAGCCGGATGTAGTAGTCGACGCTCACCCCGGCGAGGAGCGCCACCTCCTCCCGACGGAGTCCGGGCACCCGGCGATGGCCGTGTGACACCAGGTCGACCTGGTTCGGCTGCACGTCGCCCCGACGACTTCGCAGGTACTCCCCCAGTTCGTTCATGTCTCGACGATATGCCCGGATGCTCCTTCCTACCTGGGCCCAGCGCTCCTACCCTCGATCATCGGCGAGGTCGCCTTCTCCATGGCGCCGGACTGCGGACGCCTGGACTGCGGACGGAGGAGTACACCGCGCCGGCCAGTGCCAGCACCCACGCGCATGCCGGGCCCTCCCCGCCGACCTCGCAGTCGCCTGCGCGGATCGGCGACCGCTACCCCGACGACCGGCACGTCGGTCGGCTGGACCTAGCACCAGCTCAGCCCTCAGGACCAGGCGCCGCCTCCCAGGGCGGCGCCTGGTCCTGGTCGGGCGACGGCAAAGGCATCGCTCTGACCGGACGTAGACAGGACTCGACCTACCCGACCATTTTCGCGCCGAGACGTCCGCCGTCCGGGAGGATTCGGTCAGCGACCATCAGGTCCGCACCCGCCGAGGCACGATCAGTCGGCGTACTGAGCCTTCCCACCGCCGAAGGACCAGTTCTCCTTCGGGACCTCGATGAGGTTGATGAAGACGTCTTCCGTTCGGATCCCGGTCCGCTCGTGGAGGCCGTCGGCGACCGCCCGGAACAGCGCCTTCTTGACTTCGGTGCTGCGTCCGGCGTTCAGGGTGATCTGGATGATCAAGGCCTGCTCTGTTCGAGCGACGAGGTAGGTGCGGTCCATGACGAGTGTGTCCGGACCGTGCTCGGTGAGGATGAAGAACCGGTCGTCTTCAGGTGCTCCGGCGACATGCCGGAGCGCGTCGTAAACGACGTCGACGATCCTGGCGCGGTCGGCAGGTGCGGTGGTGTTGGGCAGGTCGATCCGGACTAGTGGCATGGCCGTGGGAATCCCTCTGTCGTCGTTGACGTGGTCGCGCGACTACTGGGCCGTCTCGCCTGGGTGGTCAGTCGTCGGCGTCGAGTGGGAGAAGGGCGAGCTCGTCGCGGACGGCGTGTATCGCATCGAGGGTCTCTTCTGTCCGGCTGATGACCAGGGCGCCTTCCACGGCGCTGACCATCAACGTGGAGACCCGGGCTGCCCGGGTGGACTCGATGCCGTAGCCGGTGAGGTGGCGTGCCACGGAGTCCCGCCATGCCCGGAAGAAGTCAGCGCTCGTCTGCCGCAGCACCGGTGCGCGGGTGCCCCGTTCGATGGCGATGGGGGCGACCGGGCAGCCGGCGGTGAACCCGGAGGCAGCGAAGTCATCGGCCACCGCATCGATGCAGGCCAGCAGGAAGTCCTTCGCGGAGGTGTTGGCCGCGGCGATGTCCTCGACGCCGGCGAGCACCTGACTCGTCCGGAGCTTGATCACCTCACCGGCGATCTCGTCCTTGCCACCAGGGAAGTGGAACGTCACGGAGCCCCGGGGAGCCCCCGAGGCGGTGACGATGTCGCTGATCGCAGTGGCGGTGAAGCCCTGCTCACGCATGGCCTGCAGTGACGAGTGGACGATCCGCTCGCGAGTGTCCGTTCGCTGCCCCATGGCCGTCCTCCTCCTCTCGGCGTCCCGATCGCCCGGGACGTACAGCGTGTGAACAGGGATCTCAGCGCCCAGTTCAACCGCCCTTGCCGCCGCCTTGGCCGCGGCGAAGCTCGTTCAAGGCTAGTAGCGCTGTGGCGTCTCAGCTGATACTAGTATGACCGTACGAGCAATTACCGAGGAGAGGATCGACTGTGACCGGATACCCGCTCGAGCGCACCGCGCTCGTGGTGATCGATGCGACCAACGACTTCATCTCCGAGGGGGGCAAGGCCTGGCCGGCGCTCCGTGAGGTCTGCGAGGAGGTCGGGACCATCGCCAACATGAAGCGGGTCCTCACCCTCGCGCGGGAGGCCGGGATCCAGGTGCTGCACGCGCCCATGTCGACCCAGCCGTGGGACTACGGGCCGTGGAAGCACCGGACCCCCAGCCACGACGGCATGTTCCACGCCCAGCTGTTCCAGGCGGGCACCTGGGGAGCTGAGTTTCACCCCGACTTCGTGCCGGCCGAGGGGGAGGTCGTCGTCACGCCCCACAAGACCTTCGATGCCTTCCACGGCACCGACATCGACACCCAACTGCGCCAGCGCGACATCGACCACGTGATCATCTGCGGGCTGACCACCAACACGTGCGTGGACTCCACCGGTCGCGACGCCGTCGAGCGGGGCTACGACGTCACCTTCGTCTCCGACGCGGTCGGCACCTTCACCATGGACATCCAGCGCGCGACGATCGAGCTCAACTGGCCCCGGTACGCGCACCAGATCGTGACGACCGACGAACTCACCGAGTCGCTGTCACTCAGTGGCGACGCCACCGCCGCGGTGGCCTGAGTCCGGCAACTGAAAGGCCGGCCGACCGCCGCAGATGCCTGAGGGGCACTGCGCCGGTCGCGACTGGTCGACGACGACCCAGCCGAGCCCAGCCTCGATCCCTGGCCGGCAGACGGCTGGCCGCCAGTGCCTACAAGCGCTTCTTGGACCGACTAGCGGAAAACGGTCATGCTGTCTGCGGTGCCAAGAGAGGGTTCGGACTATGGCCCACAACCACCTGTTTCCGGGCCTTTCCGGGCACCTTTTGACTCGTCGGGCGTTTGCGCAGGTCGACCGACGGATCAACCACCCCAGAACCCGTGCCCGAAATCAACGGCCCGAATCGGCGGACCTCTAACCTTTGTGGGCCGTTCCTGCTAGTGGCGTCCACCAAGGTGGTGTGCGATCCCGGCCCGGTGAGGGCCCCGGCGTAGACGTGTAGGCGGCCACCGCGTGATTCTTCGAACTGAGCTCCCGTTCAAGAACACCATCCGTCTCATATCGTGCTCGCTCGATCCGCGCGCTCTGGCCCACCTACAGGCAGAAGACCACCAACGGAGTCCCCGACCGTCCTGACGATCACTACCTTCGACACATGCACCTGGATCGATCCGGTGCACCGCGATCGAACCTGGGCAGCCAGCGGACGGCGGTGTCCGCCTGCTTCTTCCTCAACGGCGCGGTCTTCGGCAACTGGGTCACCCGGATCCCGGCCATCAGCGACCGAACCAGCGCCTCGCCCGGCGCTCTCGGACTCGCGCTGCTCTGCATCGCGGTCGGTTCCATCGCTGCCATGCCCCTGGCCGGCCGGATCGCCGATCGGCGCGGCTCGGCGCGGGTCAC
>NZ_CADCTE010000148.1 GCF_902805515.1 uncultured Arthrobacter sp. | reverse complement strand
CTGGCCGGGAAGCGGGTGGGACTGATCGGGCTGGGAGCCTCGGGGATCCAGATCGTCCCCACGGTCGCGGAGGAGGTCGGCGAGTTCTTCGTCTTCCAGCGCACCCCGAACTTCATCGTGGAGACCTCCAACGACAAGGTGACCACCCAGGAGATGCGGCACCTGCGCGAGAACTACGACGCGATCTTCGACAAAGCGGCAGGCCACCCGTTCGGAGTCGCCATGGAACCGGCCGAGCACAGCGCCCTTGAGGTCTCCGCGGAGGAACGCCAGCGGATCTTCGAAAGCAAGTGGAACGAGGGCGGCTTCCACTTCGCCAACGAGTGCTTCAACGACCTCGCGACGAACCACGAGTCCAGCGAGCTGGCCTCCGAGTTCATCCGCGGCAAGATCCGCGAGATCGTCACGGACCCCGCGACGGCGGACCTGCTCAGCCCGCAGGACTACTCCTTCAACGGCAAGCGCGTGCCGACCGGCCACAACTACTACGCCACCTTCAACCGGGACAACGTGCACCTCATCGACACGAAGTCCACCCCGATCACCGGGATCACCGAACGGGGCGTCCAGGTCGGGGACACCGAGTACGAACTTGATGTTCTCATCTTCGCCACAGGCTTCGACGCGATGACCGGCACCCTGACCAATATCGACATCGTGGGCCGGAACGGGCTCACCCTGCGCGATAAGTGGGCCGCCGAAGGGCTGCGGTCGAACCTCGGCATCAACGCCCACGGTTTCCCCAACTTCTTCATGTCGCTCGGTCCCCAGACGCCCTATTCGAACCTGCCGGTGCCCATCCAGCTTGGGGCCCAGTGGCTGCAGCGCGCCATCCGGTGGGCCGAGCAGAACGGCGTCGAACGCCTCGAGGCGACCCCGGAATCGGAGCAGTGGTGGGCCGAGGAGGTGGAACGCGCGGGTAAGTCCACGGTCATGTACTCCGAAGGCAAGAAGGCCAAGGCCTGGTTCCTCGGCGAGAACGTGCCGGGCAAGCCGGAGACCTTCCTCGTCTACATGGGCGGCGGCCAGGTGTACCAGGAGTACTGCCGGAAGGCGGAGGAGAACGGCTACCGGGACTTCCTCGCCTCCTCGGTGGAGCCAGCGTCCGCATGAGGGGCCGGCTGGAGGGGAAGGTCGCCTTCATCACCGGCGCAGCCTCCGGCATGGGACGTGCCACGGCCGAACTGTTCGCCCGTGAGTGCGCGGCCGTGGCCGTCACCGACCTCGACGGCCCAGCCGGCCCGGAGACCGTCGCCGCCATCACGGCGGCCGGCGGAAGGGCGCGGTTCTGGCCGGTAGACGTTTCCTCGGAGGCCAGCGTGGCCGCCGGCGTCGCCGCCGCCGCCGCGGAGTTCGGGGCCATCGACATCCTCATCAACTGTGCGGGCATCATCGGCGTGGACAAGCCGACGCACGAGGTGTCCGAGGCGGAGTGGGATGCCCTTTTCGCCGTCGACGTGAAGGGGGTCTTCTTCGCCACCAAGCACGTGGTTCCTCACATGATCGCGGCCGGTGGAGGTTCGATCGTGAACTTCTCGTCGATCTACGGTCTCCTCGGCAATGACGAGTTCACCCCGTACCACGTAGCGAAGGGCGCCGTGACGATGCAGACCCGGCAGGACGCCGCGACGTACGGCCGGTACAACATCCGGGTCAACTCGGTGCATCCGAGCACGGTCCTCACTCCCCTCGTGCAGGGAATTGCGGACGCCTATGAGGGCGGCCTGCCCGCCTATGAGGAGATGATGACGGCCCACCAGTCGCTCAAGCGGCTCGGCCGGCCGATCGATGTCGCCTACGGCGTGCTCTATCTGGCCTCCGACGAGGCTGGGTGGGTCACCGGAGTGAACCTCCCCCTCGACGGCGGCTACACGGCGCGCTGACCGGCACCCCACCTCCATCTACCTGACGCCAAACGATCGAAGGAGCTTGAATGGAAGTCAACGCAGCACCCCAGCCCGCAGGAACCGCCCTCGTGGTGGGAGCCAGCGGCATCGCCGGATCGGCGCTGCGCGGCCGGCTCGCCTTGGCGGGATGGCCGGTCCTTGCCCTCTCCCGGTCCGCCGGTGTCCCGTCCCAGGGTGTGAAACACCTGCAGGCCGACCTCGGCTCGCCTGAGCAGGTCCGGCGCGTTCTTGCTGGCGAGCGGCCCACGCACGTGTTCTTCACCGCGTGGTCCCCGCGGCCGACCGAGAAGGAAAACATCGAGGTCAACGCCGGAATGCTCAGGAACCTCCTGGCCGCCCTCGAGGGCAAACCGGTGGTGCACGTGGCCCTGATGACCGGGCTCAAGCATTACCTCGGCCCGTTCGAGGCCTATGCGGCCGGTGAGATGCCTGACACCCCCTTCCGCGAGGAGGAGCCCCGCCTTCCGGTCGACAACTTTTACTACGCCCAGGAGGACGAGCTGTGGGCGGCAGCGGAAAGGCAGGGATTCACCTGGTCGGTGCACCGGGCCCACACGGTCATCGGACACGCGGTGGGCAACGCGATGAACATGGGACTGACCCTTGCGGCGCACGCCGCGATCTGCCGGAGGGAAAATCTGCCCTTCGTGTTTCCCGGCTCTCAGATGCAGTGGATTGCGCTCACCGACATGACGGATGCGGGGCTGCTCGCCGAGCACATGATCTGGGCGTCCACCACGCCGGGGGTGGCCAATGAGGCGTACAACATCGCCAACGGCGACGTCTTCCGGTGGCGGTGGATGTGGCCGCGCCTCGCCGCCTACTTCGGCCTCGAACCGGTCGGTCCGTCAGCCACCCCCCAGCCCCTCCAGGACCGGATGCGGGGCATGGAGGGCGTGTGGAAGGACATTGCCGCCGAGCATGGGCTGGTGGAGGACGACCTGAACCGGCTCGCGTCCTGGTGGCACACCGACGGAGATCTGGGCCGGCAGATCGAGGTTGTCACCGACATGAGCAAGAGCCGACTGGCGGGCTTCAGCGGCTACCGGCGCACCGAAGACTCCTTCACGGAACTCTTTGACAGGTACCGCGCAGATTCCCTCATCCCCTGACGGCTGCGCCCACCGAACACAGCGGCGCCGGCGGATTCCTCCGCCGGCGCCGCTGTGCGTTCACCCGCAGCCGGTGCAGTCACCGGGAGGGCTCAGCCCCGGTAGACCTGCACCACCGAGGGCCGGGGAAGTGCGCCCTGCCCGGGGGCCGGCTGTACACCGGCGGGCACGTAGTCCGGGAATCGTGACACCTGGGCCGCCCAGGTGCCGTCCTCCCCCGGGTGCTGGACGGCGACGAAGACCGAGCGTTCGTCGTCGTGGATGATGGGCCCGCAGGTCTCGGCGTCGCGCGGCACGGCGAGGAACTGCTCGACCCGCCCTCGCTCGGCGCCGTCGAGGCCTACCTTGAACAGGCCGTCGCAGTAGCCGATGGTGCCCGGCTGGCCGTCCGTGGAGATCCACAGGTTGCCCACCGAATCGAACGCGAGGTTGTCGGGGCAGCTGATCGGGGAGACCTTGTCGGCGGGATACCCGCTGAAGTACGCCGTGGAATTCTTCGCCGGGTCACCGCACACCAGCAGCAGGTTCCAGGTGAAGCGCGTGGCCGTGGCGTCGCCGCCGGCCTCGGTCAGCTCGACCACGTGGCCGTCGCGGTTGGCGGTCCGCGGGTTCGCCTCGTCCGCCGCCGCGTTGGTGCCGGTTCCCCGGTTGGTGTTGTTGGTGCAGGCCACGTACACCTTGCCGGTCACCGGGTTCGGCTCGACGTCCTCGCACCGGTCCATCTTGGTGGGGCCCACCTTGTCGGCGGCGAGGCGCGTGAAGACCGCCACCTCGGCCGCGCTCATGCCGGGCACCGCCGATTCGTTGTCCAGCAGCAGCGGCAGCCACTCCCCGACGCCGTCGAACGCGCCGTCGGCCGGCAGCGCCCCGGTGCCGTTGATCTCGGGCATGGAGTTGCCCTGGAACCGCGCCACGTACAGCGACCCCTGGGAGAGCAGCGACATGTTCGCGCGCCGGGCCTCGGGGGTGGTCCCGGGCTGGACCGTGTTCGTGGAGACGTACTTGTAGAGGTAGTCGAACCGCTCGTCGTCCCCGGAGTAGGCAACCACCCGGCCGTCGGGGGCGACGGTCACGTTCGCGCCCTCATGCTTGAAGCGCCCCAGCGCCGAGTGCTTGCGGGGGGTGGAGGTGGGATCGAACGGATCGACCTCCACGATGTAGCCGAAGCGGTGCTTCTCGTTCTCGTAGCCCGGTATCCGGGTGTCAAAGCGGGCCTCGTCGAGTTCCCAGCCGCGGACCGTGGGCTTGGATCCCAGCCCATACCGGCGGTCCCCGGCGCTGGTTCCGGCACTGACGAAGTACCCGTTGAAGTTCTCCTCGCCGGAGAGGATGGTGCCCCACGGGGTGGTGCCGCCCGCACAGTTCCCCAGCGTGCCCAGCACCGTGCGGCCGGCCGGGTCGTCGATGGTTTTCACCAGGTCGGACCCCGCGGCAGGGCCGGTGAGCTCGTAGGGGGTCGTGGTGAGGAAGCGCCGGTTTCGGGGCGCGCCCTGGACGTAGCTCCACGGCTTCGCCGTGTTCTTGCGTTCAAGCTCGACGACGGAGAGCCCGTGGGCGGCCTTTCCGATCCCGCGCACCTCGGCGGGGGGAAGGCTCGGCGGCACCATGATGGCCTCGTTGGTGTACTCGTGGTTGGCGAACAGGACCGCGCGGCGTCCCTTGCTGCCGGGCAGCGTGAGGATATCGGTGTAGTCACAGTTGTAGCCGAACTGGAGGGCCTGGGCGGCCGCGCTCTGGTTTCCGGCGTCGAAGGCGGGCGAGTTGGAGAACAGCGGATCGCCCCAGCGGATGACCGGCTTCCAGGTGAACCCTGCGGGAACCGTCATGTCATCGACCAGGGCGTCCACCGGCGCGATGGGTGTGAAGGTGAGCTTGCTGCGCGGCCCGCCCAGGGCGACGGCCTGTGGCAGTGCCTTTCCGGGCCCGACAGCCGAGCCCACCAGCAGGACCAGGGCCCCTGCGGCACCGGCGCCCAGCAGGTTGCGCCGGGAAAACTCGGCCGAGACGACGTCGCGGAAGTAGTTGTTCTCCGAGGTATTGCAGACCGCCGACGCGCAGGCGTTGTCGCACTTCAGGGCGCAGGTGACGGCGCTTCGCTTGCCTTTGGTGTGTCCGAGCATGGGGAGCAGCCGGCGGGTGGTTTCACTCATGGGGTGTGCCTTCCGGAGGGACGAACTGGCGTTGGACTCTCGTCCGACCTTGGCGGGGGAAACCGACGTCCTGCGTTCCCGCCGGTGAACGGGCGGGAAACCCTGATGAAACACTTGACCCACCAGTCTCAGGCGGCGCATCCCCGCGTCACCGAAGGCAGGACGAGCACCCGGTCCGCTACGGTGGGCGCATGAAACGCATCGGCCTGCTCGGCGGGATGAGCTGGGAAAGCTCAGCGCTCTACTACTCGCTCATCAATGAGGGGGTCCACGACCGGCTCGGCGGCCTGCACTCGGCCTCCTGCGTCCTGATCTCCGTGGACTTCGCGCAGATCGAACGCCTCCAGGCGCAAGGTGAGTGGCAGCGGGCGGGCGAGATCCTCGCCGGGGAGGCGCGGCGGATCGAAGCAGCGGGCGCCGACCTGCTGGTGCTCTGCACCAACACCATGCACAAGGTAGCGGCGGCCATCGAGGACGCCGTGTCCATCCCGTTTCTCCACCTGGGCGACGTCACGGCCCGGGCGGTCCTCGCCTCGGGACTCCGGACGGTGGGTCTGCTCGGAACGAGGTTCACCATGGGGCAGGCCTTTTACGTGGACCGCCTTGCCGCCCACGGACTCGAGGTGCTGCTTCCCGGCCCGGAGGACCAGGCGGTGGTGAACGCCATCATCTACGACGAACTGGTGCTCGGTGACATCCGGGACGAGTCGAGGCGCAGGTACCAGACGGTGATGAAGGACCTGGCCGCGAGGGGTGCCGGGGGCATCATCCTGGGCTGCACGGAGATCGAGCTGCTGATCGGGCAGGACGACTCGGAGCTGCCGGTGTTCGCCACCACCCGCCTCCATGCGGAGGCGGCCGTGATGGCGGCCCTCGCCGGGTGAGTCCGGGTCGCCTAGCCCGCGGCCGCGGCCAGCACCCGGTGGACCCGCCCGAGCCGGTCAAGCCACCACCGCCGCCGGTCCGCCGGCGCGGCGAAGGCCTCCAGCAGAGCCGGGGACGCGGTCACCCGACGGACCGGGAGGAACCCGCCGCCGGGCACCAGCGGTTCATCGGTGACGTCGCCCTCCATGAGGGAGACCGTGGCAAGTCCGCAGGCGTAGGGAAGCTCGGGCAGCGCCGCGGCGAGGGCCACCCCGGCGCGGATGCCCACCGAGGTGTCGAGCGCGGAGCTGACGACGGCGGGCAGCCCCGCCCGGGCCACGAGGTCCAGCGCCCTGCGCACTCCACCGAGCGGGGCGGCCTTGATCACGAGGAGGTCGGCGGCGTCCTCCCGGGCGACCCGCAGCGGGTCCTCCTCGCGCCGCACGCTCTCGTCGGCGGCGATGAGCACGGGCACCTCCCGCCGGCGCAGCTCATTGCGCACCGCACGCAGCCCCGGGATGTCGGCCACGGGCTGTTCGGCGTATTCGAGCCGGTGTTGGGCGAGCTCGGTCAGGGCGGTCAGCGCCTCGCCTTCGGTCCAGCCACCGTTAGCGTCGACGCGGAGTGCCGCGGAGGGAAGCAGCCGGCGCACCTCGGCCACCCGGGCCAGGTCCTGCGCGAGGTCCTGTCCCTGTTCGGCGACCTTGACCTTCACCGCGCCGACGCCGCCGAACCGGGCCAGGACCTCCTCGACGCGGGCCGCGGGCACTGCCGGGACCGTGGCATTCACCGGCACCTGCTGCCGCACCGGCTCCGGGAATCCGCGCCACCCGGCCTCAAGTGCCGAACGCAGCCAGCTCGCCGCTTCACGGTCTCCGTATTCGGGGAACGGGGAGAACTCGCTCCAGCCCACGGGGCCCTCGATCAGAAGCGCCTCCCGGACCAGCACGCCCCGGAAGCGGACCCGCATGGGCACTGCGACGACGCGTGCACGCTCCCGAAGCTCGGCCAGCGGGGGGAGGAACGGGGTGGAGAGGTCGGGTGTGCTCACGCGTCTAGGCTACGTGGCACTGGAGTGCGCGACGCGCCGCTCCCCTACCGCCGAAACTGCACGTCACCACGCTTCCGCACCCGCAGAGCGTGGTGATCTGCGGACTCGACGGAGTTTGGGCGCTATTCATGAACTTTCAGCCGGATATGGAACAGTTGGTGGATGACCTTGCAACGAGGACCTCTTCGGTGGACCCGTCGGCGGGCCAGGGCGGCACGCAGCCCCCAGCTGTTCGTCCTGGGTGCAGCGGCGTGCTTCACAGCCCTGGGCTGGACCTATTGGCTGTTCGTCCGGACCACCACCGGACAGTTCGCCGACGAATCGGCGTGGGCGGAGGCCGACACCGCCGCCCCGGACGGCGCCCTGCCGTTTCTCCGCTTCCTCGACAACCTGCCGCTGATCTCCGTGGTCATCGCCGCGGCGACCCTCCTGTTCGTCACACTGGTGCGGCGGCGGTGGGCCGCGGCGCTTCTGGCCCTCGGCGTCATGGCCGGCGCGAACCTCACCACCCAGATCCTCAAGAACATGGTGCTCGACCGCCCCGACCGCGGCGTCCCCACCCTCGACTTCAATTCATTACCCTCGGGGCATACGACGTTGGCGGCATCGGCGGTGGCCGCTGTCTTCCTGGTGTCCTCGCCGCGCTGGCGCCCGCTCGTCGCGGCCGGCGGCGGAACCTATTCGGTGCTCGCCGGTGCCGCGACCTTCGTGAACCTGTGGCACCGCCCGGCCGACGTGATCGCCGCCCTCCTCGTTGTGGGGGCGTGGACGCTCCTGGGCGGACTGCTGGTGATGCGGACCGGCAACGACTGGAACGTCTGGCCCGGCTTCGGCCGCCACTGGGCGGCGTCGCGGTGGTGGCTTGCGCTCTGCTGGGTGGTCGGCCTTGCGGGTCTTGTCCTGTCCGCGCTGCTCTATGTCCTGGTGCAGCAGATCGGGCCGGCGCCGGTCCCCGGGACGGCCAGGGTGCCGTTGTTCTTCTGGGCCGGCCTTTCCTCGATCGTGGGCACCGGCTTCACCCTGGCCGGAGCCGCCGGCTGGCTCTTCACGTCGCAGGCACGCATCACCGGGGACCGCCCGCACCCGAACGAAGCCGCCGTGCGGCCCGGCGCTCAGGGCTGACGGGAGAGCCACTTCCAGTGGGCGAGCGTCCGGAGCCTGTCCAGCAGCACCCGTGACCGTTCCGGGCCGTAGGGCAGGAGCGGGACCGCCTTGGTCATGTCGATTGAGGCCTCGTCCATGGCGACCTTGGTGACCCGAATGGCGGCGCGCATCTTTTCCATCTGCGTGGCGACGAACCGCACATCCACCGGAGCGCCATGCCCGGGAACGAAGACGTCGTAGAGGTCCTCGAGCGCCGTGATCTTTCCGAGCGTCCGGATCCACTCGGTGGGGAACGAGTCCTCGAAGGCCGGGTCGGCGCCCTCTTCGACGAGGTCGCCGGTGAAGAGCACGCTGCCGGCGCCCACCAGCAGGTCGTGGTCGGTGTGGCCGCGGCCGAGATGGAACAGGGTGACCTGCATGCCGCCGAGGTCGAGATCCACCGGTTTGCCCTCGACCAGGCGGGTCGCCGCCACGAGGTCGGCGTGCGGGCCTTCTCCGGCGGCCATCTCGGGTTCCACTCCGGCGACGAGGGCGCGCTGCTGCTCGCCGCTGTCGAGCATCGCCTCGCTGCAGCGCGAGGTGGCCCAGATCTGCTCGACTCCGTGCGCGGCAAGGTAGCTGTTGCCGAAGTAGTGGTCGCCATGGGCATGGGTGATGACGGCGGCCAGCGGCAGGTCCGTCACCTCACGGACCCTGCGCAGGATCTGCTCCGCCTGCCGGGGCCCGGCCCCGGTGTCGATGATCAGCCCGCGCTCGGAACCGAGGACGAAGCCGATGTTCGCGGCGAAGCCGGGGAGGGAGAGGACGCGGATGCCGGGCGCGGGCTCCTGCCACGAGGCTTCCTGCCCCGGGGCATCAGGTATTGCGGACACGAAGGATCCCTCTCCATAGGCGGTGGACCTCCAGTCTAGGAGCCCGGGACTCCAACGGGAGTCACCCCACCGAGCCGTGTGCGGACCATCCCCCGGGCGGGTCTCCCGGGCCCGGGAAGAACCCGGGCCCGGGCGCGAGGCCGGGCTCCGGAGGATAGCCCTGCCCGGCCGGGGAGCCCGGGGAGTGCTGGCTCCCGAGCAGGCTGCGGGTCAGGGTGGCGCCGTCGGCCATCAACTCCGCCACCGCCGCCTCGAGATGTTCGTCGGAGACGTCGGCACCGGCGAGCTGGGCCCCGAGAACCGCCCGGCGCACAAGCTCCCGGACGAAGGACGCGGTGGTTCCCTCGATGCGCGCGGCGGCCGCGGCCAGCGCCTCCTCGCTGAAGCTGATCCTGCGTGAGTAAAGGCGGAGCAGCTCGATGCGCTCGCGCTCGGAGGGAAGCGGGATGTTCACCGCGAGATCGACCCGGCCCGGGCGCTCGGCCAGCGCCCGTTCGAGCATGTCCACCCGGTTCGTCGTCAGGACGAAGGTGACGTCGGCGTCATCGTCAAGCCCGTCCATGGCATCGAGCACCTCGAACAGCAGGGGCTGCGGGCCGTGGCCGTAGCTGCGGTCCTCGGCGATCAGGTCGCAGTCCTCAAGGACCACCACCGAGGGCTGGAGGGCGCGGGCCATCCGGGCGGCCTCGCTCACGAAGGCGAGGGTGCCGCCGGAGAGCAGGATCGCCGTCGTCCCCTCGGTCCGGCCGAGCAGATAGCGCACGGTGTGGGTCTTTCCCGTGCCCGGCGGCCCGTACAGCAGGATTCCGCGCTTGAGGTGCTGGCCCAGGGCCTTCAGCGCGGCGCGGTGGGCGGCGACGCCCACGGCATGGTCGGAAATCTTCTGCAGGAGGCCCTCCGGCAGGATGACGTCCGCCTCTCCGAGGGCCGGGCGGTGGTGGAAGGTGACACCGGCGCTTCCCTGCCCGAAGTCGTCCATCGTCAGGGAGATCACCTGGCCCTTGAGCACGCTGTCGCTCTGCAGCTGCCGGCGCAGCTCGGCGAGGAACGCGGCCGTTGCGCCCGGGTCCGGCGAGAGGACCTCGAGCGATGCGGCCATCCGGCCGTACTGCGGGCTCGCGGTGCGCTGGAGGACCGCCAGCGGGACTCCGTCCCGGGTGAACAGCCAGACGCCCAGCGCCAGGGCCTGCCGCTGGGCGTCGGGGCCCACGGCCACGTTCGTATAGTCGGGCTGGGAGAGGGGAAGCCGCGGGAAGAACTGCTGCTGCTGAAGCATGTCGCTCAGCGATAGATGGTGGCGCTGGTCTCCCCCGCCGATGCCGACAAGCCGGGCGGCCGGGTCCTTTCCGGCCTCCCCGGTCAGGAAGATGTCGAGGTCCACGAAGCGGTGGGAGGGAACCTGCTCGAGGACGACCGGAATCTCGTGTGCCGGGCGTCCGAGGTGTGCGCTCAGGATCGGGACGAGCTGTTCGCCCTGGGGACCGCGCGGTCCCTGCGCCTGCGCCAGCTCGACCAGGGCAGCGAAGTCGGACAGAAATTTCCCCATTGACTCATCCATGGGCAGAGACTACCAGCGGCAGTCCGTCCCCGAACGGCAGCGCTTCGGCGGCGGGAAAGTAATTTCATGTCCTATTAGCTCTAGTCACATCCGAAACATGTGGGCTACTTTCTTCAAATACCTAATTTCGTCGTATGAGGTATTCCCTCCGCTCCAACCAGGACAGGTGACTATGGAACCCGGCGGAACACCACCCCGGCGGAACGTTGCGGTTTTTCTGGATATGGAGAATCTCTACGGCGGGGTTTCCGGGCACCCCACCTCCGTTCCCGTGGGCTCGATCATCAAGGACATCGGCCAGCTCGTCCGCGACAGCGGAGTCGGCGCGCTGACTGCGGTGGCCCGGGCCTACGCGAACTGGGGGCGGGCGGAGATGGGCACCTACCGCCGCCAGCTGCTCGGGCATGGCGTCGAGCCGGTCCAGATCTTCTCCTTCAGCCAGGACATCAAGAACGCAGCCGACATCGAACTCGTGGTCGACGCGCTCCGGGTCGCTGCCGAGGCGCCCTGGATCGAGGTCTTCGTGATCGTCAGCGGAGACGGCGGCTACGTTCCGCTGGTGCGGCGGCTGCATGCGCTGGGCAAGTATGTGATCGTGGTGACGACCTCGGGCCCCGATGTCGGGGCCGTCAGCAGCATGCTCCGGTCGGCCGCGGACCAGTTCCACGTCGTTGCGGTTCCGGAGCCGCCCGCACCGGCGCCAACGGTGCCGGCGCCGGCCGCGCAACCCGCACCGCCGCCGACCCTGGCCGAATACCGGGAGGCGATCCTCTCGCTGGTCGGCGCGGACCCCGAACTGCTCATCGACGGTCGGGTCAATGGGGCCCGCCTGGGCATGCTGCTGCGCAAGCGGTGGCCCGAAACCACGAGCAAAAGTTTCCAGTACCGGAGCCTTGGGGCGCTGGTCGAGGAAAACTGCGGTCTGCGCATGATCCGCCACGTCGAGCCGAAGGCCATCCCGGAGATGGTTCCCGCCTGATCCCGCGGCGGGGCCGGCTTCACGGGAATCCGCGAAGCCGGCCGCCGCCGGGAAACCGCCCCGTTACAGGTCGGCCAGCAGCCGGGCCGGGTTCTCCATCGCGTCGGCCACAAACCGCAGGAACCCGCCGGCCGTCCCGCCGTCGCAGACCCGGTGGTCGAAGGTCAGGGTCAGCTCGGTCACCTTCCGCACCGCCAGCGCCCCGTCGACCACCCAGGGCCGGTCGATGATCCGCCCGACGCCGAGGATTGCCGACTCCGGGTGGTTGATGATCGCGGCGCTGCCGTCCACCCCGAACACGCCATAGTTGTTCAGCGTGAAGGTTCCGGAAGTCAGCTCCGCCGGAGTGGCCTTCCCGGCACGGGCGGCCTCGGTCAGGCGGCGGATTTCGGCGTCGAGGGCCCGGGCGCTGAGCAGGTCGGCCCTGCGGATGCTGGGCACCACCAGGCCACGGTCGGTCTGGGCGGCGACCCCGAGGTTGATGCCCTCGACGGCCAGAAGCTCCTGGGAGCCGTCCCCACCGGTGAGGACGCGGGTATTGAGTTCGGGATATTTCGCCAGCCCGGCGACGACGAACCGCGCGATGAACGCCAGCAGGCCGGGGGCGCCGCCGTCGGACTTCAGCGAGGCCCGCAGCTCCAGCAGGGCGGTGGCGTCCACGTCGACCCACACGGTCGCCTCCGGGATCTCCCGGCGGCTGCGCGAGAGGGTGTCGGCGATCGTCCTGCGCATCCCGCGCAGGGGAACGCGCTCGAGGACGGCAAGTCCGGACCGCTGGTCGATGCCGGACGCCGGCTGCTCCACCGTGGACGGCTCCACCGCCGGCTGTTCCATCACCGACAGTTCCATCCCTGACCGTTCGACGGCCGGGGCGGCGGGGGTACCGGCCCCGCGGCCGGCGAGGGCCGACTCGACATCCCGGCGCAGGATGAGCCCGTCGGGGCCGCTTCCGCGGAGCTCCCGCAGCACCAGCCCGCCCTCGAGCGCCATCCGGCGGACCAGGGGCGAGATGCAGCGCACGGCCTGCACGGCGTTCCCGCCGTCGGGCGCGGCCGGCGCAGCGGGCGCGGGCTCCTGGGTGACAGAGGTGGCCGGTGCAGCCGGCCGCGGCGAACCGGAGGCCCGGCGCGCCCGGGTCCGCTTTCCCGTGCTGCCGCCGGGGGTGCCGTAGCCGATGAGGACGTTGCCCGAGCCCTGCTCGGGTTCCGGGGCCGCGGCCGCCGCGGCGGCGGTGGAGATGCCGGCCCGCTCCTCGTTCCGGTAGGTTTCGGCCTCCGGTCCGGCAATGGTCCCGGCGACGGGTTCGACGCGCGGTGCGGCCCCTGCGGCAGGCGGCTGGCCGGCGGGCGCTTCGGCGGCCGGGGTGCCGGCGGCCCGGACGGAGATCAGGGGGGCGCCGACGTCGAGGGTCTCCCCCGCCGCCCCGTGCAGCACGGCGATGGTGCCGGCGTAGGGGCAGGGCACCTCGACGACGGCCTTGGCCGTCTCGACCTCGGCGACCGGCTGGTCGACGCGGACCTCATCGCCCTCCTTGACCAGCCAGTTGACGAGTTCGGCCTCGGTCAGGCCCTCGCCGAGGTCGGGCAGCCGGAACACCTGCAGGGACGCGGGCAGCGCTTCGGTGCTCATTGCCCGTCCTCCCACTGCAGCTCATCGACGGTGTCGAGGATCCGGTCGACGCTGGGCAGGAAGTGATGCTCCAGCTTGGGCGCCGGATAGGGAATATCGAAGCCGGTGACGCGCCGCACGGGCGCCGCCAGGGAGTGGAAGCACCGCTCCTGGACCCGGGCCACGATCTCCGCGGCGACCGAGGCGAACCCCGGGGTTTCGGCGATCACCACGGCCCGCCCGGTCCGGCGCACGCTCGCACACACCGTCTCGTCGTCGAAGGGCACGAGGGAGCGGACGTCGATGACCTCGAGCGAGCGGCCCTCCTCGGCGGCGGCGGCCGCGGCGGCCATGGCGGTGGGCACCGAGGGTCCGTAGGCGATCAGGGTCGCGTCGGTGCCGGAACGGGCGACGACGGCGCTGCCGATGGTCCGCGGCGCGGAGCCGTCCTCGAAGGCGCGGCGCAGCTCCCCGAGGTCGACAACCTCCTTGGACCAGTACAGCTTCTTGGGTTCGAGGAAGACGACGGGATCCGGCGAAGCGATCGCCTCGCGCAGCATGAGGTAGGCGTCGCGCACCGTGGCCGGGGCGAGGACCGTGAGGCCGGGGGTGTGGGCGTAGTAGGACTCGGAGGAATCGCAGTGGTGCTCCACCCCGCCGATTCCGCCGGCGTAGGGAATGCGGATGACCATCGGCAGCAGCACCCGGCCCTTGGTGCGGTTGGGCAGCTTGGCGACGTGGCTGACCACCTGCTCGAAGGCCGGGTAGGCGAAGGCATCGAACTGCATCTCCACGACCGGGCGCATGCCGTTCATCGCCATCCCGACGGCCATGCCCATGATCCCGGCCTCGGCCAGCGGGGTGTCGAAGCAGCGCCCGGGGCCGAAGCGGGCGGTCAGCCCGTCGGTGATCCGGAAGACTCCACCGAGGGGTCCGACGTCCTCGCCGAACATCAGCACCGAACTGTCCGCCGCCATGGCGTCGGCGAGGGCGGTGTTGAGGGCCTTGGCGAAGGTCACGGCCGTGGCGGCGGACCGGGCTGTGGACTCGGCCGCCGACGGGTCGGCGGGCCGGGCGGGGGCCTCAACCGGGGCCGCCGCGCGTTCTGAGATCTGGGTCATGACTGGACCGCCTCGCGTGAGAGCTCGTCGCGCAGCAGGTCGGCCTGCTCCCGGAGCTGCGCTGTTTTCTGGGTGTAGACGTGGGCGAACAACTCCTGCGGGTCGACCTCGACGTCGGCGTTGAGGCCGACGCGGATCGCGGCCGCGACGGCTTCGGCTTCGGCGGCGAACTGCTCCTCCACGGCGTCGTCGAGCAGGGACAGCCCGCGCAGGTAGGTGCGCAGCCTGCTGATCGGGTCCTTCGGGATCCACTTGTCGACGTCCTCGGCGGCCCGGTACCGCGTGGCGTCGTCGGCGTTGGTGTGGGCCTGCATGCGGTAGGTGTGGGCCTCGATCAGGGCCGGGCCGCCGCCGCTGCGGGCGGAGTCGACGGCCGCGCCGAGCACCGACAGCAGCGCCGCGAGGTCGTTGCCGTCCACCCGCTCCCCGGGCATGCCGTAGCCGATCGCCTTGTGGGCCAGGGACGGCGCCACGGACTGGTTCTTCAGCGGCACCGAGATGGCGTATTCGTTGTTCTGCACGAAGAACACCACCGGCACGTGGAACACGGCGGCGAAGTTCAGCGCCTCGTGGAAGTCGCCCTCGCTGGTGGCCCCGTCGCCGCACAGGGCAAGGACCACGGTGTCCTCGCCGCGGAGCTTGGCTGCGTGGGCGACGCCGACGGCGTGGAGCAGCTGCGTGGCCAGCGGGGTGGCCTGCGGGGCGACGTGCAGTTCGTAGGGGTCGTAGCCCGAGTGCCAGTCGCCGCGCAGGAGGGTGAAGACCTCCAGCGGATCCACGCCCCGGGTGATGACGGCGACGGTGTCGCGGTAGGTGGGGAACAGCCAGTCCTGGGACTGCAGGACGAGCGCCGCGGACACCTGGCAGGCCTCCTGCCCATGGGAGGAGGGGTAGACCGCAAGGCGCCCCTGGCGCACCAGGGCGTTGGCCTGGTCGTTGATGCGCCGGCCCGAGATCAGCCGCGCGTAGCCCGCCAGGAGGGCCTGGGGGTCCGGAAGGGCATACCGGGCGTCGGGATGGGCCTCTCCGTGGTGGTCGATCAGCTGCACCGGAACCGGCGAGGGCAGCAACTGCGTATCGACCCCGCCCTCCGTTCGAGTGGAGTCGCTGTTCGTTGGAATCGTCATGTCCGCCTCCGTTGGCCGTGTCTCCGACAGCCTCCGCACCGCCGCCCGCGGATCGCAGGGGCAGCATTGGATGCTGTGTCACCTTAGTATCGCTTCAGGGTGCATTTCGTATCCATCAAATGCCGAAAGTCTGGAAGGATTGACTTCCCGAGGGCTCGATCGAAGACGATCGGTCGATGTGAGCTGGATTACAGGAGCGGAGAGAGACAGATGGCCGATGGCCCGTTGGACGAGGTTGACCGCAGGATCCTGGCCGAACTGACCCGGGACGGACGGCAGTCGGTCACGTCGCTCGCCGAGAACGTCCACATCTCACGGGCCCACGCCTACTCGCGGATCTCCCGCCTGACCGAAGAGGGGGTGCTGACGAAGTTTACGGCCCTCGTGGATCCCGTGAAGGCCGGGCTGAAATCCTCGGCCTATGTGACCCTCAAGGTGCGCCAGCACTCCTGGCGGGAGCTTCGGGAGAAGCTGAGGGAGATCCCCGAAATCCACCACATCGCCCTGGTCGGCGGGGACTTCGACGTGATCCTGCTGGTGCGCGCGGAGGACAACCTCGACCTGCGCCGGGTGATCTTCGACCGGCTTCAGTCGATGCCGGGCGTCCTGGACACCCAGACCTTCCTGGTGTTCGAGGACCTCGACACCCGGTAGGGCGCGGACAAGGACCCGGCGTGCCCGGCTGCCGCGGGCGCCGCGGACGGCGGCGCCCCTGCAGGGGCGGCTACCGTCCGGCGAAACGGGGGGCGCGCTTTTCCTGGAAGGCGGTGAATCCCTCGGCGTAGTCCGGCGTCCGGCAGAGGGCGGCCTGGGCCGCGTTCTCCTGGTCCACGGCCGCCCACAGCCCCAGCCGCCGGTCGCGGATCCCGGCCACCAGCTGCTTGGAGGCGCGGAAGGCCCCGGTGGCGCCCGTGGCCACCCGGGCGGCGGTGGCCCGGGTGGTGTCGAGGAGTTCGCCGGCGGGAAGCGAGCGGCTGAACAGGCCCGACCGCACGGCCTCGGCGCCGCTCATCAGCTCGGCCGTGTAGATCAGGTCGAGGGTGCGGTGGGCGCCGAGGCGCTCGGTGAACAGCCAGTGGCCGCCGGAGTCGAGGGTGGCCCCGAGGTTGGCGAACGGCGACCCGATCTTGGCGTTGTCGGCGGCGTAGACGACGTCGGTGGCGATGAGCAGGCCCAGTCCGACGCCGAGGCAGGCGCCCTGGGCGGCCGCGAAGGTCGGTGCCGGGAAGGCCGACATCTTCTTCAGCAGCGGGGTGACCAGCCCGGCGAGGTAGGCCTCGGCGTCGTCGGTGTCCGGGGAGACCCCGGAGATGTCGCGGCCTGCGCAGAACGCGCGGCCCTCCCCGCGCAGCAGCAGGGCCCGGACGGACCCGTCGGCGGCCGCCGCTTCGGCCTCGTCGTATGCCCGGGACAGGTCCGCGAGCGCCTGCTCGTCGAGGGCGTTGAGCTTGTAGGGGGCGTTGAGGGTGATTTCGGCGACGCCGTCGTTGACCTCGAGCGAAATCATGGTGTCCTGCAGTGTCATGCCTCTCCTAGGCGTCGTAGTCCACCGACACGGCGTCGCTGGTGGGCCGGGCCTGACAGGTCAGGACGTACCCCTTGGCGAGTTCGTCGGGCTCCAGGGCGTAGTTCTCTTCCATCTCCACCGTGCCCGAGACGATCTTTGCACGGCAGGTTCCGCAGACCCCGCCGGCGCATGCGAAGGGCACGTCCGGGCGCACCCGCAGGGCGGCGTTGAGCAGGGATTCCCGGGCGTGGGTGGGGCTTTCGACGGTGCCCTGCAGCCCGTCGAGGCGGAAGGAAATGGTGTAGTTTTCGCCGTTGTCGGCCGGCCGGACGGGCCGCCCGGTCTGGCCCTCCGGGCGGGCCGGTTCGCCGGTGCTGAACAGTTCGAAGCGGATCTTCTCGGCCGGCACGCCCCGCTCGGCGAGGGTGTCCCGGCACAGCTGCACGAGTTCGAAGGGCCCGCAGAGGAACCACTCGTCGACGTCCTCGGTGCGCAGCACACCCCCGAGCAGGGTCTGCAGCTTCTCGGCGTCGATCCGGCCCGAGAGCAGCGGCGAGATGCGCTGTTCGCGGGAGAGCACGTGGTGGACGGCGAACCGGGCCGGGTAGCGGTCCTTGAGGTCCGCGAGGTCCTCGAGGAACATCACATCCATGGCCGCCTTGTTGGCGTAGATGAGGTCGAAGCGGACGTTCTCCCCGGCGGCGAGGACCGAGCGGGCGATGGAGATCACGGGGGTGATGCCGGAGCCTGCCGCCACGGCGACGAAGGTGTTCTGGGTCGCCGTGTCGATCTTCTCGGGGTGGTTCAGTTCGGTCATTTCGTGCTTGGAGATGAACTGGCCCATCGGGCTCATCACGTCGAGCCGGTCCCCCGCCTTGAGGGACTCATTGGCCCAGCTGGAGAACACCCCGCCCAGGTCCCGCTTGATCGCCACCCGGATCTCCCCCGGACGCGGTTCGGCGCAGATGGAGTAGCTGCGGCGCACTTCCTTCGGCTCGCCGTCGATGTCGAGCGTGGTCCGCAGCGCCACGTACTGGCCGGGAACGTAGTCGTATTTTCCGGCCAGCTCCGCCGGCACGGCGAAGGTGACCTCGACGGCGTCGTCGGTCAGCCGGCGCACCTCGGCCACGGTGAGTTCGTGGAAGGCGGTGCGCCGCTTGTTGGTCGGGGCGAAGGTAACGGCCATGTCAGAGCACCTTGAAGTAGTCGAAGGGTTCCCGGCAGTCCTGGCAGACGTAGAGCGCCTTGCAGGAGGTGGAGCCGAAGCGGGTGAGCTCGCGCGTGTTCAGCGAGGAGCACTGGGGGCATTTGACGCTCAGGCCCACCCGCACGGGCCCCGCCGCCGCCTGCCCGGTGGGCGGGGCGATGCCGTACCGGTTCAGTTTGGCCTTGCCGTCCTCGGTCATCCAGTCGGTGGTCCAGGCCGGGGCGAGGACCAGTTCCACCCGGGCGTCCGCGTAGCCGTGGGCGCTGAGTGCGGCAAGCACGTCGTCGCGGATCGCATCCATGGCGGGGCAGCCGGAGTAGGTGGGCGTGATGACCACGGTGATTCCGGTGCCGCCCGGACCGACGCGGGCGTCCCGGAGGACGCCCAGGTCCTCGATGGTGAGCACGGGGATCTCCGGGTCGCAGACGGTGGCGGCGATGTCCCAGACCGCGGCGGCGGCGGGGTCGGCGGGCCGGTGTGCCGCGGTGGAGGTGCGGGTGTCGGTGCTCATGAGGGCTACCAGGAGGCGCCGGGGTGCTCGCGGGCGAGGACCTGGAGTTCGGCGAGGATGTAGCCGAGGTGCTCGCTGTGCACGCCGCGGCGGCCGCCGCCCGTGGCGCCGGGCACGGCCGGCACCTCGAGGTCGGCCTCGGCGAGCACCGCGGCGACCGCGGCATCGAAGGGCTCCCGGAGGCTGCTGGGCCGGACGGCCGCGCCGCCGAGGGCATCGATCAGGGGCTCGTCCGCGAACAGTTCCTCGACGTAGGGCCACGTCAGCTTCAGCCCGGCAATCATGCGGCGGCGGGACTCCTCGGTCCCCTGGGCCAGGCGCAGCACCCACTGGAGGCTGTGGTCGCGGTGGTAGTCGACCTCCTTGACGGCCTTGGCGGCGATGCCGGCGAGGGTGGCGTCGGTGGAGTGCGTTAGGCGCGAGTACAGCTCCCACTGGTAATGGGAGACCACGAACTGCCGGGCGATGGTGCGGGCGAAGTCGCCGTTGGGCTGCTCGAACAGGTGCGCGGAGCGGAACTCCGGCTCGCGGCGGAAGTAGGCGAGGTCGTCCTCGGTGCGGCCGGAGGCGTGGCCGGCATAGGTGAGGAACGAGCGGGCGTGGCCGATGAGGTCCAGTGCGATATTGGCCAGCGCCACATCCTCTTCGAGCTCGGGGGCACGGGAGATCCACCAGCCGAGGCGCTGGGCGAGGATGAGGGAGTCGTCCCCCAGCCACAGCGCGTACTCCGCGGCCTCCGGGGACGGCACGGCGTCCGAGGCGGCGATGTCCTCGGGGCGCAGCGCGTTGCCCGGGGTGATGCGGGTGGCGCTGGCGTTGGCCTCGCTCACAGGTGCTTCACCCCTTCGCTCTTGGAGTAGTAGGTGGCGTGCCGGTAGTCCTTGCCCTGCGGAGATTCGAAGAACTGCTCCTTCGCGGACGGGTCGCTGGTGATGATGGCCGAGGACGGCACCACCCACAGGCTCACGCCCTCATTGCGCCGGGTGTAGAGGTCGCGGGCGTTGCGCAGCGCCATGTCGGCGTCGGGCGCGTGGAGGGAGCCGGCGTGGACATGGGAGAGCCCGCGCGAGGACCGCACGAACACCTCCCACAACGGCCAGGGCTGCCGCTTTTCCGCGGGCCCCGCCGCCGGCGCGGTCGAGCCGTCGTCGCCGGTCGTGGATCCGCCGGTCATGCTGCCTCCGTCGCTGAAGCGGCCCCGCGGGCCTGCTTGTCGGCGTAGGCCGCCGCGGCCTCGCGCACCCAGGCGCCGTCCTCGTGGGCCTCGCGGCGGCGCTCCATGCGCTGGGCGTTGCAGGGGCCGCGGCCGGCGAGGACCTCCTTGAACTCCTCCCAGTCCAGCGGGCCGTACTCCCACTTTCCGGTGTCCTCGTTGAAGCGCACGTCCGGGTCGGGGAGGCTCAGCCCGAGGGCCTTCACCTGCTCGGCGATCATGCCGACGAAGCGCGAGCGCAGCTCGTCGTTGGAGAAGCGCTTGATGTTCCAGGCCATCGACTGGTTGGAGTTCGGCGAGTCATCGTCCGGCGGGCCGAACATCATGAGCGAGGGCGCGTACCAGCGGTTGATGGCGTCCTGGGCCATGTCGCGCTGTGCCTGCGTGCCGTTGGCGAGTTCGAGCAGGATCTCAAAGCCCTGCCGCTGGTGGAATGACTCTTCCTTGCAGATGCGCACCATGGCCCGGCCGTAGGGTCCATAGGAGGCCCGGCACAGGGGGACCTGGTTGCAGATGGCGGCGCCGTCGACGAGCCAGCCGATCGCGCCGATGTCGGCCCAGGTCAGCACGGGGTAGTTGAAGATGCTCGAGTACCGCGCCTTGCCGGCGATCAGGTCTTCGGTCATCTTGTCGCGCGGGGTGCCCAGGGTTTCGGCGGCGGAGTAGAGGTACAGCCCGTGGCCGGCCTCGTCCTGGACCTTGGCCATCAGGATGGCCTTGCGCTTCAGTGACGGTGCGCGGGTGATCCAGTTGGCCTCGGGCTGCATGCCGATGATCTCGGAGTGGGCATGCTGGGAAATCTGCCGGGTGAGGGACTTCCGGTACGCCTCCGGCATCCAGTCCCGCGGTTCAATACGGGAGTCCTGAATGATCAGCTCATCGAACAGCTGCTGGCCGGCGGCGTCGACGTCCGGGCTGCCGTACTGGGTCGCTGCTGGTGCTGCCATGGGGTCACCTCACTGTGCGGATCGTGTCGAAAATAATTACCGACCGTTCGTTCAGGATATGCGGCGTGCCGGGAGGGCGTCAACACCGAATCCACCGCCGCGGCGCCCGCCGGACACCCCCGGCTGCGGGGATCCGGACCCGTCCTCCGGGTGAACGGAACGCCCGGGCCCCTCGGCGCGCTTCTGGCAAGATGGACCCATGACTGCCGAGACCCCCGTGGATGCCGTCCCCCGTCCGCCCGCCGCGAAGAAAATGCCGGTGGAACGCACCCACCACGGCGACACCTTCACCGATTCCTACGAGTGGCTGCGGGAAAAGGACAACCCGGAGGTGACCGCCCACCTCACCGCGGAGAACGCCTACACGGAGGCCGTCACCCGCGGCCAGGAGCAGTTGCGGGAGCGGATCTTCACCGAGATCAAGAACCGCACCCAGGAGACCGACCTTTCGGTTCCGGCCCGCAAGAAGGGCTGGTGGTACTACTCGCGCACCGAGGAGGGCAAGCAGTACGGCATCCAGTGCCGCGTTGCCGCCGTGGACACCGGCGACCTCGCCGCCGACTGGACTCCCCCCGAGGTGGTGCCCGGGCAGCCGGTCGAGGGCGAACAGGTCCTCCTCGACGGGAACGTCCTTGCCGAGGGCAAGCCCTTCTTCTCCCTCGGCGGGCTCGCCGTGAGCGAGGACGGCACCCTCCTGGCCTACTGCGAGGACAACGCCGGCGACGAGCGGTTCACCCTGCGCGTCAAGGACCTCGAGTCGGGTGAGCTGCTGCCCGACGAGGTGGCCAACGTCTTCTACGGCCTCGGCTTCTCCCCCGACGGAACCCGGGTCTTCTACACCGTCGTCGACGACTCCTGGCGCCCCTTCCAGGTCAAGGTCCACACTCTGGGCACTCCGGTGGAGGAGGACGAGGTCCTCTACCAGGAGGACGACGTCGCCATGTGGACCGGCTTCGACCTCTCCGCCGACCGCACCCAGCTGCTGATCAGCGTCGGCTCCTCCGAGTACAGCGAATACCGGGTCCTCGACCTGACGACGCCGGGCGCCGGCCTGACCACGCTGATCTCCCGGGACGAGAGGATCCTGTACGAGGCGGAGCCGGTGCGGCTGGACGGGGTGCTTCACTACGTCCTGACGCACAACCGCGACGCCAAGAACTCGATGGTGAGCCTGGTGGCCGCCTCCGAGTTCGCCCGGCCGCTCAAGGACCAGCAGTGGACGACGGTGATCCCGCACGACGACGCCGTCCGGGTCAACGGAGCCGCGGTCACCCGCACCCACCTGGTGCTCTCGGTCCGCCGGGACACCACCGAACGCGTGCAGGTCCTCGACCTCAAGGGCCTCGGAACGCCGGCCCAGGCCGCCCCCGCGGAGCCCGACTTCGAGGAGGAGCTCATCACGAGCAACCTCGCCAACGCCGAGTTCGATTCCCCGATCATCCGCCTGTCCTACACCTCCTTCCTGACCCCGCCGCGGATCTACGACTACGTCCTGGCCACCGGGGAGCTGGCGCTGCGCAAGGAGACCGAGGTACTCGGCGGCTACCGGCCGGAACGCTACGTGGCCGAACGCCAGTGGGCGAAGGCCGCCGACGGCACGCTGCTTCCGCTCTCGGTCCTGCGTCGGGCGGACCTGCGGCAGGACGGCTCCAACCCGGCCCTGGTCTACGCCTACGGCAGCTACGAGGTCAGCATGGACCCCGGGTTCTCCGTGGCGCGGCTGTCCCTGCTCGACCGCGGCATCGTCTACGTCGTCGCGCACGTCCGCGGCGGCGGCGAGATGGGCCGCACCTGGTACGAGCAGGGCAAGAAGCTGAACAAGAAGAACACCTTCACGGACTTCGTCGACGCGACGGACCACCTGGTGGACTCCGGGTGGGTGGACCCGCTGCGCATCGCCGCGATGGGCGGCTCGGCAGGCGGACTGCTGATGGGCGCCGTCGCGAACCTCGCCCCGGAGAAGTACCGGGCCATCGTGGCCCAGGTGCCGTTCGTCGACGCCCTCACCACCATTCTCGACCCGGAGCTGCCGCTGTCGGCGCTGGAGTGGGAGGAGTGGGGCAATCCGATCACCGACCCCGAGGTGTACCGGTACATGAAGGAGTACACGCCCTACGAGAATGTCCGCACCGCGGACTACCCGCGCATCGCCGCCGTGACGAGCTTCAACGACACCCGGGTGCTGTACGTCGAGCCGGCGAAGTGGGTGGCCGAACTCCGGGAGAAGACCACGGGTTCAGAACCGATCGTGCTCAAAACGGAGATGGACGGCGGCCACGGCGGCGCCAGCGGCCGGTACGCGCGGTGGAAGGACGTGGCGTGGGACTATGCCTTCGCCGCCGACGCGCTGGGCGCCACCGAGGTCCGGCCCTTCGCCGACGCGTAGGGCCCGCCGCCGGGCGTGGCCCCGGCGCATCCTCCGTCGAGGACGCGCTCACCGGGGAACGCCGCTACCGGGGCTGGTAGGTGAGGCAGTCAGCGGCCTCGGCGCCCGGGCCGACACGGACGTTCTCCGCATCGCACAGCAGGTGGTCGTTGAACTGGCACTCGGAGCGCTGGCAGGCGCCGACGTGCGCCAGCACCTTCGGCAGCCCGCCGCTGGCCGATGTGTCGATGAACGTCGAGCAGCTCGCGTGCTCGGGACTGCCGCCGACGGTGATGGCGAAGGCCGTGCAGTCGTGGTGGTGGTTGAAGGAGCAGGTTTCCACATCGCACGCGGAAACGTTGGCTACATGGTCCGTCATGACTTCCTCCTGGGTAGGCACAATCCGGGAACGTCGGGTGCCGGCGGCGCCGGGGGTCCGGCGGTCATCAGGCACCTTCCTTCCCAAAAAACCTAGCACCGCCGGGGGGCGTTGAACCCGGGGAATATGCGCATTTTTACCTGACCTATTGGCCCGGCGTCCGGGGCGGGCCCTAGCGGACCACCCGGTAGGTGGTGGAGGTGACATGGGGGGTGCTCCGCGCCCGCACAATCGCGAGCTCAAGGTCCCCGACGCCGGCGAAGAGCCGTTCACCCGCGGACAGCAGGACCGGCGGCACATGCAGGGTCAGTTCGTCGATCAGGCCCGCGGCCAGGCACTGGTTGATGGTTGAGGCGCCTCCGCCGACGCCGACGGAACCGTTCCCGGCCGCCGCCCTCGCCTGCTCGACCGCGGCCGTCACGCCGTCGGTGATGAAGATGAAGGTTGTGCCTCCCTCCATCACCACAGGGTCACGGGGGTAGTGGGTCAGCACGAATACCGGCGCGTGGTACGGCGGATCCTCCCCCCACCAGCCCCGCCAGGGTTCATCCCAGGCGCCCCGCACAGGCCCGAACATGTTCCGGCCCATCACGTACGCGCCGTGCGAGAGCAGCTCCTCCCGCTGGGCGGCGTGCGCTTCAGGGTGGTCGAACATCCAGGTGTGGAGGCTCTCACCATTCTCCCCCAGCGGATCCTTCAGGCTCTGGCGCGGGCCGGCGACGAACCCGTCGAGCGATACCGCCACCCCGCAGCTCACAATGCCCACCGGACCGGCCTCCTCAGGTTTGAACTCAGTTTCGGACACGGTGCCTCGACCTTGCGTGATCCGCGTCCGGAGGGTTTGGCACCCCTGTCCCCGCAGTGAACCACAGTCGATCCCTTCCCAACAGGGGAGAACGGATTTTGGGTGAAGGCTGTGATGAAGGCTGTGGGTGGAGCTGCGGGTCCGTGGGCGCCGCCCGCTTAGGCAGCGCGGCCGTCGGGACTCCCGTCCGAGCCGTGCTGCCGGTCGAGGCGCAGGCACAGAAGCAGCAGGACGAGCGCGAGGGGCGCCCAGAGGAACCGCTCCCAGGGACTCGACGAGGCTGCGTTCATCAGGGTCCCGGCCGCAAGCAGGACGATGAATCCGCGGAGTCCCCAGCGGAGGGCCCTGCCCGCCGGAACCGGTCCCGGACGGCCCCGGGCAAGAACGGTCAGGGCGGCCAGCAGCCACACCACCATGGCCACGGCGCTGGCCGCGCGCAGCTCCGCCGGCAGCCGGCCGGCGCTGGCGCCGCCGTAGGCGGCTTCCCCCAGGGGTGCCCCGAGCGCCAGGGATGCCTGGAAGGCCGCGATGACCGAGAAACCCGCCGCCGCAGCGGCAGCCGTCCGCCCCGGCGTTGCGGCGCGCCGGAGGCGGAGAAAGGGGAAAGCGTTCATGGGTGCTCCCTTACAGGATGGACGGTCTCGGAAACTGCTGGTGGTTCTGCGGCAGGATTGGGCGCTGCCGAGTCGGACAGGGCTTCAAGGGCCTCAAGGGCGTCGTCGGCCCAGGCGATGGCCGCCCGGGCGGCATGCTCGCCTGCGGAGATCGTGAGGAGCCAGTAGGGGCGGTCCTGGGCGTGCGGACCCTCCTGCGATTCGCTGCGTCCCACGGCAAGCTCGGCCAACCGCGCCTCCGCTTCCTCCCGGGCCTCCCGGATCAGGTTCCGGCAGGCCTCGGGCCCCAGTTGGCGGCCAAAGAAGAGCCGGAGCATCAGCCCGTTCCGCGGCCGGACCGGTTGCGCCGGCTCCGAGAGCAGTTCGCGGAGCCGCGCCGTCCCGGCCGGCGTGATGGCAAAGACCGAAGCCCGCGCCCGGTCCGCGCCCCGGCGCTCGATTAGGCCCTGCCGCTGAAGTTCCGCGAGCGCCGGATAGATCTGGCCGAAAGACTCGCTCCAGAAGTGCCCGAGGACGGACCGGATCTCTTCCCGCAGTGCATACCCGGTCATGGGCATCACGCTCAGGGCACCGAGCACTGCGGTCTGGGTCTGCTCCGTACGTGACATGCGGCCCTCTCCTTCGCCGCTTATATCTAATAGATATAGAGGCTCGAAAGCAAGGCCCCGCCCGTCCCGCCTTGACAGTGCCCGTCGGCCGGTATTACCTAATGAACATTCGGTAAATAATTCGGAAGGCGGCTCGAATGGACAGCGACGTCCGGACGGCGGGGCCCGCGGCACCGCGGCACCAGATCCTCGCGGAGGACCACGCCTCGGCCTGGCTGGGCATCGAGCTGCTCGAGGTCGGCGAGGGCTCGGCCCGGATCGCGATGACGGTGCGCCCGGAAATGCTCAACGGCTTTGGCATCGCCCACGGCGGAATGATCTTCGCCTTCGCGGATTCTGCCTTCGCCCTCGCCTGCAACCCCGCCTCCCCCGGTGCTGACTCCGCGTCCGGGGCACAGGACGCCGGGACCGTGACGGTCGCCTCAGGGGCCGACATCACCTTCCTCAGCCCGGTGCGGGCCGGCGAGGTCCTGACCGCGGTCGCCGAACGGCGGGCCGCCGCGGGCCGCAGCGGGCTCTACGACATCACCATCACCGCGCACGACGGCGCCGCGGGCCGCCCCGTCGCCGAGTTCCGCGGGCGCTCCCGCACCGTGCCCGCACCCGCCCGTTCCCCGAAGGCGAAGGACCCCTCATGACCGGTACAGCCCTCAAGGCCTCTGCGGCCGCTCCCGGAACCCTCGACCCCGAAGAGGAGTACAGCCGGGACCGCATCGAATCGCTCCAGCTCGAGCGCCTGCAGCGCACCGTGGCCCTCGCGTACGACAAGGTGGAACTGTACCGGCGGAAGTTCGACGACGCCGGGGTGCACCCCGGCGACCTGCGCGAACTGTCGGACCTGGCAAAATTTCCCTTCACCACCAAAGAGGACCTGCGCCGGTCCTACCCCTTCGGGATGTTCGCCGTGCCGCAGGACCGGGTGGCCCGCATCCACGCGTCCTCGGGTACCACCGGCAAGCCCACCGTCGTCGGCTACACCGCCGGGGACATCGACCGCTGGGCCACCCTGGTGGCCCGGTCGCTGCGCGCCTCCGGCGTCAAGAGCGGATGGAAGGTCCACAACGCCTACGGGTACGGCCTGTTCACCGGCGGCCTCGGCGCCCACTACGGTGCCGAGAAGCTCGGGTGCACCGTCATTCCAATGTCCGGCGGGCAGACCGAGCGGCAGATCCAGCTCATCCGCGACTTCGAGCCCGACGCCATCCTCGCCACCCCCACCTACCTGCTCACCATCCTGGACGCCATGGCCGCCGCCGGCATCGACCCGCGCTCGACGACGCTGAAGACCGCCGTCCTCGGCGCCGAGCCGTGGACCGAGGAGATGCGCCACGAGCTCGAGGAGCGCATGGGCTTCGACGCCTGCGACATCTACGGGCTCTCCGAGGTCATGGGCCCGGGCGTCGCCGGAGAATGCGTGGAGAGCAAGGACGGCTCGCACATCTGGGAGGACCACTTCCGGCCCGAGATCGTCGACCCGTTCACCGACCAGGTCCTGCCCGACGGCGAAGCCGGCGAACTCGTCTTCACCTCCCTGACCAAGGAGGCCATGCCGGTCATCCGGTACCGCACCCGCGACCTGACCCGGCTGCTGCCCGGCACCGCCCGCCCCGGGATGCGCCGGATGGGGCGGATCACCGGCCGCAGCGACGACATGATCATCCTGCGCGGAGTCAACCTGTTCCCCACCCAGGTCGAGGAGCTCGCCCTGCGGATTCCGGCGCTGAGCCCGCACTTCCAGCTTGAGCTCACCCGCCCCGAGGGCCAGCGCATGGACCAGCTGAACGTGAAGGTGGAGCCGCGGGACGGCGTGTCCGCGGAGGCGGCCCGCGACGCCGCGGCCACGCTGCGGGAGCAGATCAAGATCCACATCGGCTCAAGCTGCACCGTGACCGTCGTCGAGCAGGGCTCCCTGGTGCGCTCCAGCGGGAAGCTCAAGAGGGTCTACGACCTCCGCCCCCGCTCCGGCGGGGAGTGACCGAACGTTCATGCGAAAATGACGGATATGGCGAGCACTCAAGCACCGGCCACCACGCCCGGACGCCGCGGGCGTCCCGGCTACGACCAGCAGGCGGTCCTCACCATCGCCGTGGACGTCTTCAACCGGCACGGCTACGAAGCGACCTCCATGGGGGTGCTCGCCGAAAACCTGGGCATCAGCAAGTCCGCGATCTACCACCACGTCCCCTCGAAGGGCGACCTGCTCCGGCTGGCCCTCGAACACGCCCTCGGCGGGCTTGAGGCGGTCCTCGCCGACCCGCGGGCGACGTCGGGACGGGCCGATGCGCGGCTCGAATTCGTCCTCCGCGGCACCATCGCCGTCCTGACCGAGCGCCTGCCGTTCGTGACCCTGCTGCTGCGCCTGCGCGGCAATACGGAGGTTGAGCGCGGCGCCCTTGAGCGCCGGCGCTCCTTCGACCGGCAGGTCGCGGCCCTTGTCGACGCGGCCCGCTCGGAGGGATCGCTGCGCAGCGACATCGACCCGCGGACCACCACCCGGCTGCTGTTCGGCACGATCAACTCGATCGTCGAATGGTACAAACCTGGGGGCCCCCTCACCGCCGGCAAGCTGGCCGACGACGTCATCACCATGGTCTTCGACGGGCTGCACCACCGGCCCTGAGCACCGGCGCGTGCGCGCGAACGCTGGCGGCCGCCGCCGACACGGGCGACCGCTTGGACGGGCGACCGCTCGGGCGGGCCGCCTCTGCGCCCCGCCGGCGGGGCCCTACTTCTCCACGAGGGTCAGCACGTCGTAGGTGGCCACGATCTCGTCGGACTGGTTGGTCAGCACGGCGTCCCAGGCCACCTCCCCGTATTCGTCGGTCTCCCGCGGCGTGATCTTCTTTGCGGTGAGCGTGACCCGGATCGAGTCCCCTGCCGCCACCGGGGTGAGGAAACGAAGGTTTTCCAGGCCGTAGTTCGCCAGGACCGGGCCCGGCTCCGGATCGACGAACAGTCCCGCCGCCCAGGAGAGCAGCAGGTAGCCGTGGGCCACGATGCCGGGGAAGAACGGGTTGGCCGCGGCGGCTTCCTCGTTGGTGTGGGCGTAGAACTTATCCCCCGTGGTGTCGGCGAACGCCGTGATGTCCTCGAGGGTCACCTGGCGCAGGTCGGACCGGACGGCATCGCCGATCCGCAGCTCGGCGAGATTCTTCCGGAACGGGTGGACGCCGTCGAACCTGCGGTCCGCTCCGGTGTGCCACACGCCGGTGACCGCCGTGAGCATGTTCGGGGAGCCCTGCAGGGCGGTGCGCTGCATGTGGTGGAGAACCGAGCGCATGCCGCCGAGTTCCTCGCCGCCGCCGGCCCGGCCGGGCCCGCCGTGGGTGAGGTGCGGCACCGGGGAGCCGTGACCCGTTGAGGAGCGCGCGTCCTCCCGGTTGAGGATCAGCACGCGCCCGTGGTGTGCGGCGATCCCCGTGACGAGCTCGCGGGCGGTCTCCGGGTCATTGGTGCACACGGTGGCGACCAGGGACCCGGAACCGAGAGCCGCGAGGTGGACGGCATGCGCCGGGTTGTCGTATCCGATGACGGAGGCGACGGGCCCGAAAGCCTCCACCGAGTGCAGCGCCCCGGCCTCCACGTCCTCCCAGGTCAGCAGCAGCGGCGCCATGAACGCGCCATCGCCGGCCGGCCCGACTGTCCCGTCTGCCCGGGTGACCTCGGGGACGTCGAGGGAGCCGAGGGCAATCTCGCCGCCGGAGGACAGCAGTTCGCGCACCGAGTCCCGCACGCCCTCAAGCTGTTCGAGCGAGGCGAGTGCCCCCATGGTGACGCCCTCCGCGCGGGGATCGCCCAGGGTGACCCGCTCCTGGATCCGGGTACGGGCGGCGTCGACGACGTCCCGGACGAGGGCCCTGGGCACGATGGTCCTGCGGATGCCCGTGCACTTCTGCCCGGCCTTGACGGTCACCTCGGTGACCAGGGACCGGATGAAGGCCTCGAACTCGGGGGTGCCCGGCACCGCATCGGGACCAAGGATCGCCGCGTTGAGGGAGTCCGTCTCCGAGCTGAAGCGCACTCCCCCGTGCATCACATTGGCGTGGGAGCGCAGCCGGTTCGCGGTGGAGGCCGACCCGGTGAAGGCCACGAGGTCGCGGTAGTCGAGGTGATCGAGCAGGTCCCGGGCCGGGCCGGAGATCAGCTGCAGGGCGCCCTTGGGCAGGATGCTGGATCCGACGATCAGCTTCACCGCCGCCGCGGTCAGGTAGCCGGTGGGA
>NZ_CADCTE010000147.1 GCF_902805515.1 uncultured Arthrobacter sp. | reverse complement strand
GACGCCCATCAGCAGGGCCGTCAGCAGGAACCCCCAAAAACCGAACGCGAGCGCGGCGAAAGCCAGGACCGCACCTGCGGCCATACCGGTGACTGTTGGTGTCATGAAATGCCCTTCGTTGGACGAATTCAGGCTGGAACGGATAAAGGCTGGTCGGCTCATGCCTGGGTGGAGCCGTGGGGGCGTACCTTTTCACTGGTACGGGCATCATTGAGCCCCGGAACGTGGACATCGCACACCTCCACGTTCACCTCGATGACTTCAAGCCCCACAAGGTCGCTGACCGCCTTGTACACGGCGGCCCGCACGGCGTCGGCCAGCCGGTTCAGCGGGTAGCCGTATTCGGCCACGAGGCTCACGTCGACGGCCACCTGGGTCTGTCCGATCTCGACGCGGACGCCCTGGGCGGGTTCCGCACCGCCGACGGCGTCGCGCAGGGCACCCAGCGCCCGTCCCGGGCCGGTTCCGAGCGAGTAGACCCCGGGCACCGAGCGGGCCGCGACCGCGGCGATCTTCACGGCTGCCGGATCGGCAATGACAGTCCGCCCGGGCGCCGTCGCGGCCGGAGGGAGAGGGGATTCACTGGTAAACGGGTCCATGAACGAGCACCTTTCGTCTGTGCCCAGCCTAAGCCCTTGCAGGGGTGGGAATGAGGGACCCGGGAGCGCGCCTCGGCCGTTGACAGTCCCCGGGGCAACGAAAGCCGGGTTAAACAAAGAAACCCCGGATTTCCTTCGAGGAAACCGCGGGGTATTCAGTGGTGGCTCCGACCGGCGTCGATCCGGTGACCTTTCGATTTTCAGTCGAACGCTCTACCAACTGAGCTACAGAGCCGTGCAACCATCTTCCGATGATCACCGCATCAAACCGGCACTGCTTTCGCCTGCCGCCTGAGCGACCCTGACGGGACTTGAACCCGCGACCTCCGCCGTGACAGGGCGGCGCGCTAACCAACTGCGCTACAGGGCCTTGCTATCTTGCACTTTCATTTTTGCAAGAGTTTCATCCTACCAGCATCCCTGCGGTGCGAATGACCACCGAAACCGGCGGATCCTGCGTACCCCCAACGGGATTCGAACCCGTGCCGCCGCCGTGAAAGGGCGGTGTCCTAGGCCGCTAGACGATGGGGGCCTTGACCACACTGGGCGAAAACCCCCCGCTGTGGACCTATAAAACTATAGGTCCTTACTTCGGATTTTCCAAAATGCATCGGCGCTGCGTTTCGCGCCGCCAAAACCGGCACGCAGCGCGGATACAGTCGAAGCGTGCCTATCGACATGAGCCTTGCCGACTTCGAGGCGGCCGTTGATGACGCCATCGACTCGATTCCCGAGGACCTCGCCCGAGCCATGAACAATGTGGCGATCTTCGTCGTGGAGGAGTACGAGCCGGGCCCGGGCGACGAACCGGACCCGGACCTGCTGGGCCTGTACGAGGGGGTGCCCCTGACGGAACGGGACTCCTGGTGGGACGCCGGATCGCTGCCGGACCGCATCAGCATCTTCCGTCAGCCGCTGATGCGCATGTGCTCCACCCGGGAGGAACTCGTTGAGCAGATCCTCATCACCGTCATCCACGAGGTGGCCCACCACTTCGGCATCGACGACGACCGCCTGCACGAGCTCGGCTGGGGGTAGCCGGGCTCGGCGCCGGGTTCCGGAAGGTGCGGCTCAGCCCACCGGCGGGATCATGGGCCCGAAGGAGCTGCGGTCCAGCAGGCGCGGATCCTCGCTGTCCGGAACCACCATCACCGGCCCCTTGGCGTGGTGCAGCACGCCCTGGCTGGTCGAGCCCATCAGCATGCCGGTGAATCCTCCGCGGCCGCGCGTGCCGACCACGAGCAGCTCGGCCGTGCGCGAGGCGTTGATGAGCACCTCCGCCGGCGGTCCGTCGAGCTGCTCCACGGTGATCTCCAGGCCCGGGAAGTGGCTCTGCAGCCAGTTCCTGCCCGCCTCGAGCTGCACGGTGATGTCCGCGTGAAGCGCTTCCCGGTCCAGGGGTGCCGGCACCCAGGCCAGCGAGCCGTTGAACGGTGGGATGGAGCAGATGACCCGCAGCGGGATGCCGCGGGAGACGGCTTCCTCCGCGGCCGCGAGCGACGCCCGCCGTGCCTGCTCGGAGCCGTCGACGCCGACGACGACGACCCTTTCGATCCCCGACGCCGGCGGGCCGGGCTCGCCCTTGGACCTGCCCACAAGCTGCGGCTGCCCGAAGCGCGGCGCGCACGAGAGCGGGACGATCACCGTTGGGCTCTTGGCGTGGGCCGGGAGGGCGCTGCTGACCGACCCCAGGAGCCGCCCGACGAAGCCTCCCCTGCCGCGGGAACCCACGACGACGAGGTCGGCCTCGGCCGAGAGGTCGAGGAGCACTCCGGCGGCGTCGCCGGTCTCGATCCGCGGGATGACCTCGAGTCCCCTGCCGGACAGGTGGGCCACCGCCTCATCGAGGACCGCGCGGGCCCCTTCGCGGATGACCGAGTCGTCAACCGTCGCGTAGCCGGCGTCCATGCTTGAGGCGGCGAAGACCGGCACGGTGTAGGCGGTCACCACGTACAGGGGCGACCGGCGCCGCTCGGCTTCCTGCGCTGCCCACAGCAGGGCGCAGACGCTTTGGTCGGAGCCGTCAACACCCACAACAATTCCGGATCGAACCGACGCTTCGGCCGGATGATCGCCCCGCGAGGTACTCATGGCATGCCCCTTTGCTCACCGCCCGACCCCGACCCGGGGCCGGTTGTCAATATTTGTAGCCTACTCCGGCACCCTGGTCTATTCACGGTGCAAAAAGTTATATAGGCTTCGTGAAATCGAGACCCGGAGGTCCGCCGTTCGGCGTGCCGCTCCGCGCTTCGGTTCCCGTCCGACCCGTTCGCGGCCGGGAATCAGTACGGCCCGGAAGAGGCGCCGGGCCGTACTGTGCTCTTCTTCGAACCGGAGGTACTTCGTCGTGGATTTGCTGCCGCCGGACCCAGCGCATGCCCTGCCCGAGGCGTCCGCGGCGGCAGAACTGACCACCACCGTTGTGATCGGCTCCGGACTGCCGGGGCTGGCCGTCGCCAGCGAGCTGAGCCGCCATGGCATCGACTCGATCGTCGTCGAAGGGCTCGACTGCCTCGACTCGGGCCCGATGCGCACGGTAATGAGCGACTCCGTCTCCCTTTCAGAGAGGTCCGAACTGCTGCGCCTGCTTCGGGCCTATGCCTCGAGCCACTGCCTCGATGTCCGGAGCGCGACCCGCTGTGAGGAGCTCAGCATCATCGGGCACTCCACCGTGCTTCCGGCGCGGGTCCCCTCAAGCAAAAAGTGGGCCATCCAGACCGCCGATGGTGTGCTGCTGGCCGACCACGTGGTGCTGACCAAGTACCCCCAGAACCAGCTGCGCCGGTTCCTGCGCTCGCTTGGCATCGCCATCGGCGCCGACTTCCGCGCGGCCCTGGCCGCAATCGGCCTTCACCTCGTGGGCGTGGGCGAGGTCCTCACCCCGAGCACGCGGGAGATCGTGCGCCAGGCGAAGCTTGTCAGCGACACGATCGCTGCCTCGGGCCGGGCCAGCAGGGGCCCCCTCGCCAGTCACGCCTAGGCGTTCGGGGACCAGGCTACCGGTTGGCGCCCAGCCGCTTCCGGGCGGTTGTGGCAAGCACCGCGGCAAGCGAGAGCAGCACGATGGCCATCACGGCGATGCTCCAGGGGAAGTCGCTTGTCCCTGCAGCCTGCGGCGACTCCTCCTCCGCCTCGGCGGGCGTGATCGGCACGGCCGTGCCGGCAGAATCCGGAGTGGCCGAGGTTCCGGACTCGGCGGTGAAGGTCAGAACCCCCTCAATGGGGTGGGAATCCGAGGACACCACCCGCCAATTGACCGTGTACTCCCCTGCCGGGGCACCCGCGCGCACGCTCTGCTCCGCAGTGTTGTCCGTGATCCGGACGGGCCCCTCGGACCAGGACTTGCCCTCGGCGTCGAGCACCTCAACCTGCGCGCCAAGGCCCGAGGGGACACTCGAGAAGGTGAGCTCGATGGCCCCTGGAACTGCGGCAACGGTTGCGCCGTCGTCCGGGTTGCTGCCCGAGAGCTCGTCATGGGCGGCCGCCGGCCCGGCCGCCAGGCCGAGGAGGATCAGCAGGATGAGCCCCGGCGTCAGGACGGCGCGGGCCCGGCCGGCGGAGATCCGCCGGCGGCTGTGGGGACGGGAGGGGCTGAGTGCGGAGAAAGCCATGGCTTCAGCCTACGCTCCACGCCGGTGTAACCCGTGGGTGATTGGCCGGCGCCGGGATAGAATCTGCTCGGTTCCCCTTCCTCCTCTCCAAGGATTAATCATGCTCAAGACGGGTTCGGCGCTCGACCGCTACTTCGAGGTCACCTCCCGGGGATCCACCTATTCGCGGGAAATCCGCGGCGGCGTGGCGACCTTCTTCGCGATGAGCTACATCGTCGTCCTGAACCCGCTGATCCTCTCCGGGGCCGACGCCTCGGGCACGGAACTCGGCTTCGAACGGGTCGCCGCGGTGACGGCCCTGGTCGCGGGCATCCTCACCATCACCATGGGCGCCTGGGCCCGATACCCCTTCGCGCTCGCCACCGGCCTCGGCGTCAACGCCTTTGTCGCGATCACCGTCGCCACCAACCCCGGACTGACCTGGCCCGACATTATGGGCCTGGTGCTGCTGGCCGGGCTCACCATGCTGCTGCTGGTGCTCACCGGCTTTCGGACCGCCGTGTTCAACGCGGTCCCGGAGAGCCTGAAGACGGCCATCGTCGTCGGCATCGGGCTGTTCATCGCGCTGATCGGGCTCGTCAACGCCGGCTTCGTCCGGCGCATCCCCGACGAAGCCCAGACCACCGTGCCTGTCGGCCTCGGGTTCGAGGGCGTCCTGCTCGGCTGGCCGACGGTTGTCTTTATTTTCGGCCTGGTGCTGACCATCGCCCTCGTGGTCCGGCGGGTCCGCGGGGCGATCCTCATCGGCGTCCTCGCCGCCACCGCCCTCGCCGTGATCATTGAAGCCGTGGCAGACATTGGCCCGAGCTTCATCCCGGGCCAGGACCCGAACCCACAGGGGTGGTCGCTTGTCGTTCCCGAGCTGCCGACGGGCGCCTGGGTTGGAGCTCCGGACCTCGGACTGATCGGCAACGTCAGCCCGTTCGGTGCATTCGGCCACCTGGGAGCCACGGCCGCGTTGCTGCTGACCTTCACGATCCTGCTCAGCATCTTCTTCGATGCCATGGGCACCATGGTGGGCCTTGCCAACGAGGCGAAGCTCGTCGACGCCCGCGGCAATATCCCCGGCGTCAACCGGGTCCTGATCGTCGACGCCCTCGGCGCCGTCGCCGGCGGTGCCGGCTCGGTGTCCTCGAACCAGATCTACGTCGAGTCCGGGGCAGGCATCGGCGAAGGCGCGCGCACCGGCATCGCGAACATCGTGACCGGCGTCCTGTTCCTGCTGGCGATGTTCATCACCCCGTTGATCAGCCTCGTGCCCTTCGAGGCCGTGGCGCCCGCCCTGGTGGTCGTGGGCTTCATGATGGTCTCCCAAGTGGGCCGGATCGACTGGCAGGACTGGGGGATCGCGATCCCCGCGTTCCTGACCTTCACCCTCATGCCGTTCACCTACTCGATCGCCAACGGCCTGGGAGCAGGCTTCATCGCCTTCGTCCTGGTCCGCGCCATCCAGGGCCGGGCCCGCGAGATCCATCCACTTATGTGGGCGGTGGCCGGGGCGTTCGTGATCTTCTTCGGCATCGGTCCCATCGAGCAGATCCTGCTCTAGCGGAGCGCCCCTGCGCGGGGCCGGACCGGGCAGGGCGTCAGTCGGTGAGCGGCTGCGCCCCGGCGGCGAATCGGCGCACCTGGTCGTCGTGCCACAGGTGGGCGGGCACACCTCCGCCCAGCAGCCCGCGGGCCAGCCCGGGGCCCTCGCCGAGCGGGCCGTCGCTACCGGCAATGATCACGTTGCCGTAGCGGCGCCCCTTGAGCATCGCCGGATCGGCGACGATCGCCGTCCTCGCGAAGGCCGAGGCGATGGTGGCCGCTTCCCGGCGCGCCATCTTCAGGTCAGGACCGTCGCCGCAGTTGACCAGGTAGATCCCGTCGGCGGCGAGCACCCTCTTCGCCTCCTGCGTGAACCCGACGGTTGTCAGCGGGTGCGGGGTGCGGCTGCCTGCGAACACGTCGCGGATGATGAGGTCCCGGCTGGCCTCCGACAGCGACCGGGTCACTTCCCGCGCCTCCCCCACCCGGATGCGCACCAGCGGAGCCCTCGGCAGGTCGAACCACTGGCGCACCAGTTCGGCGAGCTTTCCGTCGAGCTCGACAACGACCTGCCGGGCGGCCGGATGTGCCGCGGCGATATACCGGGGCAGGGAGCACGCACCGCCGCCCAGGTGCAGCACCCGGAGCCGGTCGGAGGGACCCCAACGGGCGTCGACAAGGGCTGCAATCCAGCGCATGTACTCGAAGTCAAGGCGCAGCGGGTCGTCGAGGTCGATGTGTGAGCTCGGGACTCCGTTGACGCGCAGCACCCAGCCGTTGGTGCTGTAGGGATCGGGCTCGAGTTCGCAGGTGCCCGTGTCGATCGGAAATTCGCCCGCGACCGGCACGGGCGTCCCCTGGCGTGCCATCAGGAGTGGCCCTCGAACTCCTGCATCTCCCCCAGGGCCTTCTCAAGCCGTTCGACCTTGCCGGTGATTTCGCCGGTGTGCCCGGGCCGGATATCGGCCTTCAGCACCAGCGATACCCTGCTGCCGTACCGGCCGGCGGCTTCGGTGGCGTGCTTGATGACGGCCATCACCTCGTCCCACTCACCTTCGATCGTCGTGAACATCGAGTCCGTTGAGTTGGGCAGGCCGGACTCGCGCACGACGGCGACGGCGGCGGCTACCGCTTCAGAAACCGAGTCACCTCCACCCCTTGAGTGCTCGGAGGATCCGGACGGTGCGACTGAGAAGGCGACAAGCATGGTCCAAGTCTCGCAGAAACCGCCGCCCGCGTCCCGGCCGGGCGTGTGGCCTGGGTTATGGCACCCCGGGCAGGTCCCTGACAGGATGGTGAGATGACCCGCGGAATATACGTCAGTGCCATGAACCCAGGCTCCGGCAAGTCCCTGATCTCCCTTGGCCTCGCCGATATGCTCCACCGGCACGCCGACCGGGTCGGTTTCTTCAGGCCGATCGTCGAGGGCGACGACCCCGCGGCGGACCCGATGGTCCAACTGATGCAGCGCAGCTTCAACCTTCCGCCCGAGCGCTCCCGCGGCGGGCTGACCCGCGCCCAGGCCCGCGCGCTGCTCGTGGCCGGCAACCGCGGGGAGATCGACACCGCGTGCGTGGCGATCTACAGCGAGATCGCCAGCCGGTGCGACGTCGTCATCGTCGAGGGCACCGACCTCGGCGGCCACGACGCCGCGGTGGAGTTCGACCTGAACGCCCGCCTCGCCAACAACCTCGGGGCGATGGTGCTGGCCGTGGTCAGCGCCAAGGAGATGTCCGTCGCCGAGGCGGCCGACGCCGTCGACGTCGCCCGGCAGGAACTCGACGAGGCCAAGGTCTCGCTGCTGGCCATGATGGTGAACCGTGCCCCCGACGAGGCGGTCGAGGGCATCCGCGCCGAGGTCCGGCCCGGCCGGTCCGGCCGGCCCGTCTATGTCATTCCCGAACTGCCCGAGATCGCCCGGCCCACCATCTCGGAGGTGGCCGCGGAGCTGGGGGCGAACCAGATCGCCGGAAGCGCGAACCTGGAACGGGACGTGCTCTCCGTCCGGGTCGCCGCGATGAACGTGGGCAACTTCCTGCACCTGCTCACCGACGGCGCCCTGGTCATCGTTCCCGGCGACCGCGCCGACGTGCTGGCCGCGACGCTCGCCTCCTCCTTCTCGCCCGAGTTCCCCGTGCCCTCCGGGCTCGTCCTGACGGGCGGACTCGAGCCGGACCCCCACCTGCTGCCCCTGCTGGCCCAGGCCCCCTTCCCCGTGTTCGCGCTCGATGACGACACCTACACCGCCGCCCAGCGGGTCGGCGGGGTGCGCGGCGAAATCGCCACGGGGCTCCGCAGGAAGTCGGCCGCCGCCCTCGGCGCGTGGTCGCGGCAGGTTGACGAGCAGGAACTGCTCGAACGCCTCGCGCTTCCGCGGGCCATCTCCATGACGCCGCTGCGGTTCCTCCACGAACTCATCCAACGGGCCCGCTCGCAGCGCCGCTCCATCGTGCTGCCCGAAGGAACCGACATCCGGATCCTTCGCGCCGCTGAAATCCTGCACCGCCGGGACGTGTGCGACCTGACCATCCTCGGCCCCGAATCGCAGGTGCGGGAACTCGCCGCCGGGCAGGGCATCGACCTCGCCGGCATCACCCTCATCGATCCCGAGACCTCGGAGCTGCGCGAGGAGTTCGCCGCCGAATACGCCCGCCTCCGGGCGCACAAGAACGTAACCATCGAGACCGCCCGGGAACGCATGCTTGACGGGGCATATTTCGGCACCATGATGGTCCAGGTAGGCTATGTCGACGGCATGGTCTCCGGCGCTGCGCACACCACCGCCAACACCATCCGGCCGGCGCTTGAGTTCGTCAAGACGCGCGAGGGCGCCCGGATCGTCTCCTCCGTCTTCCTCATGCTGCTCGCCGACCGGGTGCTCGTCTACGGCGACTGCGCGGTGAACCCGGAACCGAACGAGGAGCAGCTCGCGGATATCGCCTCCGCCTCTGCCGACACCGCCGCGCAGTTCGGCGTCGAGCCGCGCGTGGCGATGCTCTCCTACTCGACGGGGGAATCGGGCTACGGCGGAGCCGTCGACGAGGTCCGCCGCGCCACCGAGATCGTGAGGGCGCTCCGGCCCGAACTGCCGGTCGAGGGCCCGATCCAGTACGACGCCGCCGTGGATGCCTCGGTCGCGGCGTCGAAGCTCCCGGGCTCCTCCGTGGCGGGCCAGGCGACGGTCTTCATCTTCCCGGACCTCAACACCGGCAACAACACCTACAAGGCCGTGCAGCAGTCGGCCGGCGCCGTCGCCGTCGGGCCGGTGCTCCAGGGCCTCCGCAAGCCCGTCAACGACCTCTCCCGCGGCTGCACCGTTGAGGACATCGTCAACACGGTCGCCATCACAGCGGTGCAGGCGCAGCAGGCACCTCCCGCCGCGGCCGCCGTCGCAGCCGCATCGACCCCAGGAAAGCAGCAGGCATGATCATCCTCGTCATCAACTCCGGCTCGTCCTCGCTCAAGTACCAGGTGCGCGAGGGCGACGACGTCCTGGCGCAGGGGCTGATCGAAAGCATCGGCGAGGAGTGGGTTCCCGACCACGCCGCGGCGATCGAACACTTCGACACCGAACTCGCGGTCATCCTGCAGGGGAAGACCATCGACGCCGTGGGACACCGGGTGGTCCACGGCGGCGAGCGCTTCGGGGAACCGGTGCTCATCACCCCGGAGATCATCCGCGCCATCGAGCGCCTCAACCCGCTGGCACCGCTCCACAACCCGGCCAACGTGCTGGGGATCCGGGCGGTCGCCCAGAAGTGGCCAGGCATCCCGCAGGTGGCCGTGTTCGACACCGCGTTCCACCGGACCCTCCCCGAGCGGGCCTGGCGCTACGCGGTGCCCGACGAGCTCTACACGAAATACGGGATCCGGCGCTACGGCTTCCACGGGACCTCCCATGACTACGTCACCGGGAAGGCCGCCGAATTCCTCGGCACCCCCCGCGAGGACTTTTCTGCCGTGATCGCGCATCTGGGCAACGGCGCCTCGGTGACGGCCGTGCGCGGTGGGCGGAGCATTGACACCTCCATGGGGTTCACCCCGCTCGAAGGCCTGGTGATGGGTACCCGCTCGGGCGACATCGACCCGTCGATCCTGCTGTTCCTTGCCCGTGAGGGCTACTCCCCCGAAGACCTCGACACCCTGCTGAACCGCGAATCGGGGCTGCGCGGGCTGGCGGGCACCAATGACATGCGTTCGGTGGAGAAAGCCGCCGGCGGCGGGGACAAGGCGGCGCAGCTCGCCCTCGAGATCGCCGCCTACCGCCTCGCGAAGTACATCGGCGGCTACCACGTTGCGGTCGGCGGAGCACACGCCCTGGTGTTCACCGCGGGCATCGGCGAGAATTCCTCGTCTTTCCGCTCCCTGGTGGCGGGCGAGCTCAGGGCACTGGGCATCGAACTCGACCCCGAACTCAATGAACCGCGCGGCTCGTCGGCGCGCGTCATCAGCACGCCGGGTTCGGCGATGCCCGTGCTGGTGGTCCCCACCGACGAGGAGGCCGCAATCGCCCAGGCGACCGCCGCCACCGTCGGTGCCGCCGCCGCCGCCGGCAGCTAAGCGCGCCACCCTTCGACGGGGCACCCCGACACCCGACACGGCAGGACAGGCACACCGGGCAGGAGTGTCAGGAGGTCAGGGCAGGCCGGCCAGCCGCGCCGCTGCCGCGGCGAGCGCCCCGGCCGCGACCACGACGAGGAATGGAGCCCGGAGCCAGAGGGCGACGGCAGCCGCGGCGGCTGCGGCGAGCCGCGCATCCGGCACGAGGGCGCTGCCCGAGGAGACCGTGGTGACGACGGTCAGGGAGGTCAGCAGCCCCACGGTGAGCGCCCCCGCGGCCCGCAGCATGCGCGGATTGCCCAGGATCCGGGCAGGCACCAGGTAGCCGGCGAGCTTGGTCGCGAAGGACACGCAGCCGGCCGCCAGAATCCAGAACCACAGGACCATCAGACACCCCCGTCCCGGCCGGGCTGCGGTCCCGGCCGCCGGTCCGCCGCCGCTTCCGCAGGCCGGGGAGGCATCCGGCGCAGGCCGAGGACAGCGGCCACCACTGCGGCGCACAGGATCGGCACCCCGGGCGGGGCCAGGGGCACGGCAACGACGGTCACCACGGCGCAGGCCACCGCGATGGCCCCGGCCTCCCGCGAGCGCAGCCGCGGCCACAGCAGCCCGAGGAATGCGGCCACTGCGGCGCCGTCGAGCCCCCACTGCCGCGGATCGCCCACCGCACCGCCAAGCAGCGCCCCCACGAGGGTGAAGACGTTCCAGAGCACGAACACCCCGATGCCCGCGGTCCAGAACCCGCGCTTCGCCTCCGGCAGTTCACTCTGGGCGGTGGCCGTGGCGACCGATTCGTCGATGGTGAGCTGCGCGGCCGCGGCCTTCCGCCAGCCCCGCGGCCGGAGCAGGAAATTCAGCTGCATCCCATACACGCCGTTGCGGAGCCCGAGCAGCGCAGCGGCCGACAACGCCGACAGCCCGCTGCCCCCGCCGGCCACGACGCCGATGAAGGCGAACTGCGAACCCCCGCTGAACATCAGCAGGCTCAATGCGGCCGTCTGGGCGAGGCTGAGGCCGGAGGCCGCGGACAGCGCCCCGAAGGAGATGCCGTAGAGGCCGGTGGCGACGGCGACCGAGAGGCCCACGCGGACGGCGGGCGAGGCGAGGAGTTCCACTCGAATCAGGGTAGTGGGTGCGGCCCGGCTTCTCCCACCCTGCTTTTCTTTCCGGCCGGTCCGGGGAATAGTAGGAAAAGACAGCACCCTTACTACCTTTGGAGGCAGGCGTGAAAGCAGTGACCTGGCAGGGCCGGCGGAAGATCAGCGTCGAGGAAGTCCCGGACCCGATCCTTCAGGAGCCCACGGATGCGATCGTGAGGATCACCTCCACCGCCATCTGCGGCTCCGATCTCCACCTCTATGAGGTCCTTGGGCCTTACCTGTCGCGCGGTGACATCCTTGGCCATGAGCCGATGGGCATCGTCGAGGAGGTCGGCAGCGAGGTCACGAACCTGGCGCCCGGGGACCGTGTCGTCATTCCCTTCAACATCTCCTGCGGCCATTGCATGATGTGCCGCAGCGGGCTGCAGTCCCAGTGCGAGACCACCCAGGTCCGCGAGAAGGGCACGGGCGCGAGCCTCTTCGGCTTCTCCTCCCTGTACGGCTCGGTGCCGGGCGGCCAGGCCCAGTTCCTGAGGGTCCCGCACGCCAACTACGGACCCATCAAGGTGGGATCCGAGCTTCCCGACGAGCGCTACCTCTACCTCTCCGACATCCTCCCCACGGCCTGGCAGGGGGTGAAGTACGCCGATGTTCCCGACGGCGGCACCCTCGCCGTCTACGGGCTCGGCCCGGTGGGCCAGTTCGCCGCGCGCATCGGCAGGCACCTCGGGTACCGCGTCATCGGCATCGAACCGGTCGCCGAACGCCGGGCGATGGCCCAGCGCCACGGTGTCGAGACCCTCGACTTCTCAAAGAACCTGGGCGAGGAACTGCGCAGCATGACCGGAGGGCGCGGACCCGACTCGGTGGTCGACGCGGTGGGGATGGAGGCCCATGGCTCCCCCGCCGGCGCGTTCGCCCAGAACGCCGTCGGGCTGCTGCCGGACGCCCTGGCCCGCAAGGCCGTCGAAACGGCGGGGGTGGACCGCCTGAGCGTCCTGCACTCGGCAATCGATTCGGTGCGCCGGGGCGGAACGGTCTCCCTCAGCGGGGTGTACGGGGGCAATGCGAACCCGATGCCGCTGTTCACCATGTTCGACAAGCAGCTCCAGCTGCGCATGGGCCAGTGCAATGTCCGCCGCTGGACCGAGGACCTGCTTCCCCTCGTCGAGGACCCCGCCGACCCCCTGGGCGTCACCGACCTGATGACCCACGAAGTGTCGATCGATGAGGCCCCGGAGGCCTACTCCAGCTTCCAGAAGAAGCAGGACGGGTGCATCAAGGTTGTTCTAAAGCCGTAACCCCGAGGGCGCCGGCCAGGGAGGACGGCTGCAGGGCGGCGGCGTAGTGGATCGCGTCGGCGGCCCGCACCAGGGTCAGGTGGGAGAACGCCTGCGGGTAGTTTCCAACCATGGTGCGGGCCTTGGCGTCGTACTCCTCCGAGAGCAGCCCCAGCTCGTTGGCGAAACCGGTCAGCCGGTCCATGAGGGCCCGCGCCTCTTCGCCGCGGCCGCTGCGCGCGTACTGCTCAACCAGCCAGAAGGAGCAGGCAAGGAATGGGTGCTCGCCGGGCTCGAGTCCGTCGTCGGACTCCTCGGTGCGGTAGCGCAGCAGCAGTCCCTCGTCGGTGAGGAGGTTCTTCTCGAGCGCCGCGACCGTCCCGAGCATCTTCGGGTCGTCGTAGGCGAGGAAACCCACCTGCGGGAGCTGGAGGAGCGAGGCGTCGAGCTGCTCCTCGCCATAGGCCTGGGTGAAGGAGTTGAGTTCGGAGTTGAAGCCGTGCTCCATCACCTCGGCGCGCAGCTCGTCACGCAGGGCGATCCACTGCTCCAGCGGGCCGTCGAGCCCGTGGTCCTCAACGGCACGGACGGCGCAGTTGAACGCGGCCCACATCATCACCCGGGAGTGGGTGAAGTGCTTGAGGTCCCCGCGCATCTCCCAGATGCCGTGGTCCTTGTCGTGGAGGTGGTTTTCGGCGAAACCGAGAAGCGCGCGCTGCAGCGGCCAGGAGAAGTGATCCTCGGTCACCCCGTGGCAGCGGAGCTTCTCGAGGGCCACGATCACCTCGCCGACGACGTCGGCCTGGTACTGGTGGACGGCGCCATTGCCGATGCGCACCGGCAGGGAGTCCCGGTACCCGGGCAGGTGCGAAAGGATGGTCTCGGGAAGGTGCCGTTCCCCGGCCAGGCCGTACATGATCTGGAGGTCCTCGGGATCCCCGGCCACCGCGCGGAGGAGCCAGTTGCGCCACTCGAGCGCTTCCTCCTGGTAGCCGTGGGTCATCATCGCCTCAAGGGTCAGGGCCGCGTCCCGGAGCCAGCAGTAACGGTAGTCCCAGTTGCGCTCGCCGCCGAAGTGCTCGGGCAGGGAGGTGGTGGCCGCCGCGACGATCCCGCCGGTGTCCTCATGGGTCAGGGCCCGGAGCACCAGCAGCGACCGCTTGACCATGTCGTCGTACTCGCCCTGCGGCTCGTAGTTCGACGCCCACGCCCGCCAGTAGGCGATCGTGCTCTCGAGGCAGGGCGCGGCCTCCTGGCTGCGGGGCGCGGTGCGGTGGGAGGGGAACCACGCCAGCTCGATGTCAAGGCGCTGGCCGGCGGTGACCGTCAAGGTCCCCTCGTGCCGGTGCCCCTGGGGCTTGAGGGGGTTCCCGCGGTGCATCAGGGCGTTGGGGCCGGCGGTCGCCAGCAGCATGGGGCCGTCGTCGTCGTGGGCCTTGCGCACCCACGGCACCACATCGCCGTACTCGAAACGCAACTGAAGCTCCTCGCGCATCATGACGGTCCCGCTGATTCCCTCGACCCGCCGCACCAGGGACGCCCGGCGGTCCTCCACCGGCATGAAGTCGGTGACCAGGACCTCCCCGGTGCTGGTCCGCCAGCGTGTCTGCAGCACGAAGGTGGAATCGAGGTACGCACGCCCGATCACCTCCGCCTCCTCCTCGACGGGTGCGAGCAGCCAGCGGCCGTGGTCTTCGGTGCCCAGCAGCTTCGTGAAGACGGACGGGGAATCGAAGCGGGGAAAGCACAGCCAGTCGACGCTGCCCCGGCGCGATATCAACGCGCCGGTGTGAAGGTCCGATACCAGGGCGTAGTCCTCAATGGGCGAATGCATGCGTTAACTCAACCACAAAGCGGAGTGCTGAGAGCCCTATCCGCCTGAGGAAATTGCAAAGAACGAGCGCATTTCCGCGGGGTAGTCGGTGGTGATTTCCTGGACCCCCAGCCCCGCCACCAGCTCGGCTTCCTCCTGCGTATTGACCGTCCACACCCGCACCCGGACGCCCTCAGACACCCATCGGCGGACGGTGTCCTGGTGTGCCTTGACATAAGCCACGCCCGGCCCTGCCATTCCGACGGTGTGGGCGTCGATCAGCGCCTCACCCTCGTCGATGGCACGCCGCATCAGGTTGATCACGGCGCCCGAGGTAATCGAGCCGAAACTGAGCGCCTCCCGCACCTCATCGGGCTCCACATCGGCCACCAGCTGGCACAGGGCGTGCGCGGGGGCGATCTCTCCGAGCTGATGCATCGAGTCGGGGTTGAAGCTCATGAAGCTGATGGTGAGGTTGCCGAGGGTCGAGCTCTCCGGATCCCAGCCCTCATCGAGGAGGAACGCGACAAGCTCGGACTCGAGGCGCAGGCCGAAGGGGCTCGGGTGCTTGAGTTCAATGGCCAGGGCGATGCTCCGCCCGGTGGACCGCAGCAGCCGCAGGAGGTCGGCCAGGGTCAGCAGCTGGTTCCGGGGCCCCCCATACTCAGCCGGAACCCGAACGCCCTTCCACGAGGAGAAGTCGAGTTCCCGAAGCTGGGCGAGGGTAGAGTCGGCGACGTCGCCCGAGCCGTTTGAAGTCCGTTCAAGTGTCGGATCGTGGATGCAGACGAGTTGCTCGTCACGGGTCAGATGCACGTCACACTCGACGCCGTCGGCGCCGTCGGCCAGTGCCTGAAGGAAGGCCGCGCGGGTGTGCTCGGCGTAGCTGCCGCTTGCACCCCGGTGGGCAAAGATCTGTGGACTCATGCTTGACCCTACTCTCGGTTATTTCCCGAAGCCGAACCTTCCCGGATTACGGTACGCGATGGACACGCCGGCAGGGACATCGGGCCGCCGCGCTCGATAGACTGGGCTGGTGAATGTAACGCCGGGCACCGATGAGGAACGAGCCGCAGCGCTGCGCCGAATGAAGGTCCTGGCCACGGCCCTGCTCGGGGTGCTCGCCGTGATCTTCGTTGTCGCGTTTGCGCTGCAGGAGCGCTATCCGTGGCTTCAATATGTGCGTGCTGCGGCCGAAGGGGGCATGGTCGGCGCCCTTGCGGACTGGTTCGCCGTCACGGCGCTCTTCAAGCACCCGATGGGGCTGAAGATTCCCCATACGGCGATCATCCCCCGGAAGAAGGACCAGATCGGCGAATCCCTCGGGCAGTTCGTCGAAGAGAATTTCCTTTCCGAGGCCGTGGTGCGGGCGAAACTCGACTCAGCCCGGATTGCGGAGAAGGCCGGCAGCTGGCTTGCGCGCCCCGAGAGCGCCGACCGCGTCGCCGTCGAAGGCGCTGCACTGATCCGCGGCGCGTTCACCGTGCTCAATGACGAAGCGGTCCAGGGTGTCATCGAGTCGATGGTCCGCAAGCATGTGCTGGCTCCGCCGTGGGGTCCGCCGGTTGGAAGGATCGCAGAGCGGCTGTTCCGGGAGGGGCACCACCACCGCCTCGTCGACCTGCTGGTGGACCGGGCTGCCGACTGGGTGGATGCCAACTACGCAGTGGTGACCCGGGTCGTGGCCCAGCGCTCGCCCACCTGGGTGCCGCGCCTCGTCGACGGGGTAGTGGGAGACCGCGTCTATGCCGAGCTGTCGAAGTTCATCCGCGCGGTCCAGGACGATCAGCACCACGATGTCCGGATCGCCCTCGACAAGTACCTCAAGGACCTCGCCCAGGACCTGCAGTACAGCCCCGAGACCATCGCCAAGGCAGAGGAGATCAAGGGCCAGCTCCTTGACGACCCCCGCGTGCGCGACCTGACCGCCCGCACCTGGGCCACCATCAAGAGTGCCCTGCTTGAGGCCGTCAGCGATCCGCAGAGCGAGCTGACACAGAACTTCAAGGCCGCGGTGCGGGACTTCGGCGGCCGGCTCGCCAGCGACCCGGAACTGGCGGCCAAGGTGAACCGGTGGATCTCCGACGGTGCGGCCTATGCAGTGCGGACCTACCGCAGCGAAATTGCCGGGGTGATCTCCGAGACAGTTGGGCGCTGGGATGCCGAGGAAACCTCACGGAAGATCGAGCTCCAGGTCGGCAAGGATCTCCAGTTCATCCGCATCAACGGCACCGTCGTTGGCTCCCTGGCGGGACTCGCCATCTTCGCGCTCGCTCACGCGGTCTTCGGCTGACAAATCCCGGAGGCAGGGGCCCGGCCCGGTCACGAGCCGGGCCGCCTTCGCCGGACCCACCACTGCCGGCCGGCGTCCGCTCCCATTTCGCTGAAGCGGTCGACGGCCGGCGCGGTCCTAGGCTCCGGGCCCGGACCCGGACCCGGACCCGGACGAAGGTCGCTCCGGTGCGGCGTCCAGGGTGTTCGCGAGGTCGCCGGGAACAACCAGCGGCGGCGGCCCGAACGCGGTCCGGGTGGCGTTGATGACTGCCTTGCCCATCGCATGGTTGCCCGCCCCACCGATCGCGGCGCCCACACCGAAGGGGAGTGCGCGGCCGAGGAGGGCACCACCCTGCCGGGCGACCATCCGGCGGATGAACCGGCGCCGGATGCTCGCGCTCAGGGCGCGGACGAGGGAGGCCGGCGCGGCGCTGCCCACGGCGTTCCCCCAGGGTTGCTGCCCTGAGGACACCGAGGACCCGCCCAATCCTGACTGAATGAGCGCCATCCCCTCCTCACCCATCAGGATGGCCATCACCATGGTGCGCGACCGCTCCGGGTCGTCGGTGTGGACTCCATGCAGTTCGGCGATCGACTGGGCGTAGAGCGCGGTCGCCTCAAGGAATCCCACGGTAGCGGCAGCCGAGAGGCCCAGCGAGGCGATTGTACCGACGGCCGGCACCGCCGCCGTCGCACCTACCGCCGCACCGGCCGCCGTGATGGCCCGCAGATAGTCGCGCTCAAGGAGTTCGGAAAGTTCGGCCGGGGTAGCCGCCGGATGACGCCGGCGCACGCGCCGCAGGTTGGCCAGGACCAGAGGGCGTTGAACGTCGATTGCCCGTTCGATGCCGCGGTAGATCCCGGGCTTGGGGTTACCGTCCTTATCGAAGAGGGCGCTGCTTGCGGCTTTCACTGCCGGATTCGACCGGCCAATGTTCGGTGGATTCACTCGCTGGAGTTCCTTTCACAACCGGCCATCCGATGGGGATGGCGTGCATTCAGTCTAGGACCGGACCGTTGACGGCGGTGCGGGAAAATCGGGGGCGTATCCGAAGCCTCGTCGGTCGGATCAAGCGGCCGGACACGGAAAAGGCGCCGCCGGAAAACCGGCGGCGCCTCCAACTCAGCTGTTCCCCCAGGTTCAGCCGGCACCCAGTGGGTGCATCCGAATTATGCGCGCGAGCGGTTCTTCGTCACGGCACCGTAGATGAGCAGGACGATGATTGCACCGCCGATAGCGAGCAGCCAGGTGGAGAGATCGAAGAAGCCTTCAATTCCCGTTCCGAAGAGCGCTCCGCCAATCAGGCCGCCGAGGATCGCGCCGACAACTCCGAGGACGAGGGTGATGACCCAGCCGCCGCCCTGACGCCCGGGCAGGATCAGCTTGGCGATGGCGCCGGCGATCAGGCCGAGAAGAAGAAAACCTAGAATACCCATGAGATGCTCCTTTGAGTGATGGCCATCCGCCGAAGCGAATAACTCAACTGATAAATCCGATGCACCGAAGTGCAACTTTTAGACACTCTACTTCATCAGCATGCTTACAGTTCAATCCTACCATCAGCAAAGTCAGGATATTCGCTCCCGGCGCGCTCCCGCAATGGGCGCAACGGCGCAGGTCGCGGCGGGCCCCGCAGCCGGAATGCCGCGGGAAATGCCCGGGTGAGAAGTATGCTTAGCACCACCTCGTCGTCAAGCGGCGATTTGGCATCCGTCGGGCAGCCCGGGAAATCGGGCCGGCCCATCACGCATTTCCAACCAAGGAGTAATGGCCATGAGAATCGGATCCTCAATAGGTTTGATCGCGATCGGGGCAATTCTTGCTTTTGCCGTCGCCGACATCGTGAGCTTCATCGACCTCCGCCTTGTCGGGTACATCCTCATGGGTGTCGGACTCCTCGGCCTGATCATCTCGCTCTTCCTCAGCGCTCCCCGCAGCCAGCGCCGGGTCACGGAGTCCCGCTCGCTTCACGATCCGGGCACGGGGGAGACCGTCACCCGCAACGAGACGCGGGAAGGCCTGTAGCCCCCAGGGGGTCGAAGTTCTTCTAGCATCTCCAAAGGGCCGGGGCGCATGCGCCTCGGCCCTTTGTATGTCCTCCACCTGTGAATCTGTGGGGGTTCCGAAAAAACCCTTGCCCTTCGGGCAAAGATAAAGATAAACTCACATAAACACAGACCGGCGGTGGGGACCCACGGTTGCTCGCCTCGACCGGCTGGACAACGGAGTCGCCATGTTCGCTGAAGAACGCCACCGCCAGATCAGCACCCTCGTACGCACGGACGGCCGCGTGAGTGTCACGGACCTTTCCGAGCGGTTCGGCATCACCGCCGAAACCGTGAGGCGCGACCTGGCCCTGCTTGAGAAGGACGGCGTCCTGCGCCGGGTGCACGGCGGCGCCGTCGCGCGGGATGCCGCCAGCACCCGGGAATCAAGTATTGAGAGCCGTCAGTCCCAGTACCGCGCCGAGAAGCAGCGGATCGCCAAGGCCGCCTTGGACATGGTTCCTTCGACCGGATCGGTGATCCTTGACGCCGGCACCACAACGGGGGCCCTGGCCGCCCTCCTCGCCGCCGAGTCGTGCACCGACCTCACCGTCATCACCCACTCGGTTCCGATCGCTCACCTCATCAGCGGCTCCTCCGTCCACCTCGATCTGATCGGCGGCCGGGTCCGGGCGCTCACCAGCGCCGGGGTGGGCAGCAGCGCCGTCGCCGCATTCTCCCGGCTCCGTGCCGACGTTGCCTTTATCGGGGCCAACGGCGTGGCGGAGCACTTCGGCCTCAGCACTCCTGACACCGACGAGGCCGCCGTCAAAACCGCCATCGTCCGCTCGGCCCGCAGGGTGGTCCTGCTCGCCGATTCGTCAAAGTTCGGCGAGGAATCCCTCGTCAGCTTCGCATCCCTGGAGGAAATTGATGCAGTCGTCACTGACTCAACACCCGGGGGCGCCCTGGCCGCCGCCCTCGCCCGCGCACAGGTCGAGGTGGTGAGCGCATGATCATCACCCTGACCGCCAATCCCAGCATCGACCGGACCGTCGAGCTTCCCCTTGCCCTGACCCGCGGCGAGGTCCACCGCGCTGTCAGCGCCCACCAGGAAGCAGGAGGCAAGGGCGTCAATGTGAGCCGCGCGCTCACGAAATCGGCGATTCCCTCCCTGGCGCTGCTCCCCGGCGACGAGGGCGATCCCGTGCTCGCCGGGCTGGCCGCGGCGGCGGTCCCCTACCGGAACCTGCCCATCGGTGCGGCGCTGCGGACCAACACCGCCCTGACCGAACCGGACGGCACCACCACCAAGGTCAACGAGCCGGGTCCGACACTGGGCCCCGAGCACACTGCGGCGCTGCTCGACCTTGTGGTGACGGCCAGCGCCGGCGCCTCCTGGCTCGTGCTGGCCGGGTCGCTGCCGCCGGGGGTGCCTGTGGATTTCTACGCCTCCGCAACCGCTGCGGTACGGAACCGATACGGCGCCGACGCGCCCCGGGTCGCCGTCGATTCATCGGGGAGCGCCCTCGCCCACGCCGCTGCAGGAGCCCCGGACCTGCTCAAACCGAACGCCGAGGAGCTTTCGGAGCTGACCGGCATCGGGTCGGGCACCGAACTTGAGACGGACCTCGAGCTCGCCCTTACGGCCTGCACCGCCCTGGTCGGCGGAGGCGTGGGCGCTGTCCTTGCAACGCTTGGCTCCCGCGGTGCGCTGCTCGTCACCGCCTCGGGCGCCTGGCACGCCCGCCACAGCCCCGTCTCGGCGCGGTCGACCGTCGGCGCCGGAGATTCGGCGCTGGCCGGCTACCTGCTCGCCGCCGCCGGCGGGGAAGACCCGGAGGGGTGCCTTCGCCAGGCCGTTGCCCACGGCTCGGCCGCCGCATCACTGCCGGGATCCGAGGTTCCGGCCCTCGACCAGACCACCCCGGAGGCCGTCACCCTGACCGCCTTCGCCCCAGCTCTCAACTCCGGCGCACCCGCGCACCAGGCAGCATCGTCTCCAAAGGAGGAAAACTGAATGTCCGATCTCATCACGCCGAGCCTCGTCACTCTCGATTCAAACCTCGGGACTGACCGCTCGGCGGTCATCCGGTACCTTGCAGAACAGGTCGCCGCACAAGGCCGGGCCTCCGGTGCTGACGGCCTTTACGCCGACGCCCTAGCCCGTGAGGAAAAGACCGCGACCGGGATTCCCGGTGGCATCGCGATCCCTCACTGCCGCTCCGGCTCGGTCCTCGAGCCAACGCTCGCCATGGCCCGCCTGGCTCCGCCCGTCGACTTCGGCGCAAAGGACGGACCGGCGGACCTCGTGTTCTTCATCGCCGCTCCCGACGGCGCCGATCAGGAGCACCTGAAGCTGCTGTCGAAGCTCGCGCGGTCCCTCATCAAGAAGGACTTCACCGCAGCCCTGAGGAACGCCGGCTCCGAACAGGAAGTGGTCGACCTCGTGGAAGGCGCACTGGGCACCGGGAAGGCTCCGGCTGCAGCACCAGTGGGTGCCGCCGCCGGTGCGGCGGCTGGTGCCGGAACTGGTTCCGGCGCACACGCTGCCGCCTTCGCTGCTCCGGGCGGCACCGACCAGGCCCCCTCCGGTGAAGTCCCAGCATCCGCGAAGGATGGCGAGGTCCGCCGCCTGGTCGCGGTCACCGCGTGCCCCACGGGCATCGCCCACACCTACATGGCGGCCGACTCCCTCGTCGCCGCGGCCAAGGAGCGCGGCATCGACCTGCAGGTCGAAACCCAGGGCTCCTCGGGGGCAACGCCTCTCGACCCGGCCGTGATCGCGGCGGCGGACGCCGTCATCTTCGCCGTCGACGTCGACGTCCGGGACAAGCAGCGCTTCGCCGGCCTTCCGGTCATCAGCGCTCCGGTTAAGCGCGGCATCGACGAGCCCGGCGAGATGGTCGAGGAGGCCGTCGCGGCGGCCCGCAACCCTTCGGCCCGCCGGGTCGCCGGTGACGCGGGAGGAAACGACGCCGCCGCGGACACCAGCAGGGAAGGCATTGGCGGGACCCTGAAGCGGGCGCTGCTCACCGGCGTCAGCTACATGATCCCCTTCGTCGCCGGCGGCGGCCTGCTGATCGCCCTCGGCTTCCTCATCGGCGGATACGCCATCACCGAGGTCGCTGACACCGTCGTGCTCGAGAACAACTTCGGCAATCTGCCGGAGGGCGGCCTTGCCACCTATCTCGGGGCCGTGGCCTTCAAGATCGGCCAGTTGTCGCTGGGCTTCCTGGTGCCGGCGCTGGCCGCCTACATCGCCTACGCACTGGCGGACCGCCCGGGCATCGCCCCAGGCTTCGTCGCTGGAGCGGTGGCCGGATTCATGGGCGCAGGATTCCTCGGCGGTATCGTCGGCGGCCTGCTCGCCGGTTATGTCGCAATGATGATCGGACGGCTGAGCGTCCCCCGGTGGCTGCGCAGCCTCATGCCCGTGGTCATCATTCCGCTGGTCGCCTCGCTCGTCGCCTCCGGTCTCATGTTCCTCGTGCTCGGCGGACCGATCGCCGGACTGACCACCGCGCTGAACGACTGGCTGTCCGGGTTGACCGGATCGGCGGCCGTGGTGCTGGGGATCATCCTCGGCCTCATGATGGCTCTCGACCTCGGCGGGCCCGTCAATAAGGTTGCCTACTCCTTCGCCGTCGCCGGCCTGGGCGCGGCAACCGCCGCCAACCCGGCACCCCTGCAGATCATGGCGGCCGTCATGGCGGCGGGCATGGTCCCGCCGCTGGCGATGGCCCTCGCCACGGTGATCGACCGCCGCCGGTTCTCGCAGGCGGAGCGGGAGAACGGCAAGGCCGCCTGGCTGCTTGGGGCGTCCTTCATCTCCGAGGGCGCCATCCCGTTCGCTGCGGCCGACCCGCTGCGCGTGATCCCCGCTTCAATGGTCGGGGCAGCGGTGACCGGCGCAATGGTGATGGGCTTCGGGGTCACCTCCCGGGCACCGCATGGCGGAATCTTTGTTTTCTTCGCCATTGACGGGGTTGCGGGGTTCGTCCTGTCGATTATCGTCGGGATGGTGGTCTCGGCCGTCATCGTCGTCGCCCTCAAGCGGCTCCGTGACCGCAAGCTGGACCGCAGCGCCGCCGTGGCAGAACCGGTCGCCGCCTGAGCCGCCCGGGCCGCTCCCGGCCGCAGCACGGGAACAAGTTATCCGCCCCGGAGCCGGTTCCGCCGGTTCCGGGGTGGATACCTGCCCCCGAACAGCAGATGATGAAAGACCAGCAGAATCGACCTACCCGCCGAACCGAAGGAAAGACAATGCCAGAACGCAAAGCCACTGTAGCCAGCCGCGTGGGACTCCACGCCCGCCCTGCGTCAATCTTCGCCGAGGCAGCGGGTGAGGTTCCCGTCGAGGTGACAATTGCGATGGACGGCGATCCCGTCGATGAGGCGATGGACGCTTCGAGCATCCTGTCGCTGATGAGCCTGGGGGCTACCCACGGTGACGTTATCGTCCTGCGCGCCGAAGGTGAAGGGGCGGAGGAGGCCCTCGAGTCCCTGGCCAAGATCATCGAGACGGACCATGACGCCGAGTAGCTGACGGCCCCGCCCGAGCCTGGGGCGGGCTGCACATCTGGGTGCGTCCACCCGTTCTGACGGACGCACCCAGATGTTCTCATAACGATCCGCTGACCCCCCACTGTCAGCGGCAGTTACATATTCATTATTATTTCCTATGAACATGAAACTGTGAACACCAGCAGGCAACGATTGTGCTTCAATTCCGTCCGGGAGTGGCGCTAGGCGAGCGGATTCCGCTGTCGAGGCCTGCCGCGGCGCCGGCTGAACCAGATCAGGGTCAGCCCGGACACGACGAGCAGGATCGCCCCGAAGGGCAGGACCACCTCGAAGACTCCGAGGTCGAGGCCCTGGAAAAGCTCGAGGACAGCAAAACAGAGCACGGAGAAGAACCCCGCCGCGAGCAGGAAGCAGGCAATGCGGTGGGCCGGCCGGGAACCGGAGCGCAGGGACCCGGTGGCCGCCGGCACCACCAGGCAGGCCGACACGTATCCCGGGTAGAGGCGGCCGATATCGGCATACTGCTCCACGGTCGGCTGGCCCGCATACTCGGCCAGCCCGGTGGAGGACACCGGAAGGTCGCTGAGGGCGAAAAGGATCAAGGTGGCGGCCACGGTGACCAGCAGCACAGTGATCCCCGCCGGTCCCACGATGAGGGTGCGCACCCGCTCCGCGCCGAAGGCGGCGGCCATCCGCAGTCCCAGCAGGACGACGACGGCGTAGAGCGAGAGGCGGATGACCAGGTTCGCCGCATTCCAGCCGCCTAGGACTCCATCCACCGGGAGGTAGATGGGCGGGAGGGACAGCGCCACGGCGATGGCCATCAGGACGAGGGCAGCGAAGATCATCCGGCCCCTGCCCCGACGCACGCCGGGCACGCGCAGCAGGGCGCCCAGGACGCACAGCAGCAGGGCCGCCCACTGGATCGGATGGCCGCTCATCCCAGGTTGTCCCAGATCGCACGATCGCGGTTCTCATCCGCGTCCGCCTTCCGAAGCTGCTTGCCGAGGGCATCCAGCCGGTCCCGCGCCAGGAGGACCAGGTCCGTGTCCGACAGGGCGTTGAGCGCATCGGCGCGCCCGGTGACGGGCCAGCCGCCCTCGGCGCAGGTGAGCAGGCCCGTCACGACGAGCCCACTGGTGAGGGAGACGCCGGCGATCCGGGACGCCTCGATGGCAAGCCCCGGGCTGAGGCGCCCCGCACTGAGCTGCGCGGAGAGGTTCTGGCGGGCGATGCCCGAACGCTCCGACAGCTGCTGCCGGAGATCACCGGGATCGATCGCCTCGACCCAGGCGCGCACCGAGTTGCGGTGAGGGAAGGGATCAAGGTCCGACAATCCGTTCCCGATCCCCTCGCCGCGGGCCACCAGGAGCTTGAGGATGTCCCGGTGGGAGACCTGGCTGAGGAGTTCGGCACTGGTCGGCGCCCGCATTCCCGTGAGGAGGTCCGTGTAGCCCTCGAACTGTGCGAGGGCACAGACCGGATCGAGCCCGTAACCCCGCGCGACCGCAAGCAGGGTGCTGACCGACACTTTCCCACGCACGAGCTGCTGGGCAAGCGTCGAGCGCTTGATGCCTGCCGAGCGGCAGAGGTCGGAGACCGAATCCGTGGGAGCTATCTCCTGGCGCCACAGCTGGAACGCTTTTGCTGTGACTGCCATCCCACCTCCCCCTTGGACATTCGACGATCAGTTCGCAGTATACTTAAACCGCTGGCTCCCCTTTCTGCGATTCCCCCATACGCAGAACGTGGAGCCAGCTTTTCGTTAAGCCGGGCCGGTCGAAGCTGCCCCGCGCCGGGTCACCGCTGCGCCCGCGCCGCCAGCTTTTCGAAGCGCTCCCGCACCGGCCAGCGGACGGAGGACGCCCACCCGAACTTCTCGAAGATGCGAATGACGCGGGCGGAAATGTCGATCTGACCCTTGTCCACCCCATGCCGCGCACAGGTCGGATCGGCATGGTGGGAATTGTGCCAGGACTCACCGAACGACGCGAGGGCCAGCGGCCAGAAGTTCCCGGCCTTGTCGCGGGAGTGATAGGGCCGTTCGCCGACCATGTGGCAGATGGAATTGACCGACCAGGTGATGTGGTGGAGCACCGCGACCCGCACCAGCCCGGCCCAGAAGAAGGCCGTCAGTGCGCCCCACCAGCTCTGCGTGACCAGCCCGCCGATCAGCGCCGGCAGGAAGAGCGTGATCAGGATCCACGCGCCGAACAGTCGATCGATGCGCTGGATCATCGGATCCTTAACCAGATCGGGCGCGAAGCGGATCTTATTCGTTTCATCCCGCTCGAACAGCCAGCCCATGTGCGCGTGCCAGAAGCCTTTCGCGAGCGCCCAGGGCGTGTTTCCGAAGGCCCACGGGGAATGGGGGTCGCCGTCCGTGTCCGAAAAAGCGTGGTGGCGGCGGTGGTCGGCCACCCACGTAATCACCGACCCCTGGACGGACAGGGAACCCGCGATGGCCAGGGCGGCCCTGAGGGGCTTTACGGCCCGGAAGGATCCGTGGGTGAAGTATCTGTGATAGCCGACGGTGACCCCGAGGCCGCTCACTCCATAGAAGGCGAAGAACAGGACGACGTCGGTCCAGGTCAGTCCCCAGCCCCAGGCCAGCGGGACCGCCGCAAGAAGGGCCACCAGGGGAAGCAGCACCCCGATGTACACGGCGATCTGGGTGCCCAGGGGACGGGGTCCGTCGAGGATCGGCCGGGGGCCCTTCGCGTCGGGGTTGTCCCGCGCGTAGCTGGAAAGATCGACAGCCGAGTCGGTTTTGGAGGGCCGGAACCCCGGTCTCGCCCGCTGCTTTGAGTTCTGCGATGTCATGGTGGACCTGCCTTTTCCGGGAAGCGCCGCACAACCTACGGCAGCGTAACTTACGCAAGCGTAGGTTAGCTCGGCCGGCCCATCAAGTCCCAGCGGACTCTAGCTGCCCCGAACCCTCAGATCGGCGTAGACGAGGCGGTGGTCACTTGAGGGAAACGGGAAGATTCCGGTCAACTCGGAGCCGGGGGTTCCCACCCGCGGCCAGAAGACTCCGCTTCGTAGCACCGGCAGGTTTTTCGAGGGCAGCACGTAGTCAACGCGGAGGTTCCCGGCGGACTGGTCCTCGAAGTCGGCGGTGTCGTGCTCCGGGAGTCCGCGGTGGCGCGCGTTGGCGCCGCCCTGGAGGGCCGACGCCTCCGCCGCCCCCTCGGAGGAGGGCAGCGGGTCATGCACCAGGCGGTGGATCAGGAGCTGGTCGATCGAGCCCGCGATGGAGTCGCCGTCCTGGGGATCGCTGTTCTGGTCCCCCAGGATGACGAACCGCTCGCCCCCGTCGAGCCCGCCCCACCGGCCCTGGTCGTCGTAAAGGTAGGCCGCTGCCTTCCCGCCTTCGACGTAGTCGGCCCACAACCGGATCTCATCGTTGTTGCGCCTGCCGTTGCGGTCCTCGCGCCCGTCGAAGACCGGCGGCGTGGGGTGGCTGGCCAGGATGTGGATCGACTTCCTGCCGATGATCACCGGAACATCCCAGTGGGACTTGCTGGAGAGCCGCACCTGGGCCAGTTCGTCGGCGGAGTACCAGTCGGCTCCGCCCGACACCGGATCGGTGGGAAGCAGCGCGCCTGGCATGTCGCTCCACTTGAAGTTCTGAAAGGTGCGGACGTTCGCTGTATCGATCGGATGCTTCGAGTAGAGAACCATTCCGTACTGGCCCTCGAAGGCCCCGTAGCCGAACGCGTCGTCCGGCCCGCCGACGCTGCCGTCGTTGTTGAGGTCCAAGCCGCTGGGAACACCGGTATTGGACGGCGCGGTGTAGACGTAGGGGTAGGTGATACCCGGCGCACCGCCCGTGCCGACCGCGAGGTAATTGGTGCGAAAGAGCTCGGCCGCGCGGTGTTCGGGGTCGTAGTCGAATTCGTTGAGGAGCACCACGTCGGGAGCGGTGGCCTTGATGATCCCTGCGACCGCCCGCGCCTGGGTACTCGTGGTGCCAGACAGTTCGCGGACAAGGTCCCCGGGGTTCTGCCGGTTGAGGCTGGCATTGTAGGTTGCGACCCGGACCGGGGAAGCCTCGGCGGCCTTCTCCGCTACCGCGACGTGCGCGGCGGGCTTTGCGGGGACGGGAACCGCGGAGGCGGGATCCGCTGCGGATCCAGTGGCGAAAATACCACCGGCTGCGACCATTGCGGCAGCCGTCAGCGCAGTCAAGCACCGTCTCAAGAAGCGCATAAGTCCCTTCCGTATCATCCCTGTCCGGTATCAAACCCTACCGGGCGGCAGCCGGGGCGGCACCGCCTTGACGATAACGATTTCGACCTGGAGCTTCCGGAAACGGCACCCGGAGTTCCCCCCTCGGGCGCCGGCGCGGGCGAAATTTCCCGGGGACGGTCGCGCCGGGAATGCGCCCGGCGTCATCAAACTCACCCCCCGGTGTCGGCCGTTACGCCTCCGGTGACGGCGCCCGCGGGGGGCCCACGCGTCGCCGCGGAGGCTCCTTGGGCAGCCGCGCGGGTCCCTGCGACGGTTCGACACCTGCCGCCGCCTCCGCCGCACCCAGGGCCCGCTCCAGCGCCAGGACCGACGCGGCGTAGTCGGCCAGGAGGGAACCCGTCCCGGACTCCTGCCCTGCTGCCGGCTTCGGATCGAGGGCCCGGCGCCGGTGCAGGGCTTCGCGCATGGCGGCAAGCACCCGGCGCGACTCGGGCCCGCGGGTGTCGCTCATTGCCGGGTAGTCAAGGGCCAGTGCCGGGTCGAGTTCGTAGGCCGCCCAGCGGCGCAGCACGGCGTCGTGCCGGGCCTCGAGGGAGCGCAGCCGCCCGGAGGCGGCGGCCGCCCTCCGGGTCCCGGCCCGCCGCTGCTCCCTCAGCCCGACCCAGCCGGTCCCTGCGGTGGTTGCGACGACCGCAGCCGCAGCGGCGGCGCCCCCGGCACCCGCCGGGACCGCCGCTAGGCATCCGGCGACCAGGGCCAGCAGTGAGGCGAAGACGAGCCAGAAAAGGGTATCGGCATCCGCCCTGCGCTTGAGGGCGGCATCGATGCGCCAGGCGGCGCAGCCGGCCAGCGCCGCTATGGCAGCGGCGGCAACGATCAGTGCGGTGGCGTCGGGCATCGGACTACTTTCGCAGATGCCGTCCGGGCCCTTGGCCCGTCGGGCGGTTGTCCCTCCATTGCAGACGCACCACGGGCCGTAGTCAATCCCCCCGCATCCGGCACCGCGCCGGACGCAGAAAACCCCGCCCGGCGCGGTGCCGGGCGGGGTTGTCAGCACTCCCGGAGGAGTGGGCCCTGTGGGGCTCGAACCCACGACCCACGGATTAAAAGTCCGATGCTCTACCAACTGAGCTAAAGGCCCGTTCCGCGCAGGCGGCATTACCGCGCCTGAACGATTTTTTAACTTTATCGTATGCACGGCCGGCCCGTTGAACGGTACTGCCGGCACCCCTTCGGAGCGCTCCGGCGGCAGGAGTATCCTCATTGCATGGACGGCGACTACACGAACAAGAGCCCGCGGCCGCACAAGCCCAAGCCCTTCGCTCCGGCTGATTTTGAGATCTTCGCCGGCGGAGTCGACCCGGCGCGGGTCTCCGAGGCCGCGCATATGGCAGCTCACGCCCTTGTGCACCACGGCAGGGAGGCCGACGATCCGGAGGTGACACGGCGGCTTGTTGAACTTGCCGACCGGCAGGGCCTCGAGGCGGTGGCGGAAATGTGGGCCGAAAGTCCGGCCCGGTCCCTCCCGGGCGCACTGTGGCGCCTCTACGCCCTGCGCGCTGCCACGCAGAAGGATCCCGAGCGTATTGCCTCCTACTTCAGCTCCGGCAAGGAGGTCGCCCAGGTTTCGAACGTCGTCGCAGGAGTGGCGGAGCCTCCCGGCGCAACGGAGATGTCCGATATGGCCGACATGATCCTCTCCGGCGCCTTTCAGGGGGACTTCGACGTCGCCCTCGAACGCTTCGCCGCTTTCTGCAGGGTCGTTGCGCTGGGCCAGGTGAACCACGCGGAACAGGCGCAGCATTCAAACGGCGCCCATGCGTCGAAACTCACACGGAACTCACATCAGCTGATAAAGACGGCCGAGGACCTTGAATACGCGGCCGCAGCATGGCGCCGCGGGGAGCTTGACTAGGCGCTGCCGGGACGCAATGTTGACACAGGCCCGGCTGAGGAGAAAACTGAAAGTGGCGTCGGACCGTGGAACCCCCGGGCTTCAACACTCAGCCGCTTCGAGCGGCCTTCCGCCGAGAGGCGCTCCCGGTTCGACGCCATTAACGTGCCCAGTTGCCGTGCACCCCCACCCCATCGATCCGGCCGTCCGTGCCTGAGACCAGGAAGCATTAGTGAAGTTACGCCTCTTCCCTCAGGAAAATGCAGGCCTCGAACTCCTGTCACGCATGGCCCGTCAGCTGATTTTGGGCGTGGGCACCATGTCCGCAGTGCTCGGAGCCTCGACCGAGGAATACGACCACCTCGCCGAGGAACTCCACCAGCACGAGGCCGTCTCCACGGACCTCCACTTCGCGCTGCTGACCTCGATGCGCACGTCCTTCGTGAACCCCCTGCCGCGGGAGGACCTCTACACGTTGTCGCGCCTTCTCAATGAGGCCATCGAGAAGCTGGACGGCGCTGCGGAGCTGATCGCCCTGTACAAACTGAACCGGTTAAGCCCCCGGGCCGCCGAGCAGCTCGAGGTGATCAACCGGCAGGCCGAACTGACAGCCACCGCCATGCAGCGCCTCGATTCGATGGATGAGCTCGAGGAATACTGGATCGAGATCCTCCGCCTCGCCCGCCGCGCAGAGCGGACCCACCGGAGCTGGTGCGCGGAACTGTTGAGGGAACACAAGCCGTTGGCCTATGCACGGCACCGCGACGTCGCCAACCAGCTCGTCGACGTCACAAAGGACATCCGCAAGGTCGCAACCCACGTGGGCAGCATCCTGGTCAAGGAATCCTAGGTGGAGCCTGTGCTCCTGGCCGCAGTGATCGGCTGCGCCGGCGGCTTCGCTTTCCTCAACGGCTTCCATGACGTCTCAAACTCGGTGGCGACGGCGGTGCGCACCCGTGCCCTGACGCCGACGGTATCGGTGTTCCTCGCGGCGGTGTTCAACCTCACCGGCGCCCTGCTGAGCACCTCGCTTGCCCTGTTCCTCACCGACGCCGGGCTCCGCCTGCCGCCGGGTTCCACCGGCCTTGGCATCCTGCTGGCGGGCCTCCTCGGCGCCGGGTCCTGGGGACTTTTCACCTGGTACCGGGGCAAGCCCTCGTCGTCGACCCACGCGCTGATCGGTGGTCTCATCGGCGCCGGCGGGGCCTCGGGCCTGCTGGGAGGGGACAACGTCGCCGGCTCTGAGCGGGTCTTTTTCCTCCAGATCGTCCTGCCGCTGCTGCTCTCCCCGCTGGTGGCGTACCTGCTGGCCTACCTCACCGTGTTCGCCGCGACCTGGCTGCTGCGCCACAACTCTCCCCGGAAGGTGAACCAGGGAAACCGGATGGCCCAGTCGGTGCTCGCCGGCGCCTTCGCGCTCGGGCACGGCCTGCAGGACGGCCAGCGCACCATGGCCGTCATCCTTCTCGCACTCGTCGCGGCCGGCGCTTCGACGGGCACCTCGATGCCGTTGTGGGTTCAGCTGTTCGCCGCCGTGCTTCTCGCCTGCGGCTCGCTCTTCGGCGGCTGGCGCATCACCCACACCCTGGCGAACCGGCTCGTCCGCATCGATCCGCTGCGCGGAATGAGCGCCCAGGGCGTGAGCACGGCGATGCTGTTCGTCGGCGCGATCTCCCTGCAGGTTCCGTTGTCGAGCACCCACACGATGACCTCCGCCATTGTCGGTGCGGGGGCCAACCAGCGGTTCTCCTCGGTGCACGGGACCGAGCTGCTGAAAATCTTCGCTGTCTGGCTCGCCACGGCTGTGGTGGCCGCGGTGCTCGGCGCCGTCTTCTTCCTGGCTCTCAGCCCACTGCTCTAGGCCCTTCCGGGGACCGCCGGGACCGCGGGTCCGCGCGGAACCGGCCGTTAAAGCGCAACGGCCCCGCCGTCGGCCGCCAGACGGGCGGGGACGGCGGGGCCGCAGCTGGCCGGTTGCCCGGGTTATCCGAAACGGCCGGAGACGTAATCCTCGGTGGCCTTGACTGCGGGCTTGCTGAAGATGGTGGCGGTGTCGCCGTACTCGATGAGCTTGCCGGGCTTGCCGGTGCCTGCGATGTTGAAGAACGCGGTCTTGTCCGAGACACGCGCAGCCTGCTGCATGTTGTGGGTGACGATGACCACCGTGTACTCGTTCTTGAGTTCGTTGATCAGGTCCTCGATGGCGAGCGTCGAAATGGGGTCCAGCGCCGAGCACGGCTCGTCCATCAGGATGACCTGCGGGGAGACGGCGATCGCCCGGGCGATGCAGAGCCGCTGCTGCTGCCCGCCGGACAGCCCGGAACCGGGCCGGCCCAGCCGGTCCTTCACCTCGTTCCACAGGGTT
>NZ_CADCTE010000146.1 GCF_902805515.1 uncultured Arthrobacter sp. | reverse complement strand
CGGCCTCGAGGTACTCCAGGGTCAGCGCGTAGTTGAGGATCTCCAGGTCCCCGGCCGATCCCTGGGCGAACGCCCGCGGATCGCCCCGGGTGACGGCGACGAACGTGGCGCCGACGCCGACCAGGGCAGCTCCCTTGAGGAACCGGCGCCGGTCGCTCTCCTCGCGGAACGACATCACTGCAGACCCGCCGAACAGCCTCCTCGACCGTTCCACCCTCTTGTCATGGCTCATGTCGATCTCCTCCGGTAGGCGCTTCGCCGGCGTGCCTGGTGTGATCAGGCCGTGGCGCGGACGACGATGCGTTGTGTCCTGTCACCCTTCGGGTGGCAGGCGAACAAGGTGAGCTGCCGGGCCCCGGGGTCGGCCGGTGGCGCGAGGACGACATCGCGGTACTCGGCCTCGGGCACGATCAGCGTCTCGGTGACGCGGTAGGTGACCGGGGAGCCCTCGACCGTGGTGATGGTCACCGCAGCTCCGGGCGCCAACGTGTCGAGGTCGCCGAACGGACGGGTGAAGGTGGTGCGGTGTCCTGAGAGCACCGCGTTGCCGAACTGTCCGGGCGCGACCGTGCCCGGCCAGTGCCCGGGCCCCTGCTCCAGCACCGAGGGGTGCACACCCGCGGCGTAGACGACGTCGAGACCCACATCCGGGACCGCGATCCGCCCCAGTGGGGTGTACTCCTGCGGCGAGGTCGCGACGAGCGAGGCCAGCGCGGGATCGAACGGGAAGTCGTCGTTCGCTGCCGCCTGCGCAGCGAACTCCTCGCGCAGTCGCTGCACCAGCTCGAAGCTCGGCGCCTCCCGCGAACCGGCTGCTATCGGCGCCGTGCCTGCCGTCTGCGCCGACTGGTTCACCAGGCCCGGAATGACCAGGCCCACCACCACCAGTGCCGCGAGCACGCCGCCCACGCCGATCCACCGCGCCGCTCGTCTGCCCTTGTTCAAGGATCGGCCCTTCGGATGCTCGACGGACTCCCGGATGACGGCCTGTGATGTCGTGCACTCGTCTTTCGGGTACCGCCGCCGAACGGTTCGACCAGGGGAAGACGGATCAACCCAGCACCGCGATCCCGAATGGCGCCCGGGAGGTCCTGCCCCTTACGGGACCGACCAGCCCTCGTTGACCAGCTCAGCCGAGATGGCTCTCCGGCGATCGCGGTTGCCCTGGCTGGGGGACGACCGCTGTGCGGGTCCGATCCTCTCGATCAGTCGTTGCTGTCGCTGGTGTTCACCTCGCCGTTCACACCATCGGGGAAGAAGCCCCCCTCGGTGACCGCAGCGGGGTTGAGGTAGACGATGTTGAGCACCTGGCCGGGTGTGCGGCTGAAGGCGATGCCGTTGTCGTCGGTGGGCACGATGTTGGCCTTGCCGCGCACCTTGATGCCCTGATCGAGGTCCGCGGGACCGTCGAGGCTGTCACGGGCGTCGGAGATCCGACCGGCCTCCTTGGCCAGGCCCTTGGCCAGCAGGACCGTGCGGATGAGCCCGGCGTGGTAGGCCTCGACCGCGAGGATGCCGGCCGCCGCCTCGAGGAAGGTCTTGTTCGCGATCAGCGGGGCGGCGCCCTTGTAGGCGGTGACGCCCACGTCCTCGAACACGAACGCCCCGAGCAGGAAGTTGTTCTCGTTCGCGAAAGCGTCGAAGCGCTCGTCGCCTCTGACCAGCCCGGCGGCGCGGGCCGCGGCAGTGAACGCCTCGTCCAGGTCGATGGCGGGTCGGGCGACCTTCGCGTCGCCGAGCGCTGCGCGCAGGAAGTCGACGTGCGCGCGCTCGTCGTTCGCGATCTCGTCGGCGTACTGGCGGACCTGCCGGGTCTCGAAGTCGACCTGGCGGCCGCCGGACACCCCGCCGAGGGTCCCCGCGCCGTCGACCTGCCCGTCGGAGAGCCCCTCCCCGGTGGCGGCTCGCAGGTAGAACTCGGCCTCCAGGTACTCGAGGTTCAGTGCGAAGTTGAGCACTGCGGCGTCGCTCGGGCCCTGCTCGTCGTCCTCCTGCGCGTACGCGAGCCCGTTGCCGAGCACACCGGCGCCGGCGACGCCGACCGTGGTCAGGCCAGCGGCGCGCAGGAACCGGCGACGGTCGACGCCGTTCTCGGCGCTCCGATTGATCGTCTCGCGGATGAACGCCCTGCTGAATCCTTCGAACACTGCTGCTCCTCGAGTGATGGGCGACGGGGCGAAGTAGCTCGCACACAACACATCGCTACCGGACTCGGATCGGTTACGCCGTCGTGGGATCAACATCGACCTCGACCTCGACCTCAGCATCCTGACCAGCGGTGTCGCGCGTCAGACTTCTTGGCAGGGCCCGTTTCTTGCGGGTCT
>NZ_CADCTE010000145.1:7564-32965 GCF_902805515.1 uncultured Arthrobacter sp. | reverse complement strand
CGGCCGCGACCTCACGCTTTCGGACTTCCGCCGCTTCTACGACGCCGTGATCTTCGCCACCGGCGCGGTCAAGGACGCCGACCTCAACATCCCCGGGATCGACCTCGAGGGTTCGTTCGGCGGCGCGGACTTCGTCTCCTGGTACGACGGGCATCCCGACGTCAGCCGCGACTGGCCCCTCGAGGCGCGGGAGGTCGCCGTCATCGGCAACGGCAATGTCGCCCTTGACGTCGCCCGCATGCTCTCCAAGCACGCAGACGACCTGCTGACCACCGAAATTCCCGACAACGTCTACGAGGGCCTTCGGCGTTCGCCCGTGACCGACGTCCACGTCTTCGGGCGGCGGGGCCCGGCGCAGGTCAAGTTCACTCCGCTCGAGCTGCGGGAGCTGTCCCACTCGCGCGACGTCGATATCGTCCTCTACCCCGAGGATTTCGACTTTGACGAGGCCTCCGAGAAGCAGATCGCGACGAACAACCAGACCAAGACCATGGTCAAGACCCTCACGAACTGGCTGGTCGAGGACGAACCCACCGGCGCCTCCCGCCGGCTGCACCTGCACTTCCTTCACACCCCGGTGGAGATCTACGATTCGCCGGAGACCCCGGGCAGGGTGGCCGGCATCCGGTTCGAGCGCACCGAGCTCACCGGCGAGGGCACCGTCCGCGGCACCGGAACCTTCATCGACTACCCGGTGCAGGCCGTCTACCGGGCCGTTGGCTACTTCGGCTCGGAACTGCCGGAGGTCGGCTTCGATTCACGGCGCGGCGTGATCCCCAACGAGGGTGGACGAGTCATCGACCAGGAGGGCAACCCCGTCCCGGGCATCTACGCCACCGGGTGGATCAAGCGCGGCCCCGTCGGGCTCATCGGCCACACCAAGGGCGACGCCCTGGAGACCATCGGCTTCCTGCTGGAGGACCGGCTCAACCTGCCGGCGGCCGAGGACCCCTCGGAGGACGCCATTATCAACCTGCTCGAGTCCCGCGGCGTCCAGTACACCACCTGGGAAGGATGGCTGCGCCTGGACGCCCACGAGCTGAAACTCGGAGCCAACTTCGTCAACGAGACGGGCAACGGCGACCTCGTCCGGGAACGGGTGAAACTCGTCCCCCGCGAGCACATGATCGCCATATCGCGCGGGGAGTGACCTCGGTTACACTGTGAGTTCCGCCCCCTGTGCGGCGGAATTCATGATGTGGAGTGCCGATGTCGCCGTTCCGACCGACCTCCTCGGGGGACCTTACATCCCGAGAGGTTCAGCAGCGCGCTGTCGACGCGCACAGCGCGCTCGGCCGGGGTGATCCGCCCGAAGGCAGCCTCCGGCGGGTGGTCCACGACTCGTGGCTGCGCTCCCTGGGGCACCTGAACGGCCCGGAGCGGGCCGGAGCCCGGCTGTCCTACACCCCGGACGAGCTGGTGGCCTACCGTGAGAGCCACCCGCTGGCAGCCGTGATGCCGGTGATCGACCGGCTCCTCATCCAGCCCAGCCGGGACAGCGGCCTGCTGGTCGCCGTCGGGGATGAGCACGGCAGGCTCCTGTGGGTTCACGGCGACCGGGCCTCGCTGCGCAGGGCCGAGGGCATGATGTTCATGGAGGGGGCCGACTGGTCCGAGGCCACCGTCGGCACCAGCGCACCCGGAACCGCCCTGGCCCTTGACAGCAGCGTGCAGATCGCCGGCGCCGAACACTTCAGCCCGCAGGCCCATCCGTGGAGCTGCACCGCGGTGCCGCTGCATGACCCCGATTCCGGCACCGTCCTCGGCGTCGTCGACATCACCGGAGCCTCCGACGCCGTCGCCGGGCACACCCTCTCCCTCGTTCAGGCAAGCGTGGCCGCCGCCGAGGCCCAACTGACCATCCAGCGGCTGCGCAGCAGGCTCTCCCCCTCCCGCCGGCCCGCCGACCGGGGCGCCCCGCAGTCGCTGTACCGCAGCAGCCTGCAGATCCTCGGCACCGACTACGGGCTGCTCCACGCCGGGGGCCGGGCGAGCGAACTGACGCTGCGCCACGCCGAACTCCTCGCCCTGCTCGCCATGCACCCCGAAGGCCTCAGCGCCGAACAGCTCGCCGTGATGGCCTACCCGGAGCACGCCTCGGTTACCACGGTCCGCGCGGAGATGCTGCGCCTGCGCAAGGCCCTCGGCCAGCACGGGGGCGCCCTGATGCCGGCGTCGCGGCCGTACCGGCTGCCGCAGGAACTCATCCTCGATGCGGTGCAGGTACTGAACCATCTGCACCGGGGCTCCCACCGCCTGGCCCTGGGGATCTACAAGGGCCAGGTGCTCCCGCGCTCCCAGGCCCCGGCGATCACCCGCCTGCGCGGGGAGATCAGCTTCCTGCTGCGGGACGCGGTCCTCAACGACGGCGGAGCCGAGGCCCTGCTGCAGTACCTTCAGCTGCCCGAGGCCGAGTACGACGCCGACGCCTGGATGACGGCCCTGAAGGTGCTTCCGGCACGCTCCCCCCGCCGGTCGGCGGTCGTGGCCCACATCGAACGTCTCGAGCGGGAACTGGGCAGCGACTGGCACCGCTGACGCCCGGCGGCCACCCGCCCGTGCGCCGGCCGTTCCTTGGCTCGCGCGGGCCGTGTGGCGGTCCCTGTCGCGGGCGGTGCAACGTCGGTGCAACCTGCCACGTCCTAGGCTCGGGGCGTGGACGAAGGCGTCCACCGGAGTTTCCAACGCCCAAGGAGTTACACAATGACTGTTTACGCCCAGCCTGGCCAGGACGGATCCAAGGTCAGTTTCAAGCCCCGGTACGAAAACTGGATCGGCGGTGAATGGGCTGCCCCGATCAAGGGCCAGTACTTCGAGAACGTGTCCCCGGTCAACGGGAAGGTCTTCTGCGAGGTTGCCCGCAGCACGGCCGAGGACATCGACCTCGCCCTGGACGCGGCCCACAAGGCGGCACCGGCGTGGGGGAAGACCTCGGTCGCGGACCGGGCGCTGGTCCTGAACCGGATCGCCGACCGCATCGAGGAGAACCTCGAGATGCTCGCCGTCGCCGAGACCTGGGACAACGGCAAGCCCGTCCGCGAGACCCTCGCCGCCGACCTGCCGCTCGCGGCCGACCACTTCCGCTACTTCGCCAGCGCCGTCCGCGCCCAGGAGGGCGGGATCTCCCAGCTCGACGACGACACCACGGCCTACCACTTCCACGAGCCGCTCGGCGTCGTCGGCCAGATCATCCCCTGGAACTTCCCGATCCTCATGGCGGTCTGGAAGCTGGCCCCCGCACTCGCCGCCGGCAACGCCGTCGTAATCAAGCCGGCCGAGCAGACGCCGGCGTCGATCCTCGTGCTCATGGAGCTGATCAGCGACATCCTGCCCTCGGGTGTGGTCAACGTCGTCAACGGTTTCGGCGTCGAGGCCGGCAAGCCGCTGGCCTCCTCCAAGCGCATCCGCAAGATTGCCTTCACCGGCGAGACCACCACGGGCCGGCTGATCAGCCAGTACGCCAGCCAGAACCTCATCCCGGTCACCCTCGAACTGGGCGGGAAGAGCCCCAACATCTTCTTCTCCGACATCGCCGAGAAGAACGACTCCTTCTACGACAAGGCGCTCGAAGGTTTCGCCCTGTTCGCGTTCAACCAGGGCGAGGTCTGCACCTGCCCCTCGCGGGCGCTGGTCCAGGGTTCGATTTACGACTCCTTCATGTCCGACGCGGTGGCCCGGGTGGAGAAGATGGTGCAGGGCAACCCGCTCGACACCGACACCCAGGTCGGCGCGCAGGCCTCCAACGACCAGCTGGAGAAAATCCTTTCCTACTTCGACATCGGGGCCCAGGAGGGCGCCAAGGTCCTGATCGGCGGCGAGCGCCTGATGCTCGACGGCGACCTCGCCGACGGCTTCTACGTCAAGCCCACCATCTTCGAGGGCACCAACTCGATGCGGGTGTTCCAGGAGGAGATCTTCGGCCCCGTGGTCTCGGTGACCCGGTTCAACGACTACGCCGAAGCCATGGAGATCGCCAATGACACCCTTTACGGGCTCGGCGCCGGCGTCTGGTCGCGCAACGGCAATGTGGCCTACCGTGCGGGCCGGGAGATCCAGGCGGGCCGGGTGTGGGTCAACAACTACCACGCCTACCCGGCCGGGGCGGCCTTCGGCGGCTACAAGTCCTCCGGGATCGGCCGCGAGAACCACGCCATGATGCTCGACCACTACCAGCAGACCAAGAACCTGCTGGTCAGCTACTCCGAGAACAAGCTCGGGTTCTTCTAGGAACGCGCCGTGACACTCGAAGCGTCGGTGGTGATCCCGGGGGAGGACTTCTCCCGGGTCGCCCTCACCCCGGAGGCCACCGAGCTGCTGCGCAAGCTCTGGGACCTTCACGGGCCGCTGATGTTCCACCAGTCCGGGGGCTGCTGCGACGGCTCCTCGCCGATGTGCTATCCGGAGGGGGAGTTCCTGACGGCCGAGGCGGACATCCTGCTCGGCGTCCTCGACATCTCCGCCGGGGACGACGGCAGTTCCGCAGGGGACGACGGCGGTGCCTCCGGTGAGGGCGGGAAGCCGATCGGTTTCTGGATGTCCCGGGAGCAGTTCGAGTACTGGAAGCACACCCACCTCACCGTGGATGTGGTGCCGGGGCGGGGGAGCGGCTTCTCGGTGGAGGCCCCCGAGGGCAAGCGGTTCCTCATCCGGTCGAGGCTGATGCCCTAGGGCACGGCCCCGGACAGCAGGGCAACCGACGGGAGTCTCCGGCATGGCCGGGGCTCCCGTCGGTTGCCTGTCCGGCCGGTCCGCGGCGGGTGCCGCCCGCGGCTGGTTCCGCCGCCGGTCCTGCCCGCTAAACCTGCCCCGCTGATTCCGACCGCCGGTTGTTCGTCCGGAATCCGCCACCAAACCGGTCTCCGGACTTACACTTCCCTCAACACTGCACGAGGAGAGACGTGACACGTATTGGCATCGTGGCCGAAATGGGCCAGGAGACGCGGGTGGCGGCAACGCCTGCCACGGTGAGGCAGCTGTTGGACCTTGGCTACGACGTCGTGGTCGAGAAGGGCGCGGGGGAGTCCGCCTCGTTCCGCGATGACGCCTACACCGCCGCCGGCGCCGTCATCGGGGGCGCCACCGAGGCGTGGGGCAGCGACGTGGTGTTGAAGGTCAACCCGCCCACCGCGGACGAGGTCGACCGGCTGGCCGAGGGCGCGACGCTGATCGGCATGCTGAGTCCGGGCCTGCGCCCGGATCTGGTCGAGGCCCTGGCGGCGCGCCCGATCACCGCGCTCGCCCTGGATGCGGTGCCGCGGATCTCCCGGGCGCAGTCGATGGATGTCCTCAGCTCGATGGCGAACATCGCCGGCTACCGGGCGGTCATCGAGGCCGCGCATGAGTTCGGCCGGTTCTTCACCGGGCAGGTGACCGCGGCGGGAAAGGTGCCGCCGGCCAAGGTCCTGGTGGCGGGGGCCGGCGTGGCCGGCCTCTCCGCGATCGGGGCCGCAAGCAGCCTCGGCGCGATCGTGCGCGCAACGGACCCGCGGCCCGAGGTTGCCGACCAGGTGAAGTCCATCGGCGGAACCTACCTCCCGGTCGAGGTCGGCGAGGAAATGACGTCCTCCGACGGGTACGCCAGGGCCACCAGCGAGGCCTACAACGCCCGGGCGGCCGAGATCTACACCGAGCAGGCCCGCGACGTCGACATCATCATCACCACCGCGCTCATCCCCGGACGTCCCGCGCCGAGGCTGCTCACGGCGGCGGATGTGGCGGGCATGCGTCCGGGCAGCGTGATCGTCGACATGGCGGCCGGGCAGGGCGGGAACGTCGAGGGCTCGGTCGCCGGGGAACGGGTGGTCACGGACAACGGCGTGGTGATCCTGGGCTACACCGATCTTCCGGCCCGCCTGCCGGCGCAGGCCTCCCAGCTGTACGGGACGAACCTTCTGAATCTGCTGCGGCTCCTGACCAAGGACAAGGACGGGCAGCTGAGGATCGACTTCGACGACGTGGTGCAGCGCTCGGTCACGGTGGTGCGGAACGGGGAGAGGACCTGGCCGCCGCCACCGGTCCAGGTTTCCGCGGCCCCGGCCGCCCGCGCGGAGGGGCCAGCTGCCGCAACCACCGCAGCGAAGCCGGGGTTCAGCGCTGCCGGCAAGGCCGGCCTTCTCGCTGCCGGCATCGCGGCGCTGTTCCTGGTCAACGCCGTGGCACCGGCGCCGCTGCCGCAGCACTTCACGGTGCTGATGCTCTCGGTCGTGGTGGGCTTCTACGTGATCGGGAAGGTCCACCACGCCCTGCACACACCGCTGATGTCGGTCACCAACGCCATCTCGGGAATCATCGTTCTAGGGGCGCTGCTTCAGATCACCTCGAGCGACCCACTGGTGCAGGTCCTTGCCGCCGCAGCGGTCCTGCTGGCGAGCATCAACATCTTCGGCGGGTTCGCCGTCACCCGGCGCATGCTCGGAATGTTCGCCCGCGGCGATCGGTCACGGCCATGACCCCGGGCACCGCAACAGCACTATCGAGGAGTGGAGACGTGTCGAATACCGTTGCCGGGCCGTTCACCGCAGAGTCCGTTGCCGGTGCGGCCTACATCGTCGCGGCCCTGCTGTTCATCCTCAGCCTTGCCGGCCTGAGCAGGCACGAGAAGGCCCGGGCAGGCGTCCTGTACGGCATCGCCGGCATGGCGCTCGCGCTGGCGGCCACCATCTGGCTGACCCTGGAGGGCGTCCTGGGCACGGCGCGGGGCTCCACCGGCCTGGTCCTGCTCGCCGCCGCCGTCCTGGTCGGCGGGGGGATCGGGCTCTGGCGCGCCCGTGTCGTGGAAATGACCGGCATGCCCGAACTCATCGCCCTGCTCCACAGCTTCGTCGGCCTTGCCGCGGTCCTGGTCGGCTGGAACGGGCACCTCCAGGCCCCTGCCCTGGCCGGGGACCTGATGGCGGTTCACCATGCCGAGGTGTTCATCGGCGTGTTCATCGGGGCGGTGACGTTCACCGGGTCGATCGTCGCGTTCCTCAAACTCTCCGCCCGGATGAAGTCAGCCCCGCTGATGCTGCCGGGGAAGAACGCCATCAACCTCGGTGCCCTCGCCGCATTCGTCGCCCTGACCGTCTGGTACGTCAACGACTCCCGGCTGGAGCTGCTCATCGCCGTCACCGTGCTCGCCTTCGGACTGGGCTGGCACCTCGTGGCGTCCATCGGGGGCGGGGACATGCCCGTCGTCGTCTCGATGCTCAACAGCTACTCCGGCTGGGCCGCGGCCGCGGCGGGGTTCCTGCTCAACAACGACCTGCTCATCATCACCGGCGCCCTGGTCGGATCCTCCGGCGCCTACCTTTCCTACATCATGTGCCGGGCGATGAACCGCTCGTTCATCTCCGTGATCGCCGGCGGGTTCGGCATCGCTCCACCGTCGACGACGGATGCCGAGCAGGGTGAGTACCGCGAAATCACGGCCCGGCAGACCGCCGAGCTGCTCCTCGACGCCTCGAGTGTGGTGATCACCCCCGGATACGGCATGGCAGTGGCGCAGGCCCAGTACCCGGTGGCCGAACTGGCCCATCAACTGCGCGCCCGCGGGGTGAACGTTCGATTCGGCATCCACCCGGTCGCCGGACGTCTGCCCGGGCACATGAACGTCCTGCTCGCCGAGGCCCGGGTCCCCTACGACATCGTCCTGGAGATGGACGAGATCAACGACGACTTCGACGGGACCTCGGTGGTCCTCGTGATCGGGGCCAACGACACCGTGAACCCCGCCGCGGCCGAGGACCCCGGCAGCCCCATCGCGGGCATGCCCGTGCTGCGCGTCTGGGAAGCGGACAACGTCGTCGTCTTCAAGCGTTCAATGGCAGCAGGCTACGCCGGCGTGCAGAACCCCCTGTTCTTCCGCGACAACACCTCAATGCTCTTCGGCGACGCCAAACAACGCGTCGAGGACATCCTCCGCAGCCTTCCGGAGGACTCCCTGCCGTCCCCGCTGGCCGACTCCGCCGCACCCGGCCAGCACTGACACCGGTTCCGCTGGCTGCGCCGCCGGGCGCGGGCCGGCCACTGCCCGCAGGGTCAGGCCTGCGGGAGTCCGCCGGGGACCAGCGCGCCGCGCGCCGCCCCCACCATGCCCTCGACAGCGCGGGCCAGGTGCACGCCGCGGTCGTTGACCCCGTCCCAGCGCACCAGCGCCTGGGCGTTCAGGCCGTCGATCATGCCCAGGATCTGCCAGGCGACGGACGCCGCGTCCGGGGTCTCGAACTGCCCCGCCGCGATTCCCGCCTCGACGACGTCCTGCAGCACCGCCTGCCAGGCGTCCATCTGGACGCGCACGCTGGCGGCGAGTGCCTCGTTCCGGCGGCCGAGGGTCCAGGCCTCAACCCAGACCGCGGTCACGTCGAGGCGCGCCCCGTCCAGCAGCGTGTCCAGGAGCAGGGCGAGCCGCTGCGCCGGGTCCGGGAGCCGGGCCAGCAGGGCGGCGACCTCCGCCGTTTCGGCCGCGACGATGGTGGCGAAGGTGTCCGCCACGAGCGCGTCGACGTTGGGCTGGTAGTGCGCGACGAGGCCGGAGGCCACGCCGACCCGCGCCGCCACACTGCGCAGCGTGATCGCGGCAAGGCCCCGCTCCAGGGCCAGTTCCCGGGCGGCTTCGGCGATTTCGGCGGCGCGCTCGGACGGTGCTTTCCGGACCGCGCGCCTCGGGGGAGTGCTTGACATCACGCTCCAGTCTAAAGTAGTTTTCAACTCTATTGATCACTTGATCAATAACAGGACGTGCAGTTCCGCCGCAGAACCGCCGAGGGCCCTCCGGCCCCGGCGCCGGACGGCCGCACGGGAGTAAGGAGCCGCAAATGGCCTGGAGGATGCCGGCCGAGACCGCACCCCACGACCGCACCTGGATGGCGTTCCCCCGGGCGGGGCTGACCCTTGGTGCGGACGCCGCGTCGGCGGCCGAAGCCTACGCGGCGTGGACCGCCGTCGCGCACGCGGTCGCCGAGTTCGAACCGGTCACCATGGCGGTCGACCCCAGCGAAATGGTGCGCGCCCGGAACCTGCTCGGCAGCGGCATCGAGCTCCACGAGGTTCCCCTCGACGAGTTCTGGATGCGCGACGTCGGGCCGACCTTCGTGCTCGACGACGAGCGCCCCGGCGTGCTCGGCGCGGTGGACTGGACCTTCAACGGCTGGGGCGCCCCCGCCTGGTCCGAATGGGAGAAGAGCGCGGAGATGGCCCGCGTACTCGCCGCGCAGAGCGGTGCCGAGCTCATCAGCTCGATGCTTGTCAACGAGGGCGGGGCGATCCACGTCGACGGCGCAGGGACGGTCCTCGTCACCGAGACGGTCCAGCTGGACCCGGGCCGGAACCCCTACGCGGACAAGGCGCGCGTGGAGGCGGAGCTGGCACGCACCATCGGCGCCACGAAGACCATCTGGGTGCCCCGCGGCCTGACCCGCGACTACGAGGACCTGGGCACCCGCGGCCATATCGACATGGTTGCCACCCTGCCCTCGCCCGGTAGGGTCCTGCTTCACCTCCAGTCCGACCCCGGGCACCCCGACTTCGGGGTCAGCCGCACCCTTTCGGCCTTTTTTGAGACCCAGACGGACGCCGCAGGCAAGCCCTTCGAGATCCTCCCACTGCCGGCACCGGCCACGCTGCGCGACAGCGAAGGGTTCGTGGACTGGAGCTACGTCAACCATCTTGTGGTCAACGGCGGCGTGATCGCCTGCGGCTACGGGGAAGAACGGGCCGACGCGCTGGCCGCGGAGATCCTGGCGGAGGCCTACCCCGGACGGCGGGTGGTGACCGTTGACGCCCGGCCGATCCTGGCCCGCGGCGGAGGCATTCACTGCATCACCCAACAGCAGCCGGCACTGGGCGGAGGGAACGCCTGATGGCCCGGTTCGACGTCGTCGAGGCCTCCATTGCGCAGCTGCGCGCCGCCCTGGAATCCGGGGAGACGAGCAGCGAGGACCTCACCAGGGCCTATCTCGCGCGGATCGAGGCGTACGACCGGGGCGGCCCCCGGCTGAATGCGGTGGTGGTGTCCAATCCGCAGGCCCTGGACGATGCCCGTGCCTCCGACGAACGGCGGGCCCGCGGCGCTGTGCTCGGTCCGCTGGACGGCATCCCGTACACCGCAAAGGACAGCTACCTGGCCAGGGGGCTCACGGCCGCGGCCGGCTCCCCGGCCTTCGAGCACCTCACCGCCCAGCGCGACGCCTTCACCGTCGAACGCCTCCGGGGCGCCGGCGCGGTCCTGATCGGGCTGACGAACATGCCTCCGATGGCCAACGGCGGCATGCAGCGCGGACTCTACGGGCGTGCCGAAAGCCCCTACAACGCCGAGTACCTCACCGCGGCCTTCGCCTCTGGATCCTCGAACGGCTCGGGCACGGCGACCGCGGCGAGCTTCGCGGCCTTCGGCCTCGGCGAGGAAACCTGGTCCAGCGGACGGGCACCGGCGTCAAACAACGCCCTGTGCGCCTACACGCCCTCCCGGGGGGTGATCTCGGTGCGCGGCAACTGGCCGCTGGTGCCCACCATGGACGTGGTCGTTCCGCACACCCGCTCCATGGCAGACCTGCTCGAGCTGCTCGACGTGATCGTCGCCGACGACGCCGAGACCCGCGGCGACTTCTGGCGCGCCCAGCCGTGGGTGGAGATCCCGCCCGTGTCGGCCCTGCGACCGCCGTCCTACCCGGCGCTGGTCCCGGCAGGGCCGGACGGCGCCCGGGCGGCGCTTGAGGGGCGGCGCTTCGGGGTGCCCCGCATGTACATCAACGCCGATCCGGAGGCCGGCACCGGCGACAGTCCGGGCATCGGCGGGCCCACCGGACAGCGCATCGAGACGCGCCCCTCCGTGATCGCCCTCTGGGAGGCCGCACGCCGCGACCTCGAGGCGGCCGGCGCCGAGGTGGTGGAAGTCGACTTCCCGGTGGTCTCCAACTACGAGGGAGACCGCCCCGGCGCCCCCACCCTTGCCACCCGCGGGCTGGTCAGCCCCGACTACATTGAGCGCGAGATCACCGACCTCTCGTCGTGGGCGTGGGATGACTTCCTGAAGGCCAACGGCGATCCGGCCCTCGACACCCTGGCGGCGGTCGACGGCGCGGCGATCTTCCCGGCCCCCGAGGGTGCCCTGCCCGACCGCTACGAGGGGTTCGACGACGACATCGCCACCTACCCGGACCGCGTCCGCGACCACCCGGTGGAGTCTTTCCTTGCGATCCCGCACCTGGCCGAGGGCCTGCGCGGGCTCGAGGAAACCCGCCGCGTTGACCTTGAGGAGTGGATGGAGCGCCTGGGCCTCGACGCCGTGGTCTTCCCCGCGGCCGCCGACGTCGGACCGGCGGACATGGACGTCAATCCGGCCTCGGCCGATCTGGGGTGGCGCAACGGGGTCTGGGTCGCCAATGGCAACCTGGTGCCGAGGCACCTGGGCATCCCGACGGTGACCGTGCCGATGGGCACGATGGCCGATACCGGCATGCCCGTCGGCCTTACCTTCGCCGGCCGGGCCTACGACGACGCCGCCCTTCTGGGGCTCGCCGCCGCCTTCGAGGCCACGGGCCGGCGCCGCACGCCGCCGCCGAGGACCCCGCCGCTGGGCTGAACGGCACAGTGAACTGCTGACCCGCTGAACCGCTGAGCCGCGGCTCAGCGGTTTACCGTCGACATGTCCGCATACCGGTCCCCGACCGGCGCGGCGACGGCGCTGAGCGCGGCGAGGTGATCACCCGAGAGTTCGAGGGCCTCGGCGGCGATATTCTCCTCGAGGTGCTCGATCCTGCGGGTGCCGGGAATGGGTGCGATGTTCCCGTCCTGGGCGAGGAGCCAGGCGAGGGCCACCTGCCCGGGGGTCGCTCCGACCTGCTGCGCCACGGCGTCGACCTGTTCGACAATCCGGATGTTCGCTTCGAGGTTGTCCCCGGCGAAACGCGGGTTGTAGCGCCGGACGTCCGCCTCGTCGAGCTGGTCCAGGCTGCGGATGGTCCCGGTGAGGAATCCGCGGCCCAGGGGCGAGTAGGGAACGAACCCGATGCCGAGTTCGCGCACCAGCGGGAGGATCTCCTGCTCGGGGTCGCGGGTCCACAGCGAGTATTCGGTCTGAAGCGCCGTCACCGGGTGCACGGCGTGGGCGCGGCGGAGGGTGGCCGGGGCCGCCTCGGACAGGCCGATATGCCGGATCTTCCCCTGCTCGACCAGTTCGGCCAGGGCGCCCATCGTCTCCTCGACGGGGACGGCGGGGTCCATCCGGTGCTGGTAGTACAGGTCGATGTAGTCGGTGCGGAGGCGCCGCAGCGACCCCTCGACCGCCAGTCGCACGTTCGCCGGGCTGCCATCCAGGCCCCGCTCGCCCGAACCGGTGTGGCGGATGACACCGAACTTGGTGGCGATCACCACCCGGTCCCGCCGGTCGGCGAAGGCCCGGCCCAGCAGTTCCTCATTCGTGTACGGACCGTAGATCTCGGCAGTGTCGAACAAGGTGATGCCTCGGTCGAGCGCGTGGTGGAGGGTGCGTACGGCGGCGTCGTCGTCGGTGCCGCTGCCGGTGTAGAAGGCCGACATGCCCATGCAGCCGAGGCCCAGCCGCGAGACCTCCAGGTCCTGTCCCAGGGAGAGGTGTTTCATCTCGACGCCTTTCGGTGAGGTTTTCCGGCAAGCCTAGACCGGTGCGGCGGGCCGGGTCTTCAGTGCACCTCCTCTCCGCCGGAATATTTCTTGCACAGTGTGCAAAATTTGGCGTAGCCTCGAAGCGTGCAGAATGTTGAGGACGCGGCGGAGCCCCCGGAGCCTGTCGGTCGTCGGGAGCAGAACAAGATCGACACCCGCCGGGCGATCGCCGAGGCCGCGCTCACCCTGGCCCGCACCAAGGGGGCTGGATCGTTCACGGTGGACCAGATCGCGGCCCGGGCCGGGGTGTCCCGGCGCACCTTCTTCAATTACTTCCACAGCGCCGAGGAAGCCCTGAACGTCAGCACGGAGTCCTTCCTCGAGCTGGCCATCTCCAGCTTCTCCCGGCGCCCGGCGGGGGAGCCGCTGCTCGACGCCATGATCGCCGCGCTCGCCGCCACCGCCAAGGTCCAGGACCTCGCGGTGCATGGCGAGCTCTTCCGCATGGCCGCAGGAAGTCCGGAGCTGCTGCGGGCCCAGCTTCACGCCTGGGAACGGGCGGAAGCCCGGATCATCGAGGCCGTCACCCACCACCTGCAGGGCGGCGCGTCGCCCCTTTACGTCAGCGCCCTCGTCGGTTCGGTGCTCTCCTGCGCCAAGGCGGCGATGCACGACTGGGCCGCCGACGACCCCGACCGGCACGGGGACGCCGGTGCCGCCCTCGAGGAGCGCATGGTGCTGGCGCTCTCAATGCTCCGGGACGGCTTCGCGCACCCCGCCTGATCCGCACACGCCCACCCCGCCTGATCCGCACACGCCCACCCCACCTCCGTCACCCACCTCCGTCACCCAAGGACACTTCCAATGGCATTTCTGCTCTACCGGCTCGGCAAGTTCGCCTACCGCAGGCGGTGGTGGGTCGTCTCCGCCTGGCTGACGGTGATGGTGGCCGTGGGGGCCTCGGCCGTCTTCTTCTCCGGCACCCTTACCAACAACTTCTCCATCCCCGGCACCGAGTCCCAGCGCGTCGCGGACCAGCTGCGGCGCGAACTGCCCGAGGCCGTCGGCGGCACCGGGACGGTCGTCTTCCGGACCGATGACGGCGCGGCCTTCACTCCGGACCAGGAGTCCGCGGTCCGGGAGGCCCTCGCGGGCGTCGCCGGCCTCGACGGCGTGAGGTCGGTCGTCGACCCCTTCGCCGTGGCCGAGCAGCTCGAAGGCGGAAGGGCCGAACTCGAGAGCGGAAGGGCCGACCTCGCCTCCGGGGAGGAGCAGCTCGAGGCCGGCCGGGCCGGGCTTGAGCAGGGCCAGCAGGAGCTCGACGCCCAGCGGGACCAGCTTGACCAGAGCGCACCCTCCCTGCCCGGTCCTGCCCTGGAGGCCGCCCGGGCCCAGCTGGACGCGGGGCAGCAGCGCCTCGACGCCGGCCGGACCGAGCTTGAGGGCAGCGCCGCCGAACTCGAGCGGGGCCGCACCGAGCTCGAACTGGCCGAACGCCGCCTCGAGGCCTCCTCGGGCGTCCGGCTGGTAGCGGAGGACCGCTCCGCCGCCGTCGCCAGCGTCCAATTCGACAAGTCCATCAACGCCGTGTCCCCGGAGCTGCGCGAAGCCGTGCAGGCGGAGGCCGCGGCCGCCGCCGGCGGCGGCGTCACCGTTGACTACAGCAAGGACATCGTCGAGGACGTCTCCGAGATCTTCGGTTACGCCGAGATCATCGGCCTGCTCGTCGCCGCCCTCGTCCTTGTCCTGATGCTGGGTACGCTCGTCGCCGCGGGCCTGCCGCTCCTGATGGCCGTGATCGGCGTCGGCGTCGGGGTGGGCATCACCTTCGCCCTGTCCGGGATCATCGAGATGAACAGCATCTCCCCGGTCCTGGCGCTGATGCTGGGCCTGGCCGTGGGCATCGACTACTCCCTGTTCATCGTGAACCGGCACCGCACCCAGCTGCTGCACGGGATGGGACTCGAGGAGTCGGTCGGCCGGGCCACGGGCACCGCCGGCAACGCCGTGCTCTTCGCCGGGCTCACCGTCGTGGTGGCGCTGGCAGCGCTCGCCGTGCCCGGCCTGCCGTTCCTCACTGTCATGGGCCTGTCCGCCGCGGGAACCGTCGCCGTCTCGGTGCTCGTGGCCCTGACCCTCACCCCGGCCCTGCTCGCCGTTCTCGGCACCCGGCTCATCTCCGCGCGGGCGTGGGCCCGCAACGCCAGCCGGTCCGGCGGGACCTCCTCGGAGGAGGAGCAGCGGACCAAGGACCGGCGGGCCGAGCGCGGCCGCGGCTGGGGCGGGTTCGTCACCCGCAGGCCCGCCCTCACCCTCGTGGCCGGCATCCTGCTGCTCGGCGCCATCGCGGTCCCCGCGGCCCAGCTGCGGGTCGGCCTGCCCGACGGCGGCTCCGAGCCCGCCGACTCCACCGCCTTTCAGGCCTACAGCACCGTCGATGAGAAGTTCGGCGAGGGCACCAACGGGCCGCTGATCGTCGTCGGGGCGATGCCGGCAACCGCGGGGGAGGCCGACCTGGCCGAGCTGCAGCTCGACGTCAACGACCTGCTGGCGGACATCCCGGACGTCGCCGCCTCGATTCCCGCCTCGGTGAGCGCCGACGGGCGCACCGCCGTCTTCCAGGTGCTCCCCGAGGAGGGGCCGGCCAGCGAATCCACCGAGGACCTCGTGCGCACCCTGCGTGCCTCCTCCGACAGCATCGAGGACCAGACCGGGGTCTCCGTGTCCGTGACGGGCCAGACGGCCGCGAACATCGATGTCTCGGCCCGGCTGATGGAGGCCATGCCGCTGTACCTGGGCATCGTCGTCGGGCTTTCGCTGATCCTGCTCCTGCTGGTGTTCCGTTCGGTGCTCGTGCCGCTCATCGCCACCGCCGGGTTCCTGCTCTCGCTGCTGGCGAGCTTCGGGGCGACCGTGGCGATCTACCAGTGGGGCTGGTTCGGGGACCTCTTCGGGGTGACCAATCCCGGGCCGATCCTGAGCTTCCTGCCCATCATCCTGATCGGGGTGCTGTTCGGCCTGGCGATGGACTACCAGATGTTCCTCGTCTCGGGGATGCGCGAGGCGTACGTCCACGGCGGAAGCGCCCGGGCCGCGGTGCGGGTCGGCTTCAGCCACGGCGCACGCGTGGTGACGGCCGCGGCGATCATCATGGTGTCAGTGTTCGCCGGCTTCGTGTTCTCCCACCTCACCATGGTCCGGCCGATCGGTTTCGGGCTGGCCTTCGGCGTGCTCCTCGACGCCTTCGTGGTCCGCATGACGCTCGTGCCGGCCGCCATGTACCTGCTGGGCCGAAAGGCCTGGTGGCTGCCGCGCTGGCTGGACCGCATCCTGCCCGACGTCGACGTCGAGGGGGCGAAGCTCACCCCGCGGGCCGAGCCGCAGCGGGAGGCAGTGCCGGCAGCAGGCTGACCGCCCGGCGTACCCCTTTGCGGCCGAAGGGCCCGAAAGCGACCGCCGCGCCGGATATATCCGGCGCGGCGGTCGCTTTCGCCTGCGGCGGACGCTTTCGGGACCGCGGACGGTCTCCGGATGCATGCCTGCCGGATGCACGCCGGAGGACCACATGGTGGCCCTCGTTAACTATCTCACCATGTGGACGGATTCCGTCCCAGCCGCTGGACCTCAATACGCTGGTCTGGGCAGTTTTCCCTTGACTGCCGCACCCTTCTGTGAAAGATGCAGGCCATTGAACCTATTGCGCACAAAATCGATTGAGCAGTCGATAGCAGACTCAGACGAAAAGGGGCGCAGGCTCAAGCGTTCCCTGAACACGTGGGACCTCATGATCATGGGCGTCGCCGTGGCCGTGGGTGCGGGGATCTTCTCCGTCGGGGCCCAGGCGGCGGCGTTCAATGCCGGACCGGCCGTCACCATCTCCTTCGTGCTCGCCGCCATCACCTGCGCGCTGGCCATCATGTGCTACGCCGAGTTCGCCACCGCGATCCCCGTGGCCGGCAGCGCGTATGTCTTCACCTACGCCACCATGGGCGAACTCATCGCCTGGGTCATCGGCTGGAACCTCATCCTCGAGCTCCTCATGGCCGCGGCCGTCATTGCCAAGTTCTGGGGCATTTACCTCAGCGATCTGTTCGCGGTGCTCAACCTCGACGTGCCCTCGGAGATCAGCTTCTTCGGGCTTCCCCTCTACTGGGGGCCGCTGCTGATCGTCGCCGTCTTCACTGCCGTGCTGGTGCTGGGCACCAAGCTCTCGGCCCGCGTGAACAGCGTCTTCACCGTCATCAAGATCGCCATCGTCCTCTTCGTTATCGTCGTCGGGTTCTTCTACGTCAGCCCCGAGAACTACACGCCGTTCGTGCCCGAATCCCAGCCGCCGGCCGACACCGAGGCCAAGTGGGCCGACCAGCCCTTCCTGTCCTTCCTCTCCGGCGCCACCCCGTCGGCGTTCGGCTTCACCGGAATCATCTCCGGCGCCGCACTCGTCTTCTTCGCCTTCATCGGGTTCGACGTCGTCGCGACCTCCGCTGAAGAGGTCAAGAACCCGAGCCGGACCCTGCCGCGCGGCATCTTCGCCGGCCTGGCCGTCGTCACGGTGCTCTACATCCTCGTGACCCTCGTGGTCACCGGCATGGTCTCCCACACCGAGCTCGGCGAGTCGGGTGCGCCGTCCCTGGCGACGGCCTTCCAGCTCGTCGGCGCCGACTGGGCCGCCGGGGTCATCTCGATCGGCAGCCTCATCGGCCTGACCACCGTCATCATGGTGCTGCTCATGGGCCTGGCCCGGGTGGTCTTCGCCCTCAGCCGCGACGGCCTCATGCCCCGCTTCCTGAGCCGCACCTCCGAGAAGCGCGGTACTCCGGCCCGCACGCAGATCCTCTGCGGCGTCGTCGTCGCCCTGCTCGCCGGGTTCACCCAGGTCGAGATCCTCGCCGAGATGATCAACATCGGCACCCTCTCCGCCTTCATCATGGTCAGCGTCGGCATCCTCGTGCTGCGGCGCAGGCGGCCCGACCTGAAGCCGGCGTTCCGGGTGCCCTTCGGCAAGATCATTCCGATCGCGTCGGCGCTGCTGTGCATCTACCTGATGCTCAACCTCGCCACGATCACCTGGGTGTTCTTCGCCGTATGGCTGGTCGCCGGATTCGCCATCTACTTCGCGTACGGCTACCGCCACTCCCAGCTCAATGCGAAGACCGCAGCGGGCTCGACGGAGCCGGACGCCGACGACGAGATGGTCGGCGCCGGGACGCGCTGACCGCCTCCGTTCACGACGGACGCACCTTAAAACGACGAACGCACCCGGAAAACCGGGTGCGTTCGTCGTTTTCTGGCGCGTGCGGCGCGAAAGGGCTCCTAGTACAGGGCCGCTTCCGACTCCGACGCCGGGGTCTCGCCGGAGCCGAGGTTGGCCCGCAGCTTGGCACCGAGGTCGGCGTCGACGTTGGTCCAGTACTGGATGGCCCGCTCGCGGATCTCGGAACTGACCACGCCGCCGACGGCGCCGGTGATCGTCTCGAGGAACCGGGCCCGGGCCGCGTCGTCGAAGACCTCGCGGTAGAGCGTGCCGGCCTGGCCGAAGTCGTCGTCCTCGGCGTGCAGGGTGTGGGCGGCGCGCACGAGCTCGCCGTCGTTCTCCCAGCCGCCGTGCGGGCCGTAGATCGCCGGGTCGGCCGCGGGGCCGCCCACCGAGTTCGGCGCGTACACCGGGGTGGAGGCGGAGTTGAAGTGGTACCGGCCCGCGCCGTCCTTGGAGTAGTTGCGCACCTCGCTCTTGGGCATGTTCACCGGCAGCTGGGCGTGGTTGGTGCCCACACGGTAGCGGTGCGCATCGGCGTAGGAGAAGATGCGCGCCTGCAGCATGCGGTCGGGGCTTGCGGCGATGCCGGGCACGAAGTTCGACGGCGCGAAGGTCGCCTGCTCGATCTGCGCGAAGTAGTTCTCCGGGTTGCGGTTCAGCGTGAGCTTTCCGACCGGGATCAGCGGGTAGTCGCCCTGCGGCCAGACCTTGGTGAGGTCGAACGGGTTGAACCGGTAGTCCTTGGCGTCGTCGTAGGGCATGACCTGGACCTTGAGGTCCCAGCTCGGGTGGTTGCCCTTGGCGATGTTCTCGGAGAGGTCGCGCAGGTGGTGGTCGGCGTCCGAGCCGGCCAGTGACTCGGCCTCGTCGACCGTGAGCGTCTCGTGGCCCTGGTTGGACTTGAAGTGGTACTTGACCCAGAACTTCTCGCCGGCCTCGTTGATCCACATGTAGGTGTGCGAGCCGTAGCCGTTCATGGTGCGCCAGGAGGCGGGAAGGCCGCGGTCGCCCATCAGCCAGGTCACCTGGTGCGCGGATTCCGGGCTCAGGGTCCAGAAGTCCCACTGCATGTCGGCGTCGCGCAGGTTGGTGCCGGGCAGGCGCTTCTGCGAGTGGATGAAGTCCGGGAACTTGATGCCGTCGCGGATGAAGAAGACGGGGGTGTTGTTGCCCACGAGGTCGTAGTTGCCCTCGGAGGTGTAGAACTTCAGGGCGAAGCCGCGGGGGTCGCGCCAGGTGTCGGGGGAGCCCTGCTCGCCGGCGACTGAGGAGAAGCGCAGCAGCGTCTCGGTGACGGCGCCGGTCTGGAACAGGGCCGCCTTGGTGTACATGCTGACGTCTTCGGTGGTTTCGAAGACACCGAAGGCTCCGCCGCCCTTGGCGTGGACGACGCGCTCGGGGATCCGCTCGCGGTTGAACTGGGCGAGCTTCTCGATCAGGTAGTGGTCGGTCAGCGGGATCGCTCCGTCGCGGCCGATCGCTGACGAGTTGCTGTCGTCGACGACGGGCGCCCCGGACTGCGTAGTGCTGAAATTGGCGTTCACTGTGCTCCTGTTTCTGTGGTGCTGCTGGGGTAAATCGTTGGGCCGGCGGCGGGGGCGCGGCAGTCGCCGCACAGCCCCTGGTAGAGGACGTCGGCGATCTGGATGGTCATTCCGGCCGAGCCGGGCGACCACTGCGGGGTCAGGCAGGGCGCGTGGCCGACGGCGCATTCCACGTCCTCGATCCGTCCGCAGCCCGTGCACACGGCGTGGTGGTGGTTGTCACCGACGCGGGTCTCGTACCGGGCGGGGGAGTGCGGGGTCTCGATGCGGCGCAGCAGGCCCAGGGCGGTGAGGTCGGCGAGGATGACGTATACCGACTGCACGGCGATGTGCGGCAGTTCCTGGCGCACGGCCGCGGCGGCGTCGTCGGCGGTCGCATGGGGGGAGCGCTCGACGGCGGTGAGGACGGCGAGGCGCTGCCGGGTCACCCGGCGTCCGTGGCCGCGCAGCTCCTGCGACCACTGCGCCTCGCGCGCGGTGGGATGCGGAGCGGTGTCGGTCATGGAGGGAGTCAACCACTAATTCTGAGGAATTCATAATAAGGTCCGTCTAACTTGCGTCCCGCGGCAGAGCGTGGCTCGGTACGGTGGAACGATGGATCTGATTCGGCGGGCGTGGGCCTGGACACTCGATTATGCGTACGTCGGCTTCTGGCAGCTTCACGGCCTCCTCGTCCGCGATGACCCGGCGCGGTACCTCGAAGCCGGGCCCGAGCCCGCCCGGGGCACGGCGAAGCTGCCGGTGCTGCTGATCCCGGGCGTCTACGAACCCTGGCAGTTCATGCGGCCGGTCGCCGCCCACCTGCACCGGGCCGGGCATCCGGTGCACGTCGTGGAAAAGCTTGGCTACAACCGCGGCAGCGTGCCGGCGATGGCCGCGCTGGCCGCCAAATACCTCGAGGAGCGCGACCTCCGCGACGTCGTCATCGTCGCCCACAGCAAGGGCGGGCTGATCGGCAAGTACCTGATGACCCTGCCCGGAAGCCGGGTCAGCCGGCTCGTCGCCATCAACACGCCCTTCTCCGGCTCGATCTACGCAAACTTCTTCGTCCTGCCGAGCATCCGGGCCTTCGCTCCCCGGAACCGCACCCTGGTCTCGCTCGGGAGCAACCTCGAGGTCAATTCCCGCATCACCTCGATCTACGGGCGCTTCGACCCGCACATCCCCGGCGGCAGTTTCCTCAAGGGGGCGCGCAATATCCAGCTCGAGACCATGGGCCACTTCCGGCCGATCGCGGACCGCCGGGTGCTGAAGATGGTCGACGAGGCGATTGCCGCCGCCGAGTAGCGCCGCCGCGTGTAACCCCCGGAGGGTCCCGGCGGCGGTAGTTGCCGATGCGAACCACACCACGGCTACACTTTTGGAGTGCCCAAACTCCTCGCCGACATCACGCCACTGAAGGAAAGCAGGGCCTTCCGCCGGCTCTACATCGGCACGACCCTTTCGGCCACCGGCACCCAGCTCACCCTGGTGGCCGTCAGCCTCCAGGTCTACGCGCTGACCTCCTCAAGCCTGAGCGTGGGCCTGCTTGGACTCTTCGCGCTGGTGCCGCTGGTGGTGGCCGGGCTGTACGGCGGGGCGATCGCCGACGCCCACGACCGCCGGACGGTTGCCCTGTTCTCCGGGCTCGCCCTGTGGCTGACGACCATCGCCATCGCCGCGCAGGCCTGGGCCGGCCTCAACAACGTCTGGCTGCTGTACCTCCTGGTCGCGGTGCAGAGCGGTGCGGCCGGCGTCAACCAGCCCACCCGCAGTTCGATCATTCCGCGGCTCGTGCGGCCCGAGCTCCTGCCCGCGGCCAATGCGCTGAGCATGATCACCTTCGGCCTGGCGTTCACGGTGGGACCGCTGCTCGCGGGCGTGCTGGTGGCGCAGGTCGGCTACGCCTGGACCTACACGATCGACGCCGTCACCTTCACCGCTGCGCTCTGGGCAGTGTTCAGCCTCCCGCCCATGCCGCCCGAGGGGCCGACGCGGCGGGCCGGGCTGTCCTCGGTGCTCGAGGGGTTCCGGTTCCTGGGCACCCGCCCGAACATCCGCATGACCTTCCTCGTCGACCTCGCCGCCATGATCCTGTCCCAGCCGCGGGCGCTGCTGCCGGCCATCGGCGCCGTCCTGATCGGCGGCGGGGAATTCACGGTGGGCATTCTGCTCGCGGCCGTGGCGTTCGGCTCGGTGCTCGCGGGACTGTTCTCCGGCCCGCTCGGCCGGATCCACCGCCAGGGCCTGGCCGTGCTGTGGTCCATCGTGGGCTGGGGTGCCTCGGTGAGCGCCTTCGGCCTCGTGGTCGTCGCGGCCGGAGCCACCGGGCCCGGCGCCGGCGGCGCGGTCACGCCCTGGATCATCCCCGCCGCACTCTGCCTCGTCCTCGCCGGCATCTCGGACTCCGTCAGTTCGGTGTTCCGCAGCACCATCCTGCAGTCCGCCACCCCCGATGCGATGCGCGGGCGGCTGCAGGGCGTCTTCATCGTCGTCGTCGCCGGAGGCCCGCGCCTGGGCGACATGGTCGCCGGCGGCGGCGCCGAGTGGCTGGGGGAGGGCTGGACGCCGGTGATCGGCGGCCTGCTGTGCATCGCCCTCGTGGGCCTGCTGGCGAAGTGGCAGCCCCGTTTCGCCCAGTACGATTCGCGCAACCCGCAGGCCTGAAACCGCGGACCATGCCGCTTCGGCCATGCCCTCCGGGCGGCCCTGGACCGGCGACCCGCTGGCGCTGGCCTCGGCGCTGCGCAAGCTGGAGCTGGGAACGCAGCGGGCACCGCTGCCGCGGGACCAGCGGCTCGTCAACACCTCGCACCTGATGACCGCCAACCCCTTCCGGGGCGGAGGAGTGCAGCGCCTGTTCGCAAGCCACCCGCCCATGCCCCAGCGGATCGCGCGGCTCGAAGGGATGGCCGGCCGGCCGCTCGGCCGCTGACCCCGGCTTAAGCCCTCACTGGACGGTCCGCCACTCGGCAGCCGCAGGGACCGGCTCGGCCGCGCGGGACCGGGCGAGATGGGCGAGCTGACGGCCCCGGAGATATCCTCCGGTCGTGATGCCAAGCACAGCGACGACGGCTCCCGCCCGGCCCAGTCCGGCGCTGTCCTTGCCGGTGCCCCAATCCCGGAGTCCGGACAGGACGGCGCGGGGAAGGACCCTCCGGACATAGTGCCGTTCCGAACGCAGGGCGCGTTTGTGGCCCACAAGATGGCTCACCTGGGCCTTCGAGAGCCCTTCTGACCAGGCTCGTGCCGCCATGTATCGAAAGGTTCCCCTGGCGGCGGGGACGTGATGGTGGACCACGGCGGTCGGATCATAGACGATGCGCGAGCCCGGGGAGGCGATGGTGGCCCGGATGCAGATTTCCGTCTCCTCGCAGCCGAGTGGCTTGAGGATCTGCCGGCCAAGGTCCTGGTTGAAACCGCCGACATGTTCGAGAATGTCCCGCCGGAAAGACATGTTCGCCCCGATCAGGTTGCGGACTTCGGTAGCCATCCGCGGCAGGCCCCGGTGGCTGCATCCCACGATCCAATCGAGTTCCTCGCTGAAGTACCCGGGACGGCCCGCCTCCCAGACCGGGTCGACGTGCCCGCCCACGGCGAGCACATCGGGATCGTCGTAGAACGAGATCAGGCGTTCAAGCCAATCCGGGGCCGCCTCGGCGTCGTCGTCGAGGAAGGCAACAATGTCCGACGTCGCGTGGGTGATTCCGGTGTTGCGCGCGCCGGCCAGCCCGGGCTGGCCGGTGCTCTCCACGATCGTCACGGCACTGAAATTCGCGATGAGGTGCTTATAGAGGTTCTTGTTGTGGTCCACGACAAGAATGATCTGCTGGGGAGAGACCGACTGGGCCTTGACCGATTCGACGACACGGCTCATGAGCGGCAGGCGGTCCTGGGTGTAGGAACAGATGACCACGGAAACAGTGGGTCGTACTCCAGTGGGCGACATGTCAGGCACCTTCCGCCAGGGTAAGCACGCTACGGGGATCGGTTGGAGTCCGTGAATGCCGGACGCTGGGATAGGTGTATTTCACCCGCCGGAGCGCTTCGGGGCGGGCCCCGCCGGTGGGCGCGTCCCAGGAGGCGCATTCCCGCGCGAGGGTGCGCAGCACCCTCCACCCGTCACGGAATGTCTGCAGATTTGAGGCTCCCGAAATCCGGTTCAGTTCCATGCTCGGAACCTCCGCGATACGGAGTCCTCCCCGCGCGGCCTTCACGATCAGTTCCGTCTCGATCTCGAATCCCTCCGATTCCAGCTGCAGGACCTCGAGGCACTCCCGCCGAAAGGCGATGTAGCCGTAGCAGAGGTCGGAGTAGTTGCTGTGCAGGACCACATTCGCCAGCCCGGTCAAAGCCCGGTTTCCGGCCTCCCGCAGCCAGGTCAGGTCTTCGGAGCCGCCGCCGGTCACATGCCGGGAGCCCTTGACGAAGTCGAAGTCGTGCTGGAGCGGGGAGACGAACCAGCCGATCTCCTGCGGGTCCATGCTGCCGTCGGCGTCGAGCATGACGATGATGTCGCCGGAGGCCGCCGCGAACCCGGCCCGGAGGGCGCAGCCCTTCCCGGCACGGGGTTCGGACACCACCAGGACGTCGACACGGAGCGCCCTGGCCACATCGACCGTGTGATCCTTCGACCGGCCGTCGACGATGATGACCTCGTCCACGTAGGAGGGCATGCGGCGAAGGACCCATGGGAGGTTCATTTCCTCGTTCAGGGTCGGTATCACAACGCTGACCGAGGCCATCGGGGACGGCGCGTTCTGTTCGGACAATGAGTTGGGTCCGGGGTACGGGATAGTCACGATCTCACCACTTTGCATGCGAACGGTTTGAACTGGCCGCGGCGGCCACGGGGAGCGGGCGGGACGGGTTCAGTCCCCGGCTTCAACCCTCGCGCCGGGTGCCCTTCCTCCAAGAGAACCCCGGGCCCTGGGTGGGTGAAGCAAGATGTACAAAGGGTGAACCGGAGGTGCTGCTCGGTGAATTCCACACTAGAACTTGATCTTTGGAGTGTCGCCAAAACCGCCTACCCGACTTGATTTAGGCGTTACCCGGCCTGCTCGTTCATTACTTGAAGAAATCGCCAAACCCGTAAGTTCGCTGGGTGGTGATTACTCGCGCGGCGCGGCCCAATACCTGTCTTGATCAAATACCGGAGTTCCGGGCGGCGTTCCCATCGGCCAGCTCCTGCCGCCCCTGCAGGAGAGCGCTGCACTCCCGCGGTGGCGCGCCCCGGACGCAACGGCTACATCCGGTGATCGGTCAGCGATGCCCTGGCCGGCTGGGAGGTCTTTATCAAGGGCGGGATTCAGGCCGGCCGGAGCGCTTCGGACCGCCCCTGCGGTCGCTGCCTGCTGAAGCACCGGACGTTTTGCCGTATACGTGCGGCGAACTATAGGTAGCGTGCTAATGGGAGCTCCACTGAGCTCTACCCAGCGATCTGGCGGGACAACGGGACAGCGAGACACCGCCCGGGAGCCCCGCTACGGCCCGAGATAAGTAACGGACCGTAGCGCGCGAGTATGCCGCTGACGATTTCTCCAAGTAGCGAACGAGAAGCTCGGGTAACCCCTAAATCAAGTCGGGTAGGCGGTTCCGACGACACTCCAAAGATCAAGTTCTAGTGTGGATTTCACCAAGCAGCACCCCTGGTTCACCCTTTGTACACCCAGCGTCACCACCCAGGGCCCGGGGTTCTCTTGGAGGACGGGCACCCGGTGCAACCTCAAAAGTTGGAGCCGAGTAATGGGAATTGTCATCCGCAAGGACGATTCGCCGAGCCCGTCCGGCCCGCTCCCCATGGCCGCCGCGGCCAGTTCAAACCGTTCGCAAAGTGGTGAGATCGTGACTATCCCGTACCCCGGACCCAACTCGTTGTCCAGCTACAACGCGCCGTCCCCGATGGCCTCGGTCAGCGTTGTGATACCGACCCTGAACGAGGAGATGAACCTCCCCTGGGTCCTTCGCCGCATGCCCTCCTACGTGGACGAGGTCATCATCGTGGACGGCCGGTCGACCGACAACACCGTCAAGGTGGCACGTGCAGTCCGGGGGGATGTC
>NZ_CADCTE010000145.1:0-7554 GCF_902805515.1 uncultured Arthrobacter sp. | reverse complement strand
GCCACCCGACGGCAGCATGGACCCGCAGGAGATCGGCTGGTTCGTCTCCCCGCTCCAGCACGACTTCGACTTCGTCAAGGGCTCCCGCCATGTGACCGGCGGCGGCTCCGAAGACCTGACCTGGCTGCGGAAGGCCGGAAACCATGCCCTGACCGGGCTGGCCAATATGGTCCTGCACAGCAACTACTCCGACCTCTGCTACGGCTACATCGCCTTCCGCCGGGAGTGCCTCGAGGTCCTGCAGCTGGAATCCGACGGCTTTGAGATCGAGACGGAGCTGATCGTCAGGGCGGCGAAGGCCGGCCTTCGGATTGCCGAGGTCCCCAGCCTGGAGCTGGACCGTATCTCCGGGGCATCAAATCTTCAGACCTTTCGGGACGGGTGGCGGGTGCTCCGGACCATGGCTCACGAATGCCTCGTGTGGGAGGCCCCTACCGCCGGGGCCCGCCCGGAGGTGCTGCGGCGGGTGAAATACGCCTATTCCAATGTGAGCTTCCCCCGAACCCCCACGGATCCGCAGAGCGTTCTCCCCTTGATGAGCGCGAGTTGACCCGTAAAGAACTCACCGCCGGGTAGCGCCGCGGAAACCAAGGCACGTCCGACGCCGTGCACCCAGCAATACCACTCAACCGACACCTTCCAGACAGGGGACGATATGCGCACCGGGCGTACAAAGGCACTGCACTTCGACATCCACGGGCGGGTGAGGATCCGCGTCGACGCAAAGGCGCCGTCAGCGGCCCAGCTCCAGAGCATGTTGGCGTGTTTCGCCACCGACACCGAAGGGCCGGCCGACATCATAGTCGATAGCCAGCCGGAGCCGATGCCGGAGGCGGGTCTGCTTGAGCACGAGCTCGCGTATACCGAGACCAGCGTGCGTTTCCAACACGATCGGGTCCAGATCGTCAGGGAGCCCGAGCAGTGGCGCATTCACGGGGCGGGCGAACTGCTGACCTCCGTGGTCCCTGTTCTCGACGCCGCCATGGTCGGCCAGGGTGCCGCCATGTTCCATGCGGCAACGATGGCCTACAACGGTCACGCCATCGCACTCCCCGCCGCCGGGGGCACCGGCAAGACCAGCACCGCGGCGAAGCTGATGAGGCGCGAGGGATGGTCGTTCATGGGCGACGACTGGGCCTTCCTCGCCGAGGACGGCACGCAGCTTGGTTATGCGAAGCCGATGTTCATCAAGCCGCACCACCGGACCATCTACCCGCACCTGTTCGAAGGTGTCCGGAAGCCCCTGGTCCCCTCGGCGCTCTCCCAGAGCGTCGGCCGCCTCACCACGCTGGTGCACCCATACGTCATCCGTTATCCGCGCCTCGCGGACTTCTCCCGCCGCTGGTCGCCGGAGCACCGCATGGTCGATGCGTCAAGCGCGTTCCCAGGACGGGAGGTGACAACCTCGGCCCCGCTCGCGGTCGCCGTCTACATCGAGCGCTTCGAGGGCAGCCGGTCCCGGATCGTCGAGCGGACGAAGGACTGGATGGTCGACCGCATGATCGGCAACTTCCACATCGAGATGGCGGGTTTCTCGCAGCGGGTCGTGACCAGCCTGGCGGCCACGTCGGTGATCTCATGGCGCGAGCACTTCGCCGCAAAAGGGGTAGTGCTGAGCAAAGCGCTCGACGGCCGGCCCTGCTACCTGCTGCAGGTGCCCTCCGCGTACACGGCGGACCAGGCGTCGGATGACATCGTCCGTTTCCTTGAGGAGCTGCTGCCGTCGGTCCTCGACGAGCAGTCCTGAGAGGTGAACAGTGGATTACAGCCCCAGCGAGGTCACCGCGGTCGTTCCGGCCCGTAACGCGGAGAGCATGCTCCCGCGCTGCCTCGAGGCCCTGAGCCAGTCCGGTGTCGCCGAGATCATCGTGGTGGATGGATGCTCCACCGACCGCACCGTCGATATTGCCCTCGCGGCAGGTGCCCGGATCCTGAGCGACGAGGGCCGGGGCCTGCCATGGGCCCGGACCCTCGGTGTGAAGAGCAGCAGCACCCGGTGGGTCCTGCTCGTCGACTCCGACGTCGTCTTCGGGCCTACGGGGGTCGCTGACCTGCTCACTGAACTGGTGGAGGAGGGCTACGACGCACTCCAGGCCGGCCTGGAAAGCGTCGCTGGACCGGGCTACTGGGGGCAGGCGCTGGCCCATCACCACCGCACCGGCCGCAGCCGCAACTGGTTCGGACTGGTGGCAACGGTCATCGACCGGGAGCTGATGCTGGACGTCGGCTTCGACGACTCGTTCAAGTCCGGGGAGGACATCGAGCTGCGCTGGCGGATGCGGCAGTCAGGAATGCGAACGGGCGTGTCACAAAAGGTCCTGGTCGAACATCGGTTCGCCGCCGACGACTTCGACTTTGCACTCGATCAGTTCCTCATGGATGGCAAGGGACTCGGACGGATGATCCGCAAGCACGGCTGGCGCGGTGCGAGGTTGGCCCTGCTGCCCGCCGCCGCGGCTGTCCGGGGCAGCGCCCTGAGCCTCGCCGGGGGGCAGCCCCGGTGGCTGCGCTACTACCTCGCCTTCTGCTGGTACAACTACGCGGGCATGGCAAAGGGCCTCGGTCGTGTGGGCTGAGCGGGCCTCCGCGGTCCCGGACCCCTCGACCGTCGTCCGGCGTTCCGCCCTGCACAGCTCGCTCGGCCTCGTCGTGGCCAAGGCCGCCGCGACGGGCACGGGTTTCGCCTTCTGGATCGTGGCCGCCCGCGCGACGACCGACCATGAGGTCGGGCTCACCACCGCAGCGGTCTCGGCGGTGATCCTCTGCACGCAGCTCGCGGTGCTGGGCACCGGGTCGGCGGTGATCGTCTCCGTGGGTCGGGGGGAGCCACCCGAGCGGGTGCTGAATTCCGCGTTCGGCATTGTAACGGTGACCGGCACCGTGCTGGCCGTCGGCTTCCTCTTTCTTCAGCTGATGACCGCGGACGCGGAGACGGCGTCGACATCGATCCTCTTCTGGGTCACGTTCCTCGTGGCCGTTGTCGCAGGGACAATGTGCACCGTGCTTGACCAAACGCTCGTGGCGCTGGGCCGCGGTGCCAGCGCGACCACCCGGTACACCGTGGCCGGCGTGCTCTCATTTGGGGCTGCAGCGTTCCTTGCCTGGTGGCGGAACGGTGCCGCCGCCGACATCCTGATGGTCTGCTGGACCTTCGGGTCGGTTGTGGCGTTCCTCATCGGCATGGTCCAGCTGCGGCGATTGATCGGGTACCGGCCGCGGCCCTCCCTGCACCTGGCGCACAGCCGTTCACTGCTGGTGGTTGGCATCCCGAACCAGCTCATCACGCTTACCGAGCGCGCCCCCGGACTGATCCTGCCGCTGCTGCTCGCGCTCCTGGTATCGCCGGCAACCGCTGCCTACTGGTATCCCGCATGGATGATGGCCTGGGCCGCCTACACCGCCCCGATGCTGATGGCCATCGTCCAGTTCTCCGAAGGTGTCCGTGACCCCGCCCGGCTCGTCCCGAAGTTCTTCGCGAGTTTCCGGTGGTCACTCGCCTTGGGATGCGTGGCTGCCGCCGTTCTCGTCGTTTTCGCGCGTCCGCTGCTCCACCTGCTCGGGGAGAATTACGCCGACTCGTCCACCATCGCCCTGCGCTTGCTGGCGATCGGAGTGGTGCCGTACGCGGTGCTCCAGGCCTATAACGCCGTGTGCCGGATCCGCGGCCGCTACCTCGAGCCGATTATCGTTGGCGTGGTGGTCGGGACCGCCGTCTCCACCGCAGCGCTGCTGGCCGCCGACCTGGGCGCCAGCGCCATGGCCCTTTCGTTTCTCCTGGCGCTCTCCGGCGGCGCCGTGGTGGTCGGCCTGCGGCTGATCGCCATCCTTCGGCGCGTCAGGCGGGAGGCACGATGATCGATGAACTTGAAGTGACTCGACCCACCGGGGGGCGCTGGAAGCGCCGCGATGTGCTGTGCATCGTGGCGGGCGTGGTGGCGCTGGCTCTGGTCGTGGGTGCCGCCTCCACGGTGTCGGTGCCCGTGGCCAGCGACCTGGGGCTCGTCGCGGTGCTGCCCTTCCCCTTCTGGATCGGGGTCCTGATCCTTAACATCGCCTTCTTCGTGGCGCTGCGCGGGGACGCGGATGGCCCGGCGCGCCGCCTGGTCATGATGTCGCTCCTCGTGGTCTTCGTGCTCGTGCTCTTCGGAACTCCGATCTTCGTGACGGACGTACCGCGCGGTGAGGTCGCGTTCCGTCACCTGGGAGTCTCCGACGCCCTCTCCCAGGTGGGGGTCGACCCCGACATCGACGCCTACTTCAACTGGCCGGGCTTCTTCGCCCTCCTGGCGACCATGCTCGCGGCGACCGGTCTCGACCCGGTGACCGTGGCCCTGTGGGCGCCGGTGGTCAACGTGGGTCTGTGGCTCACCGCCGTGGGCGCGGCGACGCGGTTCCTCACGAGCGACCCGCGACGGCGCTGGCTGGTGCTCTGGCTCTTCTGCCTCGGCAACTGGCAGGACCAGGATTACCTGTCGCCCCAAGCTTTCGGCTTCTTCCTCTACCTCGTCCTGATCGGCCTGCTCGTCGGCCCGCTGGCCGCCCGGCCCGCTCCGTTCCGCGGTTTCCGACGTGGCAACCTGGCGGAGTGGTGGCGGGGACGGACCCCCGCCGACCCCCGCCCAGGACACCGGGTGGGGGCCCTGGTGGTGGCCCTGCTGCTCATCGTCGTCATCTGCGCGAGCCATCAGTTGACTCCGTTCATGATGATCGTTGCCATCACCGCCCTCACTTTGAGCGGCCGGGTCTGGCCCAGCCGGCTGCCCCTGATCGCCGGCATCGTGCTGGTGCTCTGGCTTGTCTACCCTGCGAGTCCATACCTCGTCGGGCACCCGCCCCTCGAGGATGCGGGGCTGGGGGCCGCGATCACCTCAAACGTCGTCGACCGGGTGAGCGGGACCCCGGGACACGTGGTCGTGGTGCAGCTCCGGGTTCTGCTCACCATCGTGCTGTGGTCGCTTGCCGCGGCGGGGGCGCTGCGTGACTGGCGCAGGGGCCGCCTCGATCTCCGGGTGGTCCTTCTCGCCTTCTCCCCGGTGCTGATCTTCCCCGTGCAGATGTACGGCGGCGAGATGCTCATCCGCGTCTCGCTGTTCGCGCTGCCGTTCATCGCCCTTCAGGCGTGCTCGATCCTGCTTCCCACGGAGGGCAGCACACGTCCCTCCTCCCGCGCGACCGGGGCTCTCGTACTCACCTGTTTCCTGCTGGCGGCGCTGACGGTGACCGGCCGGTTCGGCAATGCCCAGTATGACGTCTTCGCCGACAGCGAGATCGCCGCCATGGACGCCGTTGAGGAAATGGCTCCGCCCGACTCGGCGATCATCTCGGCTGCGCATCCGACGCCGTGGCGTGAAGACGCCTACCTCGACCACCAGTACCGGACGATCGAGGACCTGTGCCAACAGGACCTGACGCCGGCGACGTGCGCCCCAACCGTCTATGAGTACGCCCGGCGCAACGCCCAGGGCGCCTACCTGGTGCTGATGAGTTCGGCCGAGGCGAGTCTGGTCATCCAAGGCGACACCACCACCTCCGACTTCGCCGAAATGGAGAGGTGGCTGAGGACCCAGGAGGGTGTGCAGCTCTCGTTCAGAAACCCCCACGTGCGCGTGTACGAGGTGGTGCCAGAATGAGCGGGGTCAGCCGGCTGACCGTGGCGCTCGGTATCGCCGCCGTTGTGCTGTCGGTGGCGACCGTCATCGGGCTGCCGGCGCCGCTGCAGGCGGTCGCCGCGATAGCTGTCCTCGTCCTCCTTCCGGGGCAGGCACTTGCCCGGCTCACCCAGGTGACAGATGTCGCGCTCGCCGCGGTGCTCGTCCTCGCGATCGGCCTCGGCACGCTGACGGTCGTGTCAACGGCGATGTTCTACCTGACCTTGTGGTCGTGGCAGGCTTGCGTCGTCACGATGGGCGTGATTACCGTCCTCGCATGCATAGTGCGCGCACGGCAGGAGGTGGCTTGGTAATGGAGGAGCTGGAGGACTTGGTTGCGTCGAACGGCCTTGTATTCGAACTGGCCGGCCTGTTCGTGGCCGGCGTGCTGCTCGTCACCCTTGTTACGGTCGAGGTCCGTCGTGCCGGAACGGTCACTGGACCAGACACCGGGCGGCGTGCGGGTCCCGCGATCTTCAGCCCAAGGGAAGGCCGCGTGCTCATCGCTGTTATGTGGGTGTTGTGCGTGCTCCTCTTCCTTCCACGCGTGCTGGAGCTGCTCGCGTGAGCAGTGGGGCGCGGTGGTGGCTCCTCAGCGACCTCCATCTGGACATGTCGGATGACGACCCCCGAAGCCCCGGCAGGATGCTGGCCGAATTCCTGCGCCGCGAGGTGCCTGCAGCCTCTAACCGTCAGGAGCACGTCGTCTTCGTGGGTGACACGTTCGAGCTGGCCGGGCTGACGGAGGACGAGAGCCAGTCCCGGCTCAAGTCCATCCTTGCCTGCCATCCGGCCACGTTCCAGGAGCTTGAGGCATGCGCGGCGCGCGGTGTGCAGCTGCACTTCCTCTGCGGCAACCACGACGCCGACCTGGCCCGGCCCTCGGTTGCCGCCCGCCTGTCGGCGCTGCTGTCACCCCTTGAGCCCACGCGGGTCAGGGTGCACCCGTGGATCCTGCACGTGCCCCACGTGCTCGTGGCCGAGCACGGGCACCAGCACCACGCGCTGCACCGGACGCCGGAGGTGCTCCGCGCGGCGGTCAGCGACACCGATGAGCTGCACCTGCCACCGCTTGCGGCCTGGCATGCCCATCCCGCACGGTCGCGACTGCAACGGGCCGGAGCCGTTGCCCGCGCCTGCCTCGGATCCGAGCGGGCGGAACGCCGCGTTCGACAGCCCGCGTACGACGAGCTGTTGCAAACCGAGTCGCTGCAGCTGGCGCTCGACGGGGACACCGTTCGGGATCTTGCCCGCCTGTCCCGGTTCCGGACGGTGTCGGCGCTCCCGGCCACTGTGATTCGCATGGTGCGCCGCGGCGTCGGGCGTGCGGTCAGCGGTGAGGAGGCTCCTGCCGCAGCGGGTTCCATCACACGCACCCTCGAGGCTCACGGCTTCGGGGTGGCCTGGTACGTCTCGGGCCACACCCACCGGGCACTCGAGTCGCCGGTCACGGCGTCCACCACCCGGTACGTCAACACCGGCACATGGTGTTCGGACGTCCGCGGCCACGGACCTGACCAGTCGGACCGTCGGGCGTTCCCGTACGCCGTGATCACTGTGGATCCGGATGGCGCCACCAGCGGCGGGCTGCGGTACTGGCGCCCGGACGGAGGCTGAGCCGTGCCGATACCAGCACCCGTGGTAGGGACCCGGTGGTCTCCCTATGCTTGGGGCGCAAGCCCGACCTGCTGTTTGAATGTCCGCCTCCGGGAAGATTCATAAGGGGTTATCGGATGCATTCGGCGCTCCCTCGACGAACACCCCGCCGGTGTGTGGCCGCAATGGTGGCCGCACTTCTGGCGGTCTCCACCGCGGGGTGCACCAGTGAGCCCGACGACCCGCCCGAGGAGGTTGAGATTGCGGCTGTCGGCGACATGAACGGCGTCGGGACCTACGCAACTAGAAA
>NZ_CADCTE010000144.1 GCF_902805515.1 uncultured Arthrobacter sp. | reverse complement strand
GTGAAGCCCTCGTGGAACATCACCATGATCCAGGACACAAGCCACCGGAAGGGGAACAGGATCGTCCCGAAGAAATCCATAATCAGTTAGCTCCTCGAGCCGCGGGGCGGCTTTCGTCATCGTCCGGAATCACCGGGTGGTTCAACACAACAATCGCAGGCACTTTTCCGTCGGGGAAAATCCGGCCGCCCTGCGGGACGTGGTCCACGCCGCCGTCATTCCAAGGATGACACCGCAGAACTCTTTTAAGGGCAAGCGTACTTCCCCGTACCGCGCCATGGACGGTCACCGCCTCAAGTGCATAGGCGGAGCAGCTCGGATAGAACCGGCAGACCTGACCGTAAAGGGGGGAGATCACCCGTCGATAGGTCATAAGAATCAGAATCAGGAGGTTGCGGGGAACATCACGCAGGAGCCGACCGTACCGGGAACCAGTGGTTCTCACGATGCTGCGCCTCCCTCGTTTCCTGTCCGGCCGTCGTCCTCCGGGCCCAACCGCCGAACAGCGCCGGCGGCCGCCTTCTCGAAGTCCCTGCTGAGATCATTCCACCCGGCGAGGGCGGAAGCGGGCAGGGCACGCACCACGAGGTCCATTCCCGCGGGGTTCCGGGAGATGAACGCCGCGGCAGCGGCACGCAGTCTCCGCTTAACGAGATTGCGCGTAACCGCGTTCCCTACGTTTTTCCCCACGATGAAACCACACCTGGTGGGCTCATCGAGGGCCCGCCGGGAGGCATATAAGACGACGTTCCGGCGCCCAGATCGGGCGCCGGAACGTACAGTCCGTGAAAAATCTCCGGCGACGCGCACCCTGTGGATCTTTGCGAGCACCTAATGCGCCTCTCCTAAGAAACCGGAAAAGTGTTTGATACCGCGCGATCCAGGCTGGGCCTCGTCACGGGAAGGGTGGAACCGCTTATGCCGACAGCTCGGTACGGCCCTTGCTGCGGCGTGCCGACAGAATGGCACGGCCTGCGCGGGTACGCATGCGAAGGCGGAAACCGTGCTTTTTGGCACGACGGCGGTTATTCGGCTGAAAGGTCCGCTTGCTCACTGTGTTTACTCCAAGACGATCTTGAGATGCGTCCGGCCCATTGCAACAAGGGGGAAGAACAGACTGACGCGATTAAGGTGCACACCCGCAGGACGCTCGAAACGCCAGCACGCATCCGAGGCCTCTTACTACCCGGAACAGTCGTGGTGGCATGCGAAATGCAGACATAAAGGACTACATAACGTTAGGCGACGGGACACAGCAGCGTCAAACCGGCCGGCGGCGGGTTCCATCCACTGCATCATCCACACCTGTGGACATCCGCCTGTGGACAATCAGCGGCCTCCGGACCGCGCCGGGTAGCGCCTAAATGCCCCGGAGGACCGTCCCGGGCCCTGCTTTGTCCACGGTTTGACCGCTATCTTCTGTAGTTTCCATCCTCTAGTCTTGGCAGGGCCGGTTTATCCACCATCTGTGTACAACCCTGTGGATTACGGCCATTTTCAGGTGCGGATTGTGAAGGTTTGAGGGGTATTTGTGGTGGAAACGGACGAGGTCAACGACGTCGGCAGCTCATGGCGGAAGGTGATCCGTACCCTTGAGCATGACGATCGCGTCACACCGAGGCAGCGCGGATTCGTCGTTCTGGCCCAGGCCCAGGGGCTGATCGGCACCACAATGCTGGTCGCCGTCCCAAATGAACTGACCCGCGAGGTGCTCCAGACCCAGCTGAAGGCTGCCCTGGACGAAGCCCTGCACGAAGTGTTCAGGGAGGACATCCAGTGTGCGTTCGTCATCGACCCCGATCTCACTCCGGTCGCCGAGGAGGAGCCGGTTCCGGAATTGGTCCCCTCCCCGGAACAGCGGGAAGAGCCCAAGCCGTCGCCGACGCCGCCAAGCAACTCCCATGAGTTCGGCCGCCTGAACCCCAAGTACATCTTCGACACCTTCGTCATCGGCTCCTCGAACCGGTTCGCCCACGCCGCCGCCGTCGCCGTCGCCGAGGCTCCCGCCAAGGCCTACAACCCGTTGTTCATCTACGGTGACTCGGGCCTTGGCAAGACCCACCTCCTTCACGCGATCGGCCACTATGCCCGGCATCTCTACACCGGCATCCGCGTGAGGTACGTGAACTCCGAGGAATTCACTAACGACTTCATCAACTCGATCCGCGACGATGAGGGCACAAGCTTCAAGCAGACCTACCGCAATGTGGACATCCTGCTCATCGATGACATCCAGTTCCTCTCCGGCAAGGACCGGACCCAGGAGGAGTTTTTCCACACCTTCAATGCGCTGCACAACCACAACAAGCAGGTGGTGATCACCTCGGACCTGCCGCCAAAGCAGCTTTCAGGCTTCGAGGAGCGCATGCGGTCCCGGTTCGAGTGGGGCCTGCTCACCGATATCCAGCCGCCCGAACTCGAAACCCGTATTGCCATCCTGCGCAAGAAGGCGATCAGCGACAGCCTGAGCGCACCCGATGACGTCCTTGAGTACATCGCGTCCAAGATCGCAACGAACATCCGGGAACTTGAGGGGGCCCTGATCCGGGTCACCGCCTTCGCGAGCCTCAACCGGCAGCCGGTCGACGTGAACCTGGCCGAGATCGTGCTCAAGGATCTGATCTCCGATGACGGCGCTCAGGAGATCACCTCGACGGTGATCATGGCCCAGACCGCCGACTACTTCCAGATCAGCCTCGAGGAGTTGTGCAGCAAGTCCCGCACCCGCACCCTGGTGACGGCCCGGCAGATCGCCATGTACCTCTGCCGCGAACTGACCGATATGTCCCTGCCCAAGATCGGCCAGGAGCTCGGTGGCCGTGATCACACTACTGTCATCCACGCCGACCGCAAGATCCGCGAACTCATGGCCGAGCGCCGGGCCATCTTCAACCAGGTGACCGAACTGACGAACCGCATCAAACACAAGCAGCGGGAAGCCTGAGGCCGCCCGCCGGGGGACCGCCCAACGGGCGGGAAATTAACAGCTGTGGACACAACTGTGGATAACCCCCGGAACAACCTGCCCGAACCTGAGGAAAACCCCTACCCGCACTGTGGATCCGCGAAATGACAAGGATTTCCCCCACAGGGCCGGCTTTCAGGACGGGCTGTGGACACACAGCTTGTCCACAGGGCAGATCCGCGGACTACGGGCGGCGGGTGGACTTATCCACAGTTTCCACAGCAGTTATTAACACTACGAACCTTAAACTTCAAAAAGTTCTTCAGATAACACTCTCGTGTTCCTGCATCCCGGTCCGGACCCGGATCCGACCCGTTCCGGGTCGCTCCTCCCGGCTGGGGCCGGCCGGCCCCGTCCGTTCCGACGGCACCCATCCACGGGACCCGGCGGCTCAGGCTAAGCTGTGTTCCAAGCAGGGTTGGGGTCAACGGTGCCCTCCCGGATTCTCTTTCCGCACAGACACCGGACCCCGCCCACGTACGTCCATGTCGGTGGTTGTACTCAAGAGGTACTTTGTGAAAGGCGGCTTCCTTCCGTGAAATTCAGAGTTGAGCGGGACGTTCTCGCGGAGGCTGTCTCCTGGACAGCGCGCTCCCTTTCCCCGCGCCCGCCTGTTCCCGTGCTGGCAGGGCTGCTTATCAAGGCCGAGGGTGGAGCCCTCTCCCTGGCGAGCTTCGACTACGAAATCTCCGCACGCCTGGAGATCCCCGCCGACATCAGCGAGGAAGGAACCATCCTCGTTTCGGGACGCCTGCTCGCCGACATCTGCCGCAGCCTGCCCTCGGCACCCGTCGAGGTGGCCACTGACGGATCGAAAGTCACCCTGACCTGCCGCAACAGCCGGTTCAACCTCGCCACCATGCCCGAAGGGGAATACCCCGAGCTGCCGAAGCTCCCCGCCGTCAGCGGCGTCGTCGACGGTGATGCCTTCGCCCAGGCCGTCTCCCAGGTGATCATCGCCGCCAGCCGCGACGACACCCTGCCTATCCTCACCGGCGTCCGCATGGAGATCGAAGACGACCTCATCACGCTCCTCGCCACCGACCGGTACCGGCTGGCCCTGCGGGAAGTGTCCTGGAAGCCTTCAACTCCGGGCATCTCCACCAGCGCCCTGGTCAAGGCCAAAACCCTCAATGAGGTCGCCAAAACCCTCGGGGGCGCCGGCGACCTGAACATCGCCTTCTCCGATGACAGCGAACTGATCGGTTTCGAAAGCGGCGGCCGGCGGACCACCTCCCTGCTGGTCGACGGGGACTACCCGAAGATCCGGTCCCTCTTCCCCGAAACCACGCCGATCCACGCCACCGTCGAAACCAGCGCCCTAGTGGAGGCCGTGCGGCGTGTGTCGCTGGTGGCCGAGCGGAACACCCCGGTGCGGCTGGCCTTCACCCAGGGCCAGGTGGCTCTTGACGCCGGCACCGGCGAGGATGCCCAGGCCTCCGAAGCCATCGAGGCGACCCTCGACGGCGACGACATCACCGTCGCGTTCAACCCGCAGTACCTCAGCGAGGGTCTCGGCGCTTTCCCCAGCAAATTCGTGCGCTTTTCGTTCACTTCCCCGCCAAAACCGGCTGTCATGTCGGCACAGGAGGAAGCCACAGGCGAGGACCGGGAAGACTACCGGTACCTCCTGATGCCCGTTCGGCTTCCGAACCAGTAAGGACCGGCGTAACGCCGGCCGCCCCCACGGTAGAAAGAGTAAATGCAATGCATATTGGCCTTATCGGACTAGGCAAAATGGGCTTCAACATGAGGGAACGGCTGCGCCGTGGGGGCATCACCGTCACCGGCTTCGATCGAAACCCGGACCTGACCGATGTGTCCTCCCTCGATGAGCTGGTGGCCGCCGTACCGGCTCCCCGCATCATCTGGGTGATGGTTCCCGCCGGAGCTGTGACCGACAACGTCATCCGCGAACTGTCCGGCGCACTGCAGGAAGGCGACCTCGTCATCGACGGCGGCAATTCCCGCTTCACCGACGACCAGGCCCACGGTGCACTCCTCGCCGAGCACGGCATCTCCTTCCTGGACTGCGGCGTCTCGGGCGGCGTGTGGGGCCTGGCGAACGGCTACGGTCTGATGGTCGGCGGCAGCGACGCCGAAGTCGCCCGCGCCCTGCCGATCTTCGATGCGCTCCGGCCCGAGGGTGAGCGGCACGAAAGCTTCGTCCACGTCGGCGACATCGGCGCCGGACACTACGCCAAGATGGTCCACAACGGCATCGAATACGGGCTCATGCAGGCCTACGCCGAGGGATATGAACTCCTGCAGGCCAAGGACATCATCAAGGACGTGCCCGGAACCTTCACCGCCTGGCAGAAGGGCACGGTCGTCCGGTCCTGGCTGCTCGACCTCATGGTGAACGCGCTGCAGGACGACCCCGAGCTCGCCCAGGTTGCCGGTTACGTCGAGGACTCCGGTGAGGGACGCTGGACCGTCGAGGAATCGATCGCCAACGCAGTGCCCACCCCGGCGATCACGGCCTCGGTCTTCGCCCGCTTCTCCTCGCGGCAGGACGACTCCCCGGCGATGAAGATGGTCGCGGCCCTCCGGAACCAGTTCGGTGGACACGCGGTACGCCCGGCCCGCCAGGATCCCGCCTGAGCGGGGGCCGGTGTACATAGAGCACCTATCGCTCACCGACTTCCGCAGCTACCACCAGCTCGACACCGGGCTGGCTCCCGGCGTGACGGTGTTCGTCGGACCCAACGGCGTGGGGAAGACGAACATCGTGGAGGCCATCGGGTACCTTGCGTCCCTCTCCTCGCACCGGGTCAGCACCGACAAGCCCCTCATCGGTTTCTCCGCTGAGAGGGCGCTGGTGCGGGGGAAGCTTGTCCGCGGGGTGCAGCGGACAAGCGTCGAGGTGGAGATCAATGCCGCCGGCGCCAACCGCGCCCGGATCAACCGGGCCAATCCGGTCCGGGCGCGGGCAGCCGCAGGCATCCTCAAGACCGTGCTCTTCGCTCCGGAGGACCTCGCCCTCGTCAAGGGCGATCCGGCCGTCCGGCGGCGATATCTCGACGAGGTCCTCGTCACGCTGGTTCCGCACCAGGCGGCCCTGCGTGTCGACTACGAGCGGGTCCTCAAGCAGCGCAACGCGCTGCTGAAATCCGCCCGGGCGGCCGGGCGGTTCTCGGGAGCGCACGAGGCAACACTCGAGGTGTGGGACCAGCACCTTGCCGAAACCGGGGCACGCCTCCTTCATGCTCGGCTGGGCCTTGTCGAAAGGCTCCAGCCGCATCTGGCGCTGGCCTACGCCCAGCTGACCGACGGTTCGAAGGAGGCGTCGGCCGGCTACCGGGCCACGGTGGCGGGCCTGTTCGACGACGAGGACCCGGACGCAGCCGGAATCCGTGCCGGGGAACTTCACGGCGCGGATCCGGCGGAACTGACCGACCGTTTCCTCGAGGCGCTGGTACAGCACCGCAAGAAGGAGCTCGACCGGGGGATCTCCCTGGTGGGACCGCACCGCGACGAGTTGAGCCTCATGCTCGGACCGGCCCCGGCCAAGGGATACGCCTCCCACGGGGAAACCTGGTCGATGGCCCTGGCCCTGCGCCTCGCCTCCTACTACCTGCTCAATGAGGAGGACCAGACCCCCGGGGCGACCCCGGTGCTGATCCTTGACGATGTCTTCGCGGAGCTGGACACTCAGCGGAGGAGAAAACTTGCGAAAATCGTCTCCGGCGCGGAGCAGGTGCTTGTCACCGCCGCGGTTCCCGGGGACATTCCGGAGGAGCTGGCAGGGCGGCAGCTCCGCGTCGTTCCTGGAGGAATCGATGCCGACGCAGGCTGACGGATCGGGCAGCGGGCACACAGGGCCTGACACCGGGGGCACGCCCGTGGACGGGATGAACGAGGGCGCCGGCGCGGAACCCGGGTCCCCGGGTGCTGCGGCCGGCCGGGCCCCGGCCGGGGAGGCCGGGCTTCCCGCCGGCGTCGAGCAGAACGCACCCGAAGCGCTGCTGAACCGCCTTCGGGATGCCTCCCAGTCCCGCGGCACACCACGGGTGCCGGTCGGCCGCCGCGCCCCGGCGGCCTCCCGGCGACGCTACTCCCCGGCCCCGGTCTACGGCGGGCGGGATCCCGAAGGCCTCGGGAAGGTCTTCAACAAACTGCTCGCCGAACGCGGCTGGAACTCGCCCGTCGCCGTGGGGTCGGTGCTGGCGCGCTGGACCGAGCTTGTGGGTTCGGAAATCGCCTCCCACTGCCATCCTGAGAGTTTCGACGGGACCACGGTGCTGGTCCGCTGCGACTCCACCGCCTGGGCCACCCAGCTCCGGCTGATCAGCCCGGACCTGCTGCGCAGGTTCGACGCCGAGCTCGGTCCCAAGGTGGTCACCCGCATCTCGGTGGTGGGGCCGGCGGGCCCAAGCTGGCGCAAGGGCGGACGCTCGGTGAAGGGCCGCGGCCCGCGGGACACCTACGGGTGACCGGCGTCACCGCCGCCCGGGCGGGCCGGCAAAATCCGGTCCGACCCGGAAATCGCGTGAGCGGCGGGTAGAGGTCCCGGGAGCCTTTCCGACGTATACGGCCCCTACCGGCGTCCTGCTGTTGGCTTAAAAGCGCCATTCTTGGCCGCTAGAGGCGGGTTTGTGCGGGATTGAGCCCTGCCGCAGGGTAGAATAGAGAAGTTTCCCCGCATAAACACATTGAGGAGTCGACTGCGCCTGTGGCAAACGAGAACGAGTTGAACGCTAGCGATGTCAAAATTGGGGTTGGCGAGTCTCCCGCCCTCTCAGCAGCGACCTCCCACAGCTACGGCGCCAGCGATATCACGGTGCTCGAAGGCCTTGAGGCGGTACGGAAACGCCCAGGCATGTATATCGGGTCGACGGGCCCCCGGGGCCTCCACCACCTTGTCTATGAGGTGGTGGATAACTCCGTCGATGAGGCGCTTGCCGGTCATGCCGACACCATTGAGGTGACCCTCCTCGCGGACGGCGGGGTGCGCGTGATCGACAACGGCCGCGGGATCCCCGTGGACATGCACCCCACCGAGGGCCGGCCCACCGTGGAGGTCGTCATGACCATCCTCCACGCGGGCGGGAAGTTCGGCGGCGGCGGCTACGCGGTCTCCGGCGGTCTTCACGGTGTCGGCATCTCGGTGGTCAACGCCCTCTCGAAGCGGGTGGAAACCGAGGTCCGGCGCCAGGGCTTCGTGTGGCGGCAGTCCTTCGCCGAGGGCGGCAAGCCGGTCGGCGAGCTGCGCCGGGGCGAGGAAACCTCGGAGACCGGCACCACCCAGACCTTCTACCCGGACGAGACGATCTTCGAATCCGTCGAGTTTGACTACGAGACGCTGCGTGCACGGTTCCAGCAGATGGCCTTCCTCAACAAGGGACTGCGCATCACCCTGCTCGACGAGCGCGCCGACATTGAGACCGACGAGATCACGGAGCACCACGAGCCCGGCGAGGCGCCCGAGGATGACACCCCGAAGCACCGCCAGGTCGAGTACCTCTACGAGAACGGGCTGCTCGACTACGTCCGGCACCTGAACTCCTCAAAGCGGGTCGAGGTGATCCACGAGGACGTCATCGCGTTCGAAACCGAGGACACTGACCGCAAGATCGCCGTCGAGGTCGCCCTGCAGTGGACCACCGCCTACTCGGAGAGCGTCCACACCTACGCCAACACGATCAACACGCATGAGGGCGGAACCCACGAAGAGGGTTTCCGGGCCGCCATGACGACGCTGATCAACAAGTACGCGCGCGACAAGAACATCATCAAGGAAAAAGACGACAACCTGACCGGCGACGACATCCGCGAGGGCCTGACGGCGGTCATCTCCGTCAAGCTCGCCGAACCGCAGTTCGAAGGCCAGACCAAGACCAAGCTGGGCAACTCCGAGGCCAAGGGCTTCGTCCAGCGGGTCGTGACCGACCAGCTCGGAGACTGGCTTGAGCGGAACCCGGGCCCCGCCCGCGATGTCATCCGCAAGTCCATCCAGGCCGCCCAGGCCCGGCTGGCCGCCCGCAAGGCCCGCGAGTCCACCCGGCGCAAGGGCCTGCTCGAGTCCGGAGGAATGCCGGGCAAGCTCAAGGACTGCCAGTCGAAGGACCCGGCCAAGTCCGAGATCTACATTGTGGAGGGTGACTCAGCAGGCGGTTCGGCCGTCCGCGGGCGCAACCCCGAGACCCAGGCGATCCTTCCGCTGCGCGGCAAGATCCTCAACGTCGAGCGGGCCCGCCTCGACCGGGCGCTGGGCAACAGCGAAGTCCAGGCGATGATCACGGCCTTCGGCGCCGGCATCGGCGAGGACTTCGACGTCGCGAAGGCCCGGTACCACAAGATCGTCCTGATGGCCGATGCCGACGTCGACGGTCAGCACATCACCACGCTGCTGCTGACGCTGCTCTTCCGCTACATGCGTCCGCTGATCGAGAGCGGATTCGTGTACCTGGCGCAGCCGCCGCTCTACCGCATCAAGTGGTCCAACGCCCCGCACGCCTATGTCTACAGCGACAAGGAACGCGACGAGACGATCCGGCAGGGCCTTGCCAACAACCTGCGCCTGCCCAAGGACAACGGCATCCAGCGCTACAAGGGCCTCGGCGAGATGGACTACACCGAACTGTGGGAGACCACGATGGACCCCGACCGCCGCACGCTGCTCCAGGTCACCATGGACGACGCCGCCGCTGCCGACCAGGTCTTCTCGGTGCTGATGGGCGAGGACGTCGAGTCCCGCCGCAACTTCATTCAGCAGAACGCCAAGGACGTGCGCTTCCTGGACATCTAGGGATCCACCGGGTGCCGGCTGGAGCTGGTGCCGGTGCCCCCTGTCCGCGGTAAACATTTGAACGAAATGGAATAAGGACTTATGAGCGAGACGCCGAATGACGGAGCCGCACCCGAAGAGATCCTGGCCGGGGAGGTGCTGACCGACCGCGTTGAACAGGTCGACCTGCAGACCGAGATGCAGCGGTCCTACCTTGACTACGCCATGGCCGTCATCATCGGACGCGCCCTTCCCGACGTGCGGGACGGGCTGAAGCCGGTCCACCGCCGGGTGCTCTATGCGATGTTCGACGGCGGCTACCGCCCCGAGCGTTCCTTCAACAAGTGCGCCCGCGTCGTCGGCGAGGTCATGGGCCAGTACCACCCGCACGGCGACGGCGCGATCTACGACGCGCTGGTGCGCCTCATCCAGGACTGGACGATGCGCTACCCGCTCGCCCTCGGCCAGGGCAACTTCGGGTCACCGGGCAACGACGGCGCGGCCGCCCCGCGGTACACCGAGACCAAGATGGCGCCGCTGGCCATGGAGATGGTCCGCGACATCGACGAGGAGACCGTCGATTTCCAGGACAACTACGACGGCAAGAACCAGGAACCGACGATCCTGCCGTCCCGCTTCCCCAACCTGCTGGTCAACGGTTCCTCGGGCATCGCGGTCGGCATGGCCACGAACATCCCGCCGCACAACCTGCGCGAGGTCGCCGACGGCGTCCAGTGGTACCTGCAGCACCCGGAGGCCTCCAAGGAGGAACTGCTCGAGGCGCTGATCGTGAGGATCAAGGGCCCCGACTTCCCCACCGGCGCCCAGATCCTCGGGCACCGGGGCATCGAGGACGCCTACCGGACCGGCCGCGGGTCGATCACCATGCGCGCCGTGGTCAATGTCGAGGAGATCCAGGGCCGCACCTGTCTGGTGGTCACCGAGCTGCCGTACCAGGCGAACCCTGACAACCTGGCGATCAAGATCGCCGACCTGGTCAAGGACGGCAAGATCAGCGGCATCGCCGACCTGCGCGATGAGACCTCAGGCCGCACCGGGCAGCGCCTGGTGATCGTGCTCAAGCGCGACGCCGTGGCGAAGGTCGTGCTGAACAACCTGTACAAGCACACCCAGCTGCAGGACAACTTCAGCGCCAACATGCTCGCCATCGTCGACAATGTGCCGCGCACCCTGAGCCTCGATGCGTTCATCCGGCACTGGGTGACCCACCAGCTCGAAGTGATCGTCCGGCGCACCCGCTACCGCCTCCGCAAGGCGGAGGAGGCGGCCCACATCCTGCGCGGCTACCTCAAGGCCCTCGACGCCCTTGACGAGGTCATCGCCCTGATCCGCGCCTCCCAGACGGTGGAGGACGCCCGAGGCGGGTTGATGACCCTGCTCTCCATCGACGAGGTCCAGGCCGCGGCCATCCTGAACATGCAGCTGCGCCGCCTGGCCGCCCTGGAGCGGCAGAAGATCCAGGACGAGCATGACAAGCTCGAGCGGGAGATCACCGAGTACCAGCGGATCCTCGCCTCCCCGGAGGTCCAGCGCTCCATCGTCTCGACCGAGCTCCAGGACATCGTCGACCGGCACGGCGACGAGCGCCGCACCGAGATCCTCATGGGCTACGACGGCGACATGAGCATGGAGGACCTCATCCCCGAGGAGGAGATGGTCGTCACCATCACCCGCGGCGGATACGTCAAGCGCACCCGCAGTGACAACTACCGCCAGCAGGCCCGCGGGGGCAAGGGCATCCGCGGTGCGCAGCTGCGCGGCGACGACGTCGTCGAGCACTTCTTCGTCACCACCACCCACCACTGGCTGCTGTTCTTCACCAACCTCGGGCGGGTCTACCGGGCGAAGGCCTACGAACTGGTCGAGGCCGCCCGGGACGCCAAGGGCCAGCACGTGGCGAACCTGCTGGCCTTCCAGCCGGACGAGAAGATCGCCCAGGTCCTCGACCTGCGTGACTATCAGCAGGCCCCCTACCTTGTCCTTGCCACCAAGCGCGGCCTGATGAAGAAGACGAGGCTCGAGGACTACGACACCAACCGTTCGGCAGGCGTCATCGCAATCAACCTGCGCGACGGCGACGAACTGGTCTCGGCCCAGCTGGTCTCCGAGTCGGATGACCTGATGCTCGTCTCCCGCAAGGGACAGTCGCTGCGCTTCACCGCCACCGACGAGGCGCTGCGCCCCATGGGCCGGGCCACCTCGGGTGTGACCGGCATGAAGTTCAGGGCCGACGACGAACTCCTTGCCGCGGCCGTCGTCAGCGACGACTCCTTCGTCTTCATTGTCACCGAGGGCGGTTTCGCCAAGCGGACCAAGGTCGACGAGTACCGCGTCCAGGGGCGCGGCGGGCTGGGTATCAAGGTGGCCAAGCTCGCGGAGGAGCGCGGCGACCTCGTCGGCGCGCTCGTCGTCCAGGAGAGCGACGAGGTGCTCGTGGTGATGGAGGGCGGGAAGGTCGTCCGCTCGGCGGTCACCGGCGTCCCGGCCAAGGGCCGCGACACCATGGGCGTCATCTTCGCCAAGCCGGATAAGAAGGACCGTATCATCGGGGTGGCGCGCAACAGCGAGCGTTCGATGGCCGTTGATGATGACGCGGTTGAGGAAGCGCAGATCCTTGAGGTCGAGCCGGACGGCACGGTGGTTGGCGCTTCGTCGACGGACGCCGATGAAGTACCGTTGTCGACAGATGAAACGGCTGAGCCCGATGCTGAGTCGCCGGAATACGGAGGTAGCGAGTGAGCTCGGCCAACACAAACCCGCGGTCCAGCGGAGCGGTGCGTTCGTCTGGAAGCGGTCCGCGGGTCAATGCGCCGGCCCGCCCGGCGCAGCGGCCCTCGGCGGGACAGCCGGCGCGACCGGGGACCCGGCCCGGACTGGTGAAGCCTGCTCCGAAGGCCAAGGCGCGCAAGGCGCGGCTGCTGGTGAGCAAGGTCGACCCCTGGTCGGTGCTGAAGATGGCCTTCCTCCTGTCGGTCGCCCTCGGCATCGTCACGGTGGTCGCCGCCATCGTCATCTGGACCGTCCTGGATCTCACCGGGATCTTCGACGGGGTCAACGACCTGCTGCGCGAGATCGCCGGCACCGAGAGCGGCGGCTTCGACCTGCGGCAGTTCGCCTCGCTGGGACAGGTTGTGTCCTTCGCCACCATTATCGCGGTCGTCAATGTGGTGCTCCTGACGGCCCTGGCGATGCTTTCGGCCGTGTTGTACAACATTTCCTCGGCCCTTGTCGGCGGAATCGGCGTCACCCTCACCGACGACTAAGGTCTTGGGGCATCGGGCCGGGAGCGGCGATTTGAGGTTTGCAGAGTTCCTGCTGTAAAGTCGTATCTCGGCCCGATGAGGTATCGGGGCGTATAGCTCAGGCGGTTAGAGCGCTTCGCTGATAACGAAGAGGTCCCAGGTTCAAGTCCTGGTACGCCCACGGATCCACCACCGCAGGCAACTGCTAGGAGACGAATGTGAAGAAGTTGCTGATTGCCGCAGCTGCTGCAGCAGGCGTCTTGGTTTACAAGCGGTGGCAGGATTCAGAGAAGGAAAAGGCAGTCTGGAGCAAGGCGACCGACGAGGTCGGATAGTTCCGGGCCGCAGCGGTTCGATTGAACCGGTTGAGGCTCATCACGGGGGCATGGCGCAATTGGTAGCGCACCTGCTTTGCAAGCAGGGGGTTCGGGGTTCGAGTCCCCGTGCCTCCACCGAAGGGAAGAACCCCGGTCCACGGACCGGGGTTCTTCTTTGTCTCCGGCCGCCGCACCTTCCTCCTCCTTCGATCCCGCCTTCGTGCCGCCTCCGTGCCGTGGAACCTTTTGGCTGCCATAGGGTTGCAGGGTGATCATTTTCCTCTCGGTGCTCGGCGTCCTCGGTGTGTCGGCGTCCGGGCCCATCATGGCCGCGACGGCGGCGCCGGCCCTCGCCATCGCGTTCTGGCGGAACCTGATCGGCGCATTGATCATGGGTGGACCCGCGGCCGTCTCGAAACGCGCCGAGTTCCGTGCCCTGGGCCGGTCGGACCTCCGCAGCCTCCTCACCGCGGCGACGGCCCTGGCCCTCCACTTCGCCTGCTTCATCACCTCCCTCAAGCTGACGTCGGTGGCCGCAGCGACCGCCCTGGTCTGCCTCCAGGTGGCCTGGATCGCCCTGTTCAACGCCGTGCGCGGGTCGAGGCCCCCGGCCGTGGTGGTCACCGGGCTCACCATCGCGTTCGCCGGCGTCGTCGTCATCACCGGATTCGACCTGCAGCTCTCCGGCCAGGCGATCCTCGGCGACGTCCTCGCCCTGGCCGGAGGTGCCCTCGCCGGGATCTACCAGATGGCCGGAGCGACGGCACGGCGCACCATGTCCACCGGGACGTACACCACCCTCTGCTACGGCGGGTGCGCCGTTCTCCTGCTCCTGCTGTGCCTGCTGTTCCGCCAGCCGCTGACCGGATTCTCACCGGCGGCCTGGCTCGGGATCCTCGGGGTGACCCTCGTGGCCCAGATCATGGGCCACAGCGTGTTCAATCATCTGCTGGCCGTGATGAGCCCGCTGGTGATCTCGATGATCATCCTCCTCGAAATCCCCGGTGCCGCGCTCCTCGCCGCCGTCTTCCTCAACGAGCAGCTCCCGGCGGGAACCTACGCGGGGCTGCTGCTGATCCTGGTCGGCCTCGCCGTCGTGGTCCGCGGACAGGCCCGTTCCCGCCCGGCGGGCCGCGCGGCCGCCCGGCCGGTCGAGGCACCACCGGCGCTCGGCGGGGACTGAGGCCGCCGCCGGAGTGTGTTAAACCAAAAGGGAGCGGGAAGGGCAGCCGGATACCGGCGCCCTTCCCGCTCCCGCAGGATCGTTGAGGTCCTAGCTGGTGGCGTCGTTCGGCTTCGCGGCGTGCTTGGCCGTGTCGGAGAGATCGACGGGAGCGTCCTTGACCTTCTTGTTCGCGGCCTTTGCCTGCTCCGATGCGGCCGTCAGGTCCGGACCCGAGGTTCCGGTTCCCGTGGTAGCCGTGGTAGCCGTGGTGGCCGGAGTGGTCGTCGTCGTCGCCGTGGTCGGAGTGACCGGCGTCGTCGTGGTCGGCGGCGGGGTGGTGCTCTGGGTCACCGGAGCCGGTGTCTTCCACGGGTCCTCGACGGGCTTAGAGGCCCGCCAGGCGGCGACGCCGGCGGTGACCGCCGCGGCGATGATTCCGACGATCAGCCAGCCCTTGCCCTTCTTGGCCTGCTCCTGCTGGCGCTTCTTCAGCTCCTTCGAGGCCTGCAGTCCCGCTGCGACGAACGCCTTCTGGGCATTGCGCGCTGCCTTCTTGTCCCCGGTCACGCGGGTGACCATTGAGGCGACCGACGGCGGGATGGTTGCGCCCGCAACCGAGCGGGACGCCGAGTCGGCCGCCTCGCCAAGCTTGTAGGACAGCGCAGGGATATAGCCGTCAACGACCTTCCCCTTGGCCGAGGTGAGGGCGGGACCGGCCTTGCCCAGGGTTTCCTGCACGCGAGGAGTGGTGGTGTCGATGACCGAGGTGATGCGGGGTCCGACCCGGTCCAGCCGCTCCTGGATCAGCGGGCTGACCGTGGCGTATCCGGTGGACACCCCGGTCGCGGCCTTCCTCATGCTCTCCTGAATCATTGGAGAGGCCGTCTGCACCCCCTTGTCCCAACGGGGCTTCGTCCAGCCGTAGGCGGCGCCGACATAGGGGATTGCCCAGCCACGGGCGGCCGCGATGCCCGCCAGAACGCCTTCTTCGAATCCGGGCGCGGTCTTTTCGTTCTTCTTCACAAGTACCTCCAGGAGATCGTGACTCGTCATGGTCAGCCTACGTGCTATCCGCAGGCCTTGCTATTCATCCCTCAGGTTTCCAAGGTTTTCACTGTGCGCTGAATGCTTCTCTCCCAGATTTTTGGCGGGCACCCCGTGAAAGAATGGGCGCATGACTGCTATTCCAACCGCAAAGGCCACCATCCACACCAACCACGGCGACATCGCTGTCAATCTCTTTGGCAACCACGCGCCGAAGACGGTGAAGAATTTCGTGGGCCTCGCCACGGGCGAGATCACCTGGACCCACCCGCAGACGGGTGAGGAAACCTCGAAGCCGCTGTACGACGGAACCATCTTCCACCGCATCATCAAGGACTTCATGATCCAGGGCGGGGACCCGCTGGGCCAGGGCATCGGCGGCCCGGGATACAAGTTCGATGACGAGATCCACCCCGAGCTCGACTTCAACGAGCCCTACAAGCTGGCCATGGCCAACGCCGGAATCCAGGGCGGACGCGGAACGAACGGGTCACAGTTCTTCATCACCTCGGTGCCCACCAACTGGCTGCAGGGCAAGCACACCATCTTCGGTGACGTCACCGACGAGGCTTCACGGAAGGTCGTGGACAAGCTGAACGCCATCGGCACCGATATGCGCGACAAGCCCCTCGAGGACGTCGTCATCAGCAGCATCAGCGTAGAGCAGCTCTAGACTCCGTGTCCTACGGAGTCCCCGCGGGCAGTCCGTCGCAGGAGGCGCCGGTCTGCCCGCGGCACCCCGACCGCATCAGCTACGTTCGGTGCCAGCGGTGTGGCAGGCCGGCGTGCCCCGAGTGTCAGCGCCAGGCCGCCGTGGGCATCCAGTGCGTCGACTGCATCGCCGAACAGGCGCGCAACACCCCCAAGACCACCACCGCCTTTGGCGGAGCGGCCACCTCCGGCCGGCCCGTGGTCACCTTCGTCCTCATCGGCGCCTGTGTCCTGTTGTTCCTGCTCCAGATGGCCGTCCCGGGCCTGACCGCGGCGCTGCAGTATGCCCCGCTGTACACCGCGGGCTTCGCCGGGACCATCGACGCCGAGCCGTGGCGGATGTTCACCGCCGCGTTCCTTCATTCGCCCAACTTCCTGCTCCACATCGCCTTCAACATGTACGCCTTGTGGATTCTGGGCCAGTCGCTGGAGCCGGCGCTCGGGCGCGCCCGGTTCCTGGCGCTGTATCTGCTCTCCGCGCTGGGTGGCTCCGTAGGGGTCCTGCTGCTGAGTAACCCGTTCCAGCCGGTCGTCGGAGCCTCCGGCGCGGTCTTCGGCCTCTTCGGCGCCCTGTTCGTCATCCAGAAGAAGCGGGGAGGGGACGTCCGCCAGATCCTCATCCTCATCGCCGTCAACGGGGTGCTGGGCTTCGTCGTACCGGGCATCGCCTGGCAGGCCCACCTGGGCGGCCTGCTGACCGGGGCCGCCGTGGCGGCCGTGCTGGCCTACGTGCCCCGCGGCCGACTGCGCCCGGCCCTTCAGTGGAGCGGGGTGGGAGCGGTGACGGCTCTCCTCGCCCTGCTGACCTTCCTTGGATCGGTCCTCATCACGGTCTAGGCGGCACCGGCAGCTGTGCACAACGAGCCGGAAAGGGATCCGGCGGCCGCTCAGGCCGCCGGATCCCTTCGCTTTATCCACAGGGCTTATCCACACAGGGGAAAACTTACACACATGTAATTCCACAGATGTGGATAACAATGGGGCGGCACTCGGCGGATTGGAAGAATTTTCCCCCAATCTTCTCCACACCTGTGGATAACTTAGTGCACAACGTGTGTACAGGGAATATTGGGACAAAAGTGACTGCTGTCACCAACGGTCCGGAGCCGGGTTTTCCCCACGGCCCGCCCCCTGTCCACAGCGGCCTCCCGGGGATCCCCGTCCCTTCCAGCCGGAGCCCCGGCGCGGACGCGAGTCCGACACCCCGCGGACCGGCGTCGGAGGAACGGGGTTTCAAGCCCCGGTCCCGCTCCGCGGAGCCGGTTCGCCTCCACGCGGTGAAGGGGACTTCCGCCGTCGGGCGGACCGCAGGCCGTACGGCCAGGACCGCAGCGCGCCTGCGGTGCGCCACCCGCCGGCGACGCGGTTGGTCGAGGGGTCGGACGCGAAGATCGTCCCGGCGGCCGGGGTGGTCGATCCCCGGCGCAGGGCCAGGGTGTCCATCAGGGAATGGATGCAGCGGGCATAGAGGCCCGGGAGGAAGCGGGCGAGCGGGATGGCGGCGCCCTGGAGGCGTCCGACCACCCGGACCGGCCGCGGACGGTGCACGGTGCGTACGATGGCGCGTGCGACGCGTTCAGGGGCAACCACCGGCGGAAGAGGGTGGATCTCCCTGCCGGTGTAGTTCGCGGCATGCTGGTAGATGGGTGTGTCGATGGTGGCCGGCAGGACGGCGCAGATGGAAATCCGGGGGGCGTCCCGGTATTCGTGCCTCAGCACCTCGGCGAAGCCGAGCAGCCCGAACTTGCCCGTGACATACGGGGAGATATAGGGAGCGGAGACTTTGGAGAACACCGAGCCCACGAGGACGAGGGTGCCGCGGCCCTGTGTGCGGAAGTGTGGAAGGACGGCCCGGGCTCCATGCACCTGTCCGAAGAGCGTGGTCTCGACGATGCGGCGGAAGACGGCTGACGGTGTGTCCTCGAACGTCCCGTAGCTGTAGGTGGACGCGCACCCGATCCAGGCGTCGACGCGCCCGTAGGCGCGCAGCGCCGCCTCCATCAGGGCCCCGACGTCGGCCTCACGGGTCACGTCGGTGGGTACGGCCACGGCCCGCCCGCCGAGCGCGGCGCATTCGGCGACGACGTCTCCGAGGCTCTCCGGCGAGCGGGACGCCAGGACGAGCCGGGCGCCGTTTCCGGCGAAGGCGTGGGCCGTGGCCCGGCCGATCCCGCTTGAGGCTCCGGTGATGACGACGACGTCCCCGGGCGTCCCCTTAGGAGGGCCGGCGCGCGTCCCCATTGGACATCGGCTCCGTCAGCGCCAGCGCGTGGTCATGAGGAACCCGATAATCGCAATGCCGAAGCCGGCGACAATGTTCAATCCGTTCCAGGACTGCACGGGCAGGGTGCCTTCGGAGATGTAGTAGACGATGATCCACAGCAGGCCGAGGATCATCAGCCCGAACATGACCGGCTTGTACCAGACCGGGTTGGGCTTGGGCTCCGCTGCGACAGCAGTCCTGACCGGTGCGGTCTTCCTGCGGGGCTTTGACTCGGGCACTTATCCTCCTTGACGGGCCGGGCGGGAACGGCCGGCCTTCAGTGGCGCGGCAGGGCCGCCCGACGATTTTCCGCGCCGGCTCGAGCGGACTCCGGCGCGGGCACGGTTCCTGCTGTCGATTCTAACCAAGAAACCAGCGGCGGGGGCGGGGACTGCAGGGCCGGCGCCGGAAGATACATCCAGCGTCCCGTTCCGCGGCCCCGATGCTGTTGCCGGGCCCCGACGGTGACACAATTGGATCTATCACCCAGCAACGATTGGCATTTGTGAAATGGCTGATTCAGTCCGGATTCTCGTCGTCGACAACTACGACAGCTTCGTCTACACCCTCGTGGGGTACCTTCAGGAACTCGGGGCGGAGACCACCGTCGTAAGGAACGACGACGTCACCCTCGCCGAAGCCGCCGCCCTGGCCGAGAGCCGCGACGGCGTCCTGGTGTCCCCCGGCCCCGGCACGCCCGCCGATGCCGGCGTCATCGTCGACCTCATCCGCTGGTGCGGCGACCATGCGAAGCCGATGCTCGGGGTCTGCCTGGGCCATCAGGCCCTCGCCGAGGCCTACGGGGGCACGGTGACTCACGCCCCGGAACTGATGCACGGGAAGACCTCGCTCGTCGAGCACGCCTCCCAGAGCGTCTTCGCGGGCCTCCCGTCGCCCCTGACCGCCACCCGCTATCACTCGCTGGCGGCCGTCAGCGACGACCTTCCGGCCGAACTCGAGGTGACGGCCCGCACTGCCAGCGGAATCATTATGGGCCTCGAGCATCGAACCGCACCGCTGTGCGGGGTGCAGTTCCACCCGGAATCCGTCCTCACTGAGGGCGGCTACCAGATGCTCGGCACCTGGCTTGAGTCCCTGGGGCTCGAGGGCGCGGCGGCGAAGGCCGCCACGCTGAGTCCACTGATCTCCCGCTGACTTCGATCAGGAACTTCGATCACCGACCTCACTCACTGACCTCACTCACCGGGCCGCTGTCCGTGGCCCGGCGCCCCGGGGCGCGTGAACTCTTCCCGCCGGGTTTGGGGGTCGGTACTGAGCGGTCACGGTGCAGCGGTCAGGGGTCGTTCGGCTTTGGCTTATCGCTTGGTTTTCCCGAACCCGGAGGGCTGGTCTCTGTCTCTGTCTCTGTTTCGGTCTCGGTCTCGGGGGCGGAGGGCTCAGGTGTCGGTTCCTCGACCGGCACCGGCGCGCGCGAAACGGTGAGGACGATTTCGGTCCCCTGGTTTACCTCGGAGGCCGCCGGAGCACTCTGCTCCAGGACGGTGCCGGGCGCCGCATCCTTGTCCTCGGCGAACTCCACCCGGAAGGGCAGCTTCACCGCGGGACCGGCCAACGCGGCCGCCGCCTCCGCCTGGGGCAGCCCGATGAGCTGTGGAACGCTCACCCTGCCGTTGGAGAGCACGAGGTTTACTGCGCTGCCGGCCGGGACGGACTGCCCGGACTTCGGATCCGTGGAGACCACGCGGCCCTGCGGCACGTCGGGGCTCGGCGTCTCGGAGATCTCCCCGCCCTTGAGGCCGACGGCCTCGAGAGCCTCCCGGGCCGAGGACTCGGTCAGGCTGGCGAGGCCCTCGGGTACGGCGATATTGGCCGGACCCTTGGAAATCGAGATGGTCACCCGGGACTTGGCTTCCACCTGCGCACCGGCGGCGGGGTCGGAGTCAATGATCAGCCCCGCCTCCGTTGTGGCATGGAAGCGCTCTTCGACGATCGGGATGAGGTCGGCTTCATAGAGGGTCGCGACCCCGTCGGCCTCGGTCATGCTGGCCACGGCAGGAACCTCGATCCTCGGTGGTGCCTCCGGCTCCGACCTGCCAACGGTGTACAGGAGGGCATAGCCGGCCGCGAGAACCACAAGTAGAGCGGCAAGGACCCACACCACAATCCAGGCCCGGCGGTGGGAGTTCCGGTGCGCGCCGTCGTCGTGGTCCTCCCCGGGGGCCGGGAGCAGGTCCTCCTCCCGCTGGGAGAGGGAGGCGAGCGGTGAGGCACCGGAGGAGGGCACCTTCTCCAAGGTGCGGGTGGCGGGGGATCCGTCCTCCTCTGCCGGCAAAGGCAGTGCCGCCGCCGGAACCATCCGGGTCGCAGGCTCTACGGTCGCCAGGGCCTGGGTGGGCAGCGAGCCCGTGTCGCTGAAGACCTTGCCGCGGCGCGCATCCTCAAGGGCCGCCGCGAAGGAGACCGCGTCCTGGAATCGATCCTCCCGGTCCTTCGCCAGGGCCTTGGCCAGCACCGAGTCGAGGGCCGGACTGACCTGCGGATTGAAGCTGCTGGCCGGTTTCGGTTCCTCCCGCACGTGCTGGTAGGCCACCGATACCGGGCTGTCTCCCACGAAGGGGGGCCTCCCGGCCACCAGCTCGTACAGCAGGCACCCGGCCGAGTACAGATCGCTGCGGGCATCGACGGTCTCGCCCCGGGCCTGCTCCGGCGAAAGGTACTGGGCCGTGCCCACCACCGCCTGGGTCTGCGTCATGGTTGCGGCCGAGTCGGCCATCGCCCGCGCGATGCCGAAGTCCATGACCTTCACGCGGCCTTCGGGGGTCACCATCACATTGGCGGGCTTGATGTCCCGGTGGACAATCCCGGCGCGGTGGCTGTACTCAAGCGCGGACAGCACGCCGGCCAGATACCGCACGGCATCCTGTTCGTTCAGTTCCCCGGACCTCACCAGGTCCCGCAGGGTGCGGCCCTCCACGTACTCCATCACGATGAACGGAACCCGCACCTCGTGGTCGGGCCGGTCGGGGATCTCCTCCTCGCCCGTGTCGTAGACGGCGACGATATTGGGGTTGTTCAGTCCCGCCACCGCCTGCGCTTCCCGGCGGAACCGTGACTGGAACAGCGGGTCGCGGGCGAGGTCCTTGCGCAGGACCTTGATCGCGACCGAGCGCCCCAGCCGGATGTCCCGGCCGAGGTGGACGTCGGCCATGCCGCCCCGCCCGATCAGGTGAAGGACCTCGTACCGGCCGTTGAGGACACGCTCGGCGGTCATCGGAATTCCCTCCACGGCGGCCTCACGATCCCGGGCTCGTCGCGTCGGGCGTGGGCGAGGACGATTCCTCGTCGACCTCGGCCGGCGGCGGCGTCGTGGGAGGGGGGCCCGAGGAGACGATGTACCGGACCTCGGAACCCTCATTGAGGTTCGTGCCTTCGGCCGGATCGACGCGGAGGACCGAGCCCGCCGGCTGGTCGGACACCTCGGAGCCGGCGTTGACCGGGGTCAGGCCCGCTTCGACGAGGCGCTGGCGGACCGTTCCCTCGTCCTGGCCGGCGAGACCGCCGGGGACGGCGACCTGGCGGGGGCCCTCGGAGAAGGTCAGCTGGATGGTCTGTCCGGGGCTGACGGTGCCCACCGGGTTGATATCGATCACCGCGCCGGCCGGTTCGGGCGATGGCTCGCCGCTGCGGTTCACCGACAGGCCCAGGGCGGTCAGCTCCGCCGTGACCTCGTCAACATTCCGTCCCAGGTATGCATTGGGATCGATGACGATCGCCGCGGGCTCCGGCGTCGTCTGCTCGGGCTCCGGCGTCGTCTGCTCGGGCGTCGGCGCATTCGTCGTGGGGGTGGGGCGCGGACTCGGCGGGGTCGAACGGGGGGCGGCGCTCGTCGTCGCGGGCGCGGGGTCGCCGCGTTCGCCCGCCAGGAGCGGCCAGATGAGCATCGACGCCAGCGCCAGGAGGGCGATGAGCACAAGGATGATGACGGGAAGCAGCCAGGGGTTGCGGCGGCGCTCCTCGCGCTCCTGCGGGCCCTCCGGTTCCACCTCCTCCTCGGTCCAGTCCCGGGAAGCGGCAAGACCGCCGGTCCCTGCGGCGGCTGGAACCGCGGCCGGGGCGGCGACCGTCGGCATCGCCGAGGTCGACGGAGCGGGCACCGCGCGTGTGGCGGCGGTGTCCTGGCGGGGCACGGCGGCGGTTGCCTCGGCGTCTCCCCCGAACAGGAGCATGCCGGGGACTGCGGCCTCGGCGGCGCGGATCGAACCGGCCCGGATGGCGTCAACCGCCCGGGACAGGGATTCGGCATCCGCCGGCCGGTCGGAGGGGTCCTTCGCGAGCATCGAGGCGATCAGTGCCCGCACCGGGTGCGGGATGTGCTCCGGAAGCGGCGGAGGGGCGTCGTTGACCTGGGCCAGGGCAATGGCGATCTGCGACTCTCCGGAGAAGGGGCGCCGGCCGGCCAGGAGCTCATATCCGATAACGCCCAGGGCATAGATGTCGCTCGAGCCGGTGGCCTGCTGCCCGGTGGCCTGCTCCGGCGCGAGGTACTGGGCGGTGCCCATCACCTGGCCCGTCGCGGTCAGCGGCACCTGGTCGGCAAGCCGGGCAATGCCGAAGTCCGTGATCTTCACGCGCCCGTCGGGGAGGACGAGGATGTTTCCCGGCTTCACGTCGCGGTGCACGAGTCCCTGCCGGTGGGCGACAGCGAGGGCGGTGGCGGTCTGGCCAATGATCGAGAGGGCGCGGTCCGGGGAGAGCACGCCTTCGCGCTCGATCACCGCCGAGAGGGGCTGGCCGGGCACCAGCTCCATGACGAGGTAGGCCGAGCCTCCCTCCTCGCCGTAGTCGAAGACATTGGCGATGCCCTCGTGGTTCAGCAGGGCCGTATGGCGGGCCTCGGCCCGAAAACGGTTCAGGAACGCGGGATCCCCCGAATATTCCTCTTTCAGGATCTTAATCGCCACGACCCGGCCCAGCACCTTGTCGCGGGCCTTCCACACCTCGCCCATGCCGCCGATGGCGATGCGTTCGGTCAGCTGGAATCTGCCGCCCAGGGTGATACCCGACGTAGGCCTCACTGGTTCAACACCGCCTCAATGATCTGCTTGGCATTTGGACTTGTGAGCTGCGATCCCGTGGCCAGGTCGACATCCTCCATGACAATCGTGACGGCGACCTGCGGGTCGTCCGCCGGGGCGAAGCCGGTGAACCAGGCGTTGTCCCCGCGCCCTTCGACCTCAGCGGTGCCGGTCTTGCCCGCCACCTCGACACCCGGAATCTGGGCACCCCGCCCGGTTCCGTTGTCCACGACGTTCACCATCCACTCGGTCAGCTGGTCCGCTGTACCGGCGCTGACCGATTCGTGGAGGACCTCCGGTGAGGGTGAATTGATCAGCTCGAGGTCCGCGGCCCGCACGGCCTTGATGAGGTTCGGCTTCATCAGGACGCCGTCGTTGGCGATCGCCGAGGCGACCATGGCGATCTGGAGCGGAGTCACCTTCACGTCGAACTGGCCGATGGCCGACTGGGCGAGTTCAGGCTGGCTGAGGTCGCTCGGGAACTGGCTGGCCTCGACGGCCACGGGGATCTGGTGCCTCTCCCCAAAGCCGAACAGCCGGGCCTGTTCCTGGATGGCATCCTCGCCGAGGTCCCAGGCGATCTGGGCGAACGGCGTGTTGCATGACTGCTCGAGGGCGAATTCCAGGTCCGCCTCCGTGCGCGTGGCGCAGGTTCCATTGACGTAGTTGGGCAGGCCGATGGTGGTTCCGGGAAGGGGAAGCACGGGCGGGTTGGGAATCTGGGACTCGGCGTCGTAGTCGCCGGATTCGAGCGCCGCGGCGGCGTCCACCAGCTTGAAGACCGACCCCGGGGCCACCAGGGACTCGGTGGCCGGGTTGCGGTAGATCGACAGACCGGGGACCGCCGAGAGCTGTTCGACATTCCGGGCGGCGATCTCGGAGTCGTGGACGGCGATCAGGTTCGGATCGTAGGAGGGCTTGGAAACCATGGCGAGGATGTTCCCGGTCGAGGGCTCCGTGACCACGATGGAGCCGCGCTGGCCCTCCGGGATCAGGTCCCACGCGAGCTGCTGGATCTGGGGATCGATGGTGAGCTCCACCGAGGCGCCCTGGCTGCTGGCACCGGAGAGGAGTCCGACGATCCGGTCGTAGAACAGCTCGTCGCTGGTGCCCGAGAGCAGGCCGGCCGAGGCCTGCTCGAGCTGCGTGGACCCGTTGACGAGGGAGTAGAACCCCGTCAGGTGGGCATAGAGGTTCGGCTCCTTATATACCCGCTGGTAGTTGAACTGATCGTTGGAGGGCACCGACTCCGCCACTGCCTTGCCGTCCACCAGGATCGCCCCGCGTGGCCGGCCGAAGTCCTGGTAAAGCTGCCGGTTGTTCCAGTCGTTGGTATTGAGTTCCTCGGCCTCGAAGAACTGGACGTAGGTCAGCGATCCGAGGATGAGGGCGAACATCCCGATCGCCACCACCCATGCGCTGCGGATTGCCTGGTTCAACGTGATCCCTCCTTGGGGCGCCGCGGAAGCGCCCCCCTGCCTGAAGCCGACGGAACTGCGGCCGATTCACTGGGTGCGGCCGTCCGCACCGGTCGGCGGGCGGTCTCCGAAATCAGCAGCAGCAGGGCGACGATGATCCAGTTCGCCAGCAGGGAGGACCCGCCCGCGGACATGAACGGGGTGGTGAGCCCGGTCAGGGGAATCAGCCGGGTGATGCCGCCGATCACCACGAAACACTGGAGGGCGATGGTGAAGGAAAGACCGCAGGCCAGCAGCTTCCCGAACCCGTCCTTGGTGCCGAGGGCCGCCCGGAATCCGCGTGAGACGAGGAGGATATACAGCAGGATGATGGCGAACACGCCGATCATGCCGAGCTCCTCGCCCAATGCGGCGATGATCATGTCGCTGTTGGCATATGTCACGAGGTCGGGCCGGCCCTGGCCGAAGCCGGTTCCGGCCAGCCCGCCGTTGGCCAGCCCGAAGAGTCCCTGCACCACCTGCTGGCTTCCGCCCGGGGCACGGTTGTATACCTCGGGGTCGAAGGCATTGAGCCAGCTGTCGAAGCGGAGCGCGACATGGCTGAACAGCTGAAGGGCGACGAAGGCGCCGACGCCGATCATGGCGAGCCCGATCAGAACCCAGCTCACCCGGCTCGTCGCCACGTAAATCATGGCCATGAAGAGGCCGAAGAAGAGGATCGAGGACCCGAGGTCGCGCTGCAGGATCAGCACGCCGATGCTCACGAGCCAGGCGGCGATCATCGGGGCAAGGTCCTTGAACCGTGGGAGCTGGAGGGGGCCGAGCTTCTTGCCGGCCAGCAGGATCAGATCCCGGTTCGTGGAGAGGTAGCCGGCGAAGAAGACGGCCAGGGTGATCTTGGCGACCTCGCCCGGCTGGAAGGTGCCGAAGCCGACGTTGATCCAGATCCGTGCGCCGTTGATCTCGAGCCCCAGCGGGGTCAGTGGCAGCAGCAGCAGGAGGGCGCTGACGATCAGCGAAATGTAGGTGAACCGCCGGAGGATGCGGTGGTCCCGCAGGAAGATCAGCAGGACCGAGGCGGCAAGGATGGCCACGGCCGTCCAGGTCAGCTGCTGCGGGGCCACGGGAACGAAGTCCGGATTCTCCATCCGGGGCAGGTCGAGCCGGTGGATCATGGCAAGGCCGATCCCGTTCAGGGCGATGACGATCGGAAGTATTACCGGGTCAGCATATTTCGCGCGGATGCGGAGGATGAGGTGGATGAGGATCCCCATGCCCACCAGGGTGGCCGCCTGCCTCCAGAAGTAGTCGTTGAAGGGCTCCTCGCGTTCGAGCCCGGCCACGAAGTTGGCCCCCACGGCCACGGCGAAGGCAAGCAGCAGCAGGGCCGCCTCGACGTTGCGCCGCGAGCGGGGGACGGTCAATACATCGCTCATTCGAGGTTGCCTCCACAGTCGGCGGTGACGGCACCAGGGTCCGCCGCAGCACCCGAGGGCGACGGCTGGGCCTGCGGCGTCGCCGTCGCGCCCGCGGATGCCGAGGGGGATGCCGACGGGGATGCGGAACGTGATGCCGAGGGGGATGGCGTCGGCGAGGGGCATGCCGACGCGCACGAACCGGGACTCCGTTCGGCACTCGGGCCGTTGGTGGCCGAAGGGCCGCCCTCCGGCGCGCAGCCCACGGCGCGCAGCTCACCGCGCAGGTCCTCGATGATGCGTTCGGCTTCCCGGAGGTCACTGGCGGGCAGGCCGCCCTCAAGCTGGGAGCGCCGGAACTCCGGAAGGTTCGACACCGGAATGGTGGTCCGCTCATAGACGTGGCTGAGCTGGATGGGACCCAGCGTCTGTGGGACGCCGTTGTAGACGGCCACCCGGTCCCCCGCCGCCGCAACATAGAACCGGGTCTGGGTCCAGGTGTAGCCGAATCCGAGCACGGCGAGCAGGATCAGCACTCCGAGCGTGACGAAGGCCGGGCCCAGCCAGCGACGGACCCGGCGCGCCGGCGCCTCATCGAGAGGACCCTCGGGTGCCTGGGCCTTGTGGGTGAGCATCAGGGCGGCCCGCCGCTCGGTGGAGCGCTGGGTGACGATCGGGATCTGGCCGGTCTCGGTGGCAAGCGCCGCGGCACCCACGAGCAGGTGCGGCCGGCTGAGGAGGTCCTCACGGATCAGATCGGCGCGTACGGCCGGTTCGGCGGGTCCTCCGGCATCGGCGGCGGCGCCTGCGGGTCCCGCGGAGACCTCGCGCTCCCCTGCCGCCTCACGGGCCGAGGGGAGAACGGGGCGCAGTTCCGGTTCGGGCTCGTCGCCGGTGGTCAGGGCGACCTCGACGACGGCGACCGTGACATTGTCCGGTGACCCGCCGGCCAGGGTGAGCTCCACCAGCGCGTTGACGCACTCGTCAAGGTTCGGGGTTTCCCGAACGATCTGCTCAACCATGCGGTCGTTCAGGACCGCGGTGAGTCCATCCGAACAGAGAAGCCACCGCTCGCCCGGCTCGACCTCGAGGGTCTGCAGATCCAGCTCCGGGCTCGCATCGACATCACCCAGCACCCGCATCAGGACGTTCTTATGGGGGTGGACATCGGCTTCCTCGGGGCGGAGCCGGCCTTCATCGATCAGGCGCTGCACGAACGTGTGATCGGTGGTGATCTGCTCAAAGACGCCGTTTTTCAGGCGGTAAGCCCGGGAGTCACCGATATGGGCCAGTTCGAGCCGGTTCCCGTTCAGCAGCAGGGCGGTCACCGTGGTGCCCATCCCGGCGAGCTGCGGGTTCGTGCTGACAAGTTCCGAAAGCAGTGAGTTGGCGGTCTGGATCTCGTCGGCCAGTTCGGTGCCGGCGTCGCCGCGCTGATGGCTGCGGTCAAGGTGGACCAGGTCCAGGACGGTGGAGGCCGAGGCGATGTTGCCTCCGGCGTGGCCGCCCATCCCGTCGGCGACCACGGCGAGGTAGCGGCCCACATAGGCGGAGTCGTCGTTCTTGGCGCGGACCATGCCCACGTCGGAGCGCGCGGCGAACCGCAGGAAGTAGGCCATGGCTATGGCCTCAATTCGATAACCGTCTTACCGATCCGGATGGGCACGCCGGGGTCGACGGGGAGGGCGCGGGTCAGCTGGTTCCCGGCAAGGTAGGTCCCGTTCGTCGAGCCAAGGTCCTCGATGAACCACCGGCTCCCCTGCGGGAACAGCCTCGCGTGCCGGCCCGAGGCATAGTCGTCCTCGAGCACCAGCGTCGCCTCCTGCGCACGGCCGAGCAGGATCGGGCTCGCGGCGAGGTCCAGCGTGGTGCCCGCGAGGGGGCCTTCGGTCACCACGAGCCGGCGGGCCTGGGGCCGGGACGGCGCAGGCTCTTCCACCAGTTCCGGGTGCTTCCGGGCCTGCCTCGGGGAGGGGGTGCCGGTCTTGTTGCGCTGGCCCACCACCAGGTCACGGCGCAGGGCGCTGACGGTGCTGATCACGAGAATCCACACAAGAAGCAGGAATCCGTAGCGCAGCAGCGTCACGGTCAGTTCGCTCATATCCGGTGTCCACCGTTCTGGACGGGAACCAGTCGGAAGGTCATGCGGGTGCGGCCCATGGTGATCATCGAGCCGTCGGTGAGTTCGGTCTGGCCCTGGACGCGCTGGCCGTTGACGAAGCTGCCGTTGGTCGACCCGAGTTCGATGGCGACGGCCCGTCCACCGTCGGTGCGGATTTCAAGGTGGCGCCGTGAGACGCCGGTGTCTTCGACGAGGATGTCCGCCTCGGAGGACCTGCCAAGGACGATCGACCCGGCGTTCAATGAGTAGCGCTGGCCGTCGAGTTCGAGGATGGGCTGGTACTGCACGGGCTGACGCGCGGGTGCCGCCGGTGCGGCAGACGACCGGGACCCCGGCTGCTTCTCAATACTCGAGTCGACCTCGAAGACCCCGGGCTTCAGCGCCGAGTCGTTGGCGAAGGAGACGCGTACCGGACCCTGGAGGGTGTACTGCTGGCTGTTGACGTGCCGGATGACGACGTCGCACAGCTCTTCGGCGAGGGCCGATCCCCACTGTTGGGCCTGTTCGAAGTCAGGATCCGAGAGCCGGGCGGTGAAGACGTTGGGGGCCAGGGTGCGTCCCTCGGCCAGAACCAGCGACTTGTGGTCGAGTTCGCGCCGCAGGGAGCTGGCGATCTCCACGGGCTGGACCCGGGAGCGGGATCCGGTGCTGAAGGCGCCCCGGACCAGCTTTTCCAAGCCACGTTCAACATTGTCGAGAATGCCCATGTGCCACCTCCTAACCGCTCGCTGCCTGATGTCGTGTCCGGTGCCGTGCTCGTGAACTTGTACGGTATCCAAGGTCCCGGGTGAAAGTGCCCAGGACCGTATCAACGCGGGTGCGTTCCCTTCGATACTACTGGGATGGCCTGGTAATAACCTTATTGAGGGCCCGGCCCGCCGCGGCCGCGCCGCGGCCGCGCCGCCCGGAAGCCTGCCGGGTGCGGGGAGGGCGAGGCGGGGCGCGCAGACTGCCGCTGCGGCTCGTTTAGGTATTTTCTGGGATGCTCCGTTATGCTTATTTCTGCTGTTCACAAGTGAAACCGGAACGAATCGGTAAGCTTGGAAACTTATCTGCGCGAGTGGCGGAACGGCAGACGCGCTGGCTTCAGGTGCCAGTATCCGAAAGGGTGTGGGGGTTCAAATCCCCCCTCGCGCACCAGACAAGACACCCCGGCCGGGCGGCCGGGGTGTTTTTTGTTGTCCTGTGCCTTCTGTTGTCCGTGGCCGCGCCCGCGGTGCTCAGCGGAAGTCCCGGGAGCGCGTGGTCGCCTTGAGCTGGAGCACCTCGATGCGGTCCGCCACCAGGTTCACGACCCCTTCGGCAGAGCGTTCGAGTATGCCGCGGACAATCACACTGCTGGCTTCCCGGGCCACCCGGCGGTAGCGCTGCCACACGCCCACGGAGCAGATCACATTGACCAGGCCGGTTTCGTCCTCAAGGTTCATGAAGGTGATCCCGCTGGCCGTTGCCGGGCGCTGCCGGTGGGTCACCACTCCTCCTGCCTCAACCCGCCGCCCCGGTTCGGCCACCTGCAGTTCGGCCGCGCTGAGGGCTCCCCGGCGCTTCAGCCTCGCCCGCACATGCCGTACCGGATGGTCATCGGGGGTGATCCCGGTGGCCCACAGATCCGATCCTACGGCGTCGATCCCCGACAGCTCTGGCAGCAACGGGGGCTGGATGTAGACGGCCGTTCCCTTGATCTGCCCCTCCCGTTCGGTGGCGGCCGGGCCGGCGTTCCACAGCGCCTCCCGCCGGGACAGGCCCATTGAATCGAACGCCCCGGCGGCGGCGAGCAGCTCGAGCTGCGCGGCAGTGAGTTCGGTGCGCCGGACCAGGTCGCCCATGTCCTCGAAGGGCCCATGCTGAGTGCGCTCGTCCACGATCCTCCGGGCGACCTTCGCGCCGATGGACTGGACGCTGTCCAGACCAAGGCGCACGGCGTAGTTGCCGTCGCGCCGGTGCAGGGTCGAATCAAACGGGACGTTGCGGTCGAACGGTTCGACCGGCGGCTGCTGGTCCTCGACGCAGCAGTCGGCTCCGGTGGTGCGGCCCCGGCGTTCCGGCCCGGGGGTGAAGCCGGGAAGGGGTTCAAGGCCGGCGTGAACCCCGGAGGAGAGGATATCCGGGCGCAGCACCTGGACCCCATGGCGGCGGGCATCGGCGACAAGGGTCTGCGGCGAGTAGAAGCCCATGGGCTGGGCCCGCAGCAGTGAGGCAAGGAAGGCCCCCGGGTAGTGGAGCCTCAGCCAGGCGCTGACGTAGACCAGCAGGGCGAAGCTGATGGAGTGGCTTTCCGCGAAGCCGAAGTTAGCGAACGCCTGGATCTTGTTGTAGATGGCATCGGCCGTATCCGGGGGGATCCCCTTCGCGGCCATCCCTTCGTACAGCCGGGCCTTCAGCGATTCGATCCGTTCCTCGCCGCGCTTGGACCCCATGGCGCGGCGCAGCAGGTCGGCGTCGGCCCCCGAACAGCCCCCCACCACCATGGCCATCTGCATCAGCTGTTCCTGGAACAACGGCACGCCGAGGGTCCGCTCCAGGACGGGTTCGAGGTCCGGATGGAGGTAGCGGACCTCCTCCTCGCCCATTTTGCGCTTGATATAGGGGTGGACCGCCCCGCCTTGGATGGGCCCCGGCCGCACCAGGGCCACCTCGATGACCAGATCGTAGAACTGGCGGGGCTGCAGCCGGGGAAGCATCCCCATCTGGGCCCTGCTCTCCACCTGAAAGACCCCCACCGAATCGGCGAAGCACAGCATGTCGTAGACGCCCTGTTCTTCCTTGGGGATGGTTGCCAGCTCCCATTTCTCGCCGAAGTGCTCCTCCACCAGGTCAAAGTTGTACTGGATGGCGGCGAGGATCCCGAGGCCGAGCAGGTCGAACTTCACCAGCCCCATCCACGCGCAGTCGTCCTTGTCCCACTGCAGGACAGTGCGCCCCTCCATCCGTCCATGCTCAATGGGGCATACTTCCCCCACGGGCCGGTCCGTGAGCACCATGCCGCCCGAATGGATGCCCAGATGCCGCGGAAAGGTCAGGATGCTCCGGGCGAGCTCAACCACCGGTTCGGGGATGTCGTGGTCGGTGCTGGAGACCAGGCCTCCCCAGCGCTCCACCTGTTTGGACCAGGCATCCTGCTGCCCCGGGCTGTGCCCCAGCGCCTTGGCCATGTCCCGCACCGCGAACTTGGGGCGGTAGGTGATGACATTGGCCACCTGGGCGGCGTTGAACCGCCCGTACTTGCGGTAGACGTACTGGATGACCTCCTCGCGCCGGTCCGAATCGAAGTCGACGTCGATGTCGGGCTCCTCATCGCGCATGCTGGAGAGGAAACGCTCGAAGGGCAGCTGGTACTTGATCGAGTCCACGGCCGTGATCTCCAGCAGGTAGCACACGGCCGAATTGGCCGCCGATCCCCGCCCCTGGCACAGGATGCCCTGGCTTCGTGCGAACTGCACCAGGTCGTGGACGATGAGGAAGTAGCCCGGGAAGTTCTTGCTCTCGATGACATCGAGCTCCCGCTGGATCCGGTCCCGGACCTCCTCCCGGCCGGAATAGAGCCGGTCCGCACCCTCCCACACCAGCCGGCGCAGGTAGCTCATCTGCGTGTGGCCCTCCGGCAGGTCGAGGTTCGGCAGGCCGGGCCTTACGCTGCGCAGCCGGAACGCCAGGTCCGCCGCGAGGTCGACGGTGCGCTCCACGGCGCCCGGGTACGCCCGGAACCGCGCCGCCATTTCGGCGCCGCTGCGCAGGTGCGCGGTGCCCGCCGCCGGAAGCCAGCCGTCCATCTGGTCAAGGCTCCGGCGTGCCCGGACCGCAGCCAGCGCCGTGGCGGTCCGGTACCGGCCCGGGTCGGCATAGTGAACATTGTTGGTGGCCACCAGCGGCAGGTCCATCCGGGTGGCCAGGGCGGCCAGGGCGTCATTGGTGACGCTGTCCGTGGGGTTGCCGTGGTCGAAGAGCTCGACGGCCACATTGTCCCGGCCGAACAGTTCGGCCAGGTGCCGCAGCTCCGCTTCCGCCGCCGGGGCGCCTCCGGAGGCAAGGGACTGCCGGACGGTGCCCTTCCGGCACCCGGTGAGGATAAAGAAGTGGCCTGCTGACCGCGCGGCCAGCTCTCCGACGTCGTACCGGGGCCTGCCCTTCTCCGCACCGCTGGAGAGCTGCGCCGCGGTGATGGCCCCGGCCAGGCGGTGGTAGCCGGCCGATCCCCGGGCCAGGACCAGCAGGTGGCTGCCTTCGGGGTCCGCCTCTCCGTTCTGGGGCTTGGACAGCCCGAGGGAAAGCTCGGCTCCGTAGATGGTGGAGAGCCCCTGGTGCTTCTCGGCCGCCTCGGCGAAGCGGACCGCCCCGTACAGTCCGTCATGGTCGGTCAGGGCGAGTCCCTGCAGCCGGAGCCGCCGCGCCTCCTCAATAAGGTGCTCGGGGCTTGAGGCCCCATCGAGGAAGCTGAAATTCGAGTGCACGTGGAGTTCGGCATAGGGAACCGCGGGCCCGGCCTCAGGTTCGGGGCCGGACGGCTGGGTGTAGGGCTGGCGCTTGCGCGACCAGGCCGGGCTGTCCCCGCCGTCGGCGCCTGGAGGAGGCAGCCCCGGCCGGGTCGAATCCGAAAGATTCCGCTCAAAGTCCGACCACGGTACGGGCGGGTTGCTCCATCCCATGGTCGCTCCTGATTGGTGGTGTCGGTGGATCGGTCGGTGCATCAGCGATCAGCGCATCGGTCATCAGCGCATCAGTCATAGGTGGCTTCGGCCCACCACCGGTGGTCCTCAAGGAGGAAGAGCCAGGCCGACCCCGACGGATCGACCAGCTGGAACCGGTTCAGGACGCGGCCCTCAGGGTCCCACCAGCGTTCGGTGATCGGCCAGGGCCCCGCCCAGGACTGCACCGGCCACCGCGGTCCGGTGTTCCGGCCGGCCGAAAAAAACGCAGGGTCCGCGCTGAGCACCCCCCGGCCGTCGACGTCGACGCCGTTTCCCGCGGCATCGAGGACGACGGCCGGAACCGGTTCGGCGAACACCGTGGCGGGAACGGGCCCGGGCAGCCTCCCGGGCCAGGGCAGGTTCCGGTCCCGGGGAAGCGTGCCGGCGGACCCGGGGGCTGCGTCACCCCAGGGGATGTAGACGCGGCGGTCCGCCAGAAGGCGCCCACCGGCAATAATCGCGGTGAGGACGGCACCGTGGCCGAGCATGCTCTGGATCCGGGCCAGGCCGGAGTGGACGCTTTCGTCGGGCCCCGTTCCCCACAGTCCATCGGCGTGGTCGCCGAGGTCCTCCACGGTCACCGGATCCACGTGCACCCGGGTGATGCCCGAGCTCAGCCCGCTGTCGGCATTCCTTCCCCCCTGCAGCTGCCACCGCACCCGGTCGACCACGTCGTCGGCGTCGAACCAGCGGGGGTGCTGCCAGGTGCGCTCCGACACCTCGCCGGAATCGCTGCTCAACACCACCCGCAGGACCGTGCAGACAAGCCCAGCGCCCCGCAGCCGGCCGACGAAGGCTTCGGCGGACATCCGGAAGGCAAAGGCCAGCTGGTCGATGCGGACCAGCGGCGGCTCGAAATCGACGGTGGTGTCCAGCTGAGGCGGGGGCACGCGCGGCACCACGGCCGCGGAGTCGATTCCGCTGGCCATCCGGTGCGCCAGCGCGCCCTCCTCACCGAACCGGTTGCGGACATCGGCCGCCTCCAGTGCGGCGAAGTCACCGAGCGAGCGGATCCCCAGGCGCCGCAGCAGTACCGCGAGCTTCGGCTGATCGAGGACGTCGAGGGGAAACGTGCTGAGGAACCAGGGGGAGCGCCCGGGCGGGATGATGCACAGCGGCGCGTCCGCGTCGTCGGTCTCCTCGGCGACCCGTGCTGCCTGCTCGGCGGCGAACAGGCCGTCGGCAATCCCGATCCGCACATCCGTCAGGCCGATGGCGGCAAGGGTCGTGACGACGACGGAGGCCAGCTTCTCCTCACTGCCGTAGTAACGCGAGGGGCCCTTGGCCCGGACCGCGCACAGGCCCGGCCGGAGAACCTGCACCCCGGGCAGGATGGCTTCGACGGCGGCGGTGACGGGTTCGAAGCTGCGCTGGTCGAGGTCCGGGTCGTAGGGCAGGCAGATCAGGTGCGGACACCGGGCCTGGGCCTCGCGGACCCGCAGCCCCCTGCGCACCCCGTCCTGGCGTGCGGCCGGGGAGCAGGCAAAAACCTCTCCCTTGGCCACCAGGGCAAGGGCCGCATCGGCCTCGAGGGAATGTTCACGCAGGGCGGCCGTGATCGGCCAGTCCGGGCACCACAGCAGGAGGGTCCGGGTGGCGGTGGGCGGGGAGCCGTGTCCGGCGGGTGCGCTGTCCATCAGGAGTTCATCAGGGTGGGCCAGAAGAGGGGGTCCCCGCCGTCGGCGGAGTCCGGGGTGCCGTCGCCGGCGGGGAGGTGTCCGCCGGCCGGATCCCGCAGCCCGTGCTGCAGGTCGGCAAGCCAGAGATAGGCGTGCCGGGACCGGCCCGAGGGGTGGGTGGCGGTGATCTTCATCCGGCGGGCGCGCAGGTGGCCCCTTCCGGAGCCCAGTCCCTCCCATGCACTCTCGGCGACGCCCAGGGTTGAGTCGCTCTGCTGCCAGCTTCCCAGGGTGATCATGGCGGCCCCGCGCTGCCGGAGCCTCGCCTTGAGGCGGGCCGTATCGGTGGGGGCGAGGTGTTCGGGTGCGCGCGTCAGGACCACCGACACCACATCGACCAGGGCCGCCGTCACCGTGAGCCACTGGGCTCCCGGGGCGGGCACCAAAATCAGCCGGTCAAGGTTGATTCCGAATTCCCGCGCGGCCTCCACGCTGAACTCGGGCAGCCCGACCACCCCGCACCAGGCCCCCTGCGCCGATGGCCCGGCCAGCAGCGCCATGGCCAGGGCGGCGGAGTTCCGCACCGAGTAGGAGCCCCCGGACTGCAGGCCGCCGCCGGGCAGGATCCTCGCCAGCGCCGGAACCGTGGGAAGCCGCTTCGAGTCCAGCCGGCTGGCCTGCATCTGGTTGATGCGCTGCTGCAGGTCCGCCGGAAGGCTGCCCGGGGACGGCGCTGTCACCAGCCGGGGACCGGACGCACCGGAGCCGGAGAAGGACGGCTCGTCCTGCTCAAGGGCGCCTGCGGCTGGTGGAGTCACGACTCAATATTCGAATACGTGTTCTATTAAGTCAATCGGAGGCTCGGGTCCGGGAAAGGCCTCAAATGTGCTACGCAGTGGAGGAAAACCGTCGTTAAAGGCGGTTCATCCGGACAACGGCTGTTCCTGCGCGGCTACTTCTTGTCCGGCCGTAGAGCGGGGTCCTGCTGAGCCCGCTGGGCGTTGCGCTCCTTGACGCGGGCGGCCTCGGCCCGCACCTCCGCCTGGGTGGCGCGTTCGGTGACGAGCCAGGCCGGGGGATCCTGAAGCAGCGCCGTGATCTGCGCGGTGGTCAGTGCCTCGGTGACGCCGCCGCGGGCGAGGCCGCCGACGGAAATCCCCAGCTTCTGCGCCACCACCGGGCGGGGGTGCGGGCCGTTGCGGCGCAGCTCGGCGAGCCACTCCGGCGGGCTCTGCTGCAGTTCGTTGAACTCTCCACGCGTCAGTTCCCGCTCCTGGAAATCCGAGGGGGCGGCGGGCAGGAAAATGCCAAGTTTCTTGGCCGCGGTGGCCGGTTTCATGGTCTGCGGGGTTTTTGCGGGGGTCATGATCCAAGCGTAACCGTCCCCGGCACTGCCCCGGCCGCCGGTGGACTAGGGTGAGGTTGTGCCAGAGTTCAAGCCCCGAACGCTTTCCGTGGGCTTCGTCGCCGGCGTCACCCCGGGCAAATGGGTGGGCCGGTGGCGGGAGCGGCACCCGGACGTGCCCCTGGAGCTGCAGCAGTACGGCGACGACGCCGTGGCCGCCCTGCACTCCGCCGCCGCCGACGTCCTCTTTGTCCGGCTTCCCGTGGACCGCGACAACCTGTTCGTCATCCCGCTGTACGAGGAACAGGCAGTGGTGGTCTCCTCCAAGGAGCATGAAATCTCGCTGTTCGACGAGGTGCCGCTGGCCGAGCTCGAGGCGGAGAACCTGCTCGAGGTGGAGGAGTGCGGAGGCCCGGCGGAAGCCGTGGAGGTGGCGGCGTCGGGGGCCGGCGTCGTGGTGCTTCCGATGTCCCTGGCCCGGCTGCATGCCCGCCGGGACGCCGTGCACCGGCCGGTGCCTGAACTTCCGGGAACCACGATCGGCATCGCCTGGCTCGAAGGGAACGACTCGCAGGACGTCGAGGAGTTCATCGGGATCGTGCGCGGCAGGACCGAACGCAGTTCGCGCCAGCCCTCGGCCGCGGACGGCCCGGAGCCGCGGAAAAGTGCGTCGCAGAAGGCGTCGGCCCGGAAGGCGGCCCAGCAGGGGTCGAAGAAGCAGGCCGCACCGTCCGGCGCGAAACGCTCAGGCGCCAAGCCGGATCCCCGGAAGGGCTCCGGGAAGTCAGGAAAGCCAGGCCCGGGGACGCCGCAGAACCGCCGGGGCCGGCGCCGCTGAATCTTTTCCGCGCTATCCGGCCCGGAGCACCCCCGCGAGTCTGCAGGTCACCACGTTTTGGGCCCCGCGGAGGGTGGTGAGCTGCAGTTTCGCCGGGGCTGAGAAAAGGCAGTTCCCGCGAGTCTGCAGCTCACCACGTTTCAGCCCCTGCGGAGGGTGGTGAGCTGCAGTTTCGCCGGAGGCTTGGCCGGCGGACGCCCCAGCCTAGGCCTCGAAGTGCGTCTCGGGCTCGCCCTGGCCGATGGAGGCCACCACGGAGGCGGCGATGTCGCGGACCTTCCGGTTGCGGCTGCTTGAGACCGACTTGAGGATGTTGAAGGCCTCCTGCTGGCTGCAGCGGTTCTGGGCCATGATGATCCCGATGGCGATATCGATGGCGGTGCGGGATTTCATCGCCGCCTTGAGGTTCGACACCGAGTCGCTGTGCTGGGCCAGGCGGACCGAGAGCATCAGCGCCTTGGAAGTCTGGCGGACGAACCCCTCGGCGGTGCGGATCGACTCCTCGTCGAAGCCTCCGTTCTGCATGGAGTACACGTTCAGCGCCGCTTTCGTTCCCGCTTCGAGGTCGAAGGGCACCCCAAGGATCGACCGGACGCCGTGCTGTGCAATGTCGGAGAGGTAGTCGGGCCACCGTTCGTCGGTGGCCACGTCGGCCACGTGGACGGTCCGGTGCTCAATGCAGGCGGTCAGGCAGGGCCCGTTCGCGTGGCGGTACTGGATTTCGTCGAGTTCCTTGGCTTTGTGGCTGCTGCTGGCAACGGTGCCCGCCCGCCTGCTCCGGAGAAGGGTGACTCCGCAGAGTACCGAGCCGGTGCGGTCAAACAACTGGTTGGCAGAAAACGCCGCAAATTCGTTGAGGAATTCTTCGACATCGTCGGTTTCGAGGATGAGTTCCTGAAGGTAGTCGGTGGGTGTTTGCCCGGCAACCCGGTCGGCCATGATCTCTGGTCCTGTTTCGTTCGGTCGTCCCAGATGGAGCATCAGCCGCTGGCGCACCCCATGGATTCAGGGACCGATGCACAAACTCCGGAAGTGTTCGTGATCGGCCTTCTGCTAGACCGTTTAACGCTTAATAAGCCTACACACTACAAGATGGTGGCTTGATGTCGAAGACAGAGGCCGCCTAGACGGAGGCGGCGTGGGTGGGCTCGGTCACCTCGGTGGTGGGCTCCATGTTCTCGGCTTCGACCATCCACGCGTACTGCTCGAGCTTCTCGATGAAACCGTGGAGGATGTCTGCGGTCGTCGGATCTTCCTCGTCGACCTGGTCGTGGACGTCGCGCATCCGCTGGACCGCCGACTCGAGCTGTCATCCGGGAACCGCGTATTGGCCAATTCCAACGGATCTGCAATATCCTAAGGGTGCTTATTGTTTGGTAATCTTGAGAATCACGTGGAGTCCAAGCCGGGACGCGAAGAGCGGTACCGGCCCACCCCAAGGAGGAACGCGTTATGGCATCAGTCCAGGAATCGATCGAAGTTTCGGTACCGGTCAGCACGGCCTACAACCAGTGGACACAGTTCGAAACCTTCCCCAAGTTCATGGGCGGCGTCGACTCGGTGACCCAGCTTTCGGCCACCTCCACCCACTGGGTGACGAGCATCGGCGGCGTGAAGCGGGAGTTCGATGCCGAGATCACCGAGCAGCACCCCGATGAGCGGGTGGCATGGAAAAGCACCGACGGCGAATCCCATGCCGGCGTGGTGACCTTCCACCGGATCGACGACAACACCACCCGGTTGATGGTGCAGCTCGACTGGCACCCCGAGACCTTCAGCGAGAAGATCGGCTCGGTGGTCAATGCCGACAAGCGGCAGGTGAAGGCAGACCTCAAGCGGTTCAAGGAATTCATCGAGAAGAGCGGCGGTGAGAGCGGCGCCTGGCGCGGTGACATCAGCGCACCCTCGAGTGGAGTCAGCTCCGAGGCATCACCGGCCAATGGCGACCTTCCGGACCTTTCCCTCGACGATCCGGAGTCGGGCGGACCGCGCGCCGGACAGTAGGCGCAGAGCCGGTACACGGACGACGACGGCGGGGCACCAACCGGTGCCCCGCCGTCGTTCTGCCCGTCCCCGGGAAGACGCTGTCAGCCCTTCGCCGCGGTGATCCCGGCGATCGACTCCAGAGCCCGGCGGGAGAGCTCGGCCGAGAGCGGGGCGCTCTTCGCGGCCTCGGCCGCCTCCTGCTGGCCTTCCTCGCTCACCGCATATTCGCCGAACGCCTTGGCCACCTCGGCCGACTGTTCGTTCTCATAGCTCGTGCAGTAGATGTGGTAAGACACCAGCACGAGGGGGTACGCCCCCGGGGCCGTCGTCGTGCGGTCGAGTTCGAGGGACATGTCGTAGTCGGGGCGGCCGGGAACCATCGAGGCGAGGTTGACGGCGGCCGCCGCGGCTTCGGCGCTGACGGGCACGTACTCGCTGCCCACGCGCAGGTTCACCCGTCCAAGGGGCGGTCCGACGGCGGAATCGTCGGCGTAGGTCACGGCACCCTCGGTGCCCGAGACGGTGCTGACCACCCCGGAGTTGCCCTTGGAGTTCTCCCCGCCGATGTTTCCGGGCCAGGTGCCGTCGGGCTCGTCGGTCCAGATCTCGGGCACCACGGCGTGGAGGTAGTCGGTGAAGTTTTCGGTGGTCCCGGAGTCATCGGACCTGCTGACCGGGGCGATGCGCGTCCCGGGCAGGTCGACGCCCGGGTTCTGCGAGGCGATCTGCGGGTCGTTCCAGACGGTGATCTCACCGCGGAAAATTCGAGCGATGGCCGCCGCATCGAGGTTCAACTCGGTGATGCCCGGGAGGTTGAAGGCGATGCTGATGGGGGAGACATAGGCGGGAATGTTGAAGGCGCCGCCCGGCCCGCAGGCCTCGGTCGATTCGGCGAGCTCCTCGTCGTTGAGGTAGGCGTCGGACCCGGCGAAGGTCACTGCCCCGGCCAGGAGTGCTCCGCGCCCGGCGCCGGAGCCGTCGGGGGAGTACTGCACCTGGGCGCGCGGATTGGTGGTGGCGAAGGCCGCACGCCAGGCCTCCATGGCGGGTCCCTGCGCCGATGAGCCGGCGCCGGTGATGGCCCCCTGGAGCTTCGAATCGGCGTTGCGTGCCGCTGCTTCCTGCTCCGGGCCCAGGGGATAGTCGGACCCGCAGGCGGTGAGCGTGACGCCGAGGATGACGGCGGAGGCGGCTGCGGTGAGGCGGGGAGGTACGGCTTTCACCCGGTCTACGTTACAGGCCCGGGTGCGGCATCTCAGAGTGAGCGCCACGCCCCGCTGGTGAGGTGCGACCCTGCCTGCGGCCCCATCTGGAGCATCCCGCCGTCGACCACGAACGATGCCCCGTTGACGTAGCTTGAGGCCGGCGAGGCGAGGAACGCGATGACCGCGGCGACCTCCTTCGCGTCGCCGGGACGGCCCACCGGAATGCCCGGCCGGTCGACGGTTCGGGGGTCCACGTCTTCGGCGTCGTTCATTGGGGTCGAGATTTCCCCGGGCAGCACGGCGTTGGCCGTAATGCCCCGGTCGGCCAGCTCGAGGGCGATGGTCCGCACCAGTCCGCCCAGCCCGTGCTTGGAGGCGTCGTACGCCGCGGAGCCGACCCGGGGCTGCTCCTGGTGCACGCTGGTGACCGCGATGATGCGCCCGCCCCGGCCGGCCTTGACCATCCGGGCCGCGGCCCGCTGGATGCAGACGAACGCCCCGTCGAGGTTCGCCGCGAGGGTGCCTCGCCAGGTGTCCCAGTCGGTCTCGAGGAAGAGGGTGCCGCCGTTGACTCCGGCGTTGTTGACGAAGACGTCGACACCGCCGAGCTCCTCGGCCATTGCGTCCACAACGTCGCCGCAGGCGGGGGCGTCGGTGGTGTCGAGTTGGGCGACGACGGCCTTCCGCCCGAAGGCGCGGACTCCGCGGGCGGTCTCCTCCGCCCCCTCCGAGTCCGAGTGCCAGGTGATGCCGACATCGAGGCCGGCCTCGGCCAGGGCCAGCGCGGTGGCCCTGCCGATCCCCGAATCGGATCCCGTGACGATGGCGGTGGCGGGAGAGAAATCCATCCCGCCATCCTTTCCGCAGGCGCTGGTGTTTGCAAGGAAAATCCGCTGGCTGAAAAGGCGAAGGCCGGGCCGGGCGCGAAGTGCGCCCAGCCCGGCCCGGGAAGGGGAGAGCCCCTGCGGCTCCTAGGCTTCGACGGTCTTCTGCCCGGATCCGCCCTCGACGGACTCACCCTTCACGGCCTCGGAATCGGTTCCCGACCTGATCTCGATCTTCCGCGGCTTTGCCCGCTCGGTCACGGGGATGTTGACGCTCAGCACGCCGTTCTCGTAACGGGCCGAGATGGCGTCGATGTCGATCCCCTGGCCGAGGTTGAGCTGGCGGAGGAAGGATCCGCTCTCGCGCTCGCGGGTCAGCCACTTGACCCCTTCGGCCCCGCGCAGAGTGCGCTCGGCCCGGATGGTGAGCAGCTGGCCGTCGACGTCAATATCGACGGAGCCCGGATCGATGCCCGGAAGGTCGGCGGTCAGGATGTAGTGGTCGCCCTCGCGGTACAGGTCCATGGGCATCAGGCGCAGCCCCTGCCGGGGATCCAGCAGCGCACCGGCGACGCGGTCCAATTCCCGGAACGGGTCGAACTTCATGGCCATTTGAAAACAACTCCTTCGCACAACGGCCACCGACGGTGGTGGTTTTCTTCATCTATCAGAGTTGAGCGGGTTCCGCTCAACCCGCAGTTAAATTAGCACTCTCAGGGGGAGAGTGCCAAGGTGTAAGTCGACTTTTTCGAGGTCCGATCGGGCGGAGGAGGAAAGGCCGGATACGGTCGGGGGCCGGGGGCCGGGGGCCGGGGGCCGAGGAAGGAGGGCGGAGGAAGGGGTGCCGAGGAGGGGAGCCGTCGCAGCAGGGGCTTAAAAACGCAGCCCTCCCGCAAAAACTGCGGGAGGGCGTGAAGTGCCTGCGCGGGGCCTCGATCCCCGGGCCTTCCGCGTGTGAAGCGGATGCTCTACCAGACTGAGCTACACAGGCAGATGGTTCTCCAATAGCTTAGGGCATTTCCCGCGCGCTCCAAACCCGGTCTTCCGTGCCTGGACGGGGCAGGCACCGAGGGAGTCCCAGACGGTGCTCCTGCCGGACTGTTCCCAGCGGCCGTCCGCGGAACTAGGCTTCCCCCAGCGGTTCACGCCGCGGACGCCCGAGGAACCGGAGACCCGATGCACACCAGAGAACCCGCCAGCTCCTGCCCGATCGACGAAGGGTAGGGCGCCATGCGCCCCACGGTGCTTGTCTTCGACGTCAATGAAACCCTCTCGGACCTCTCGCCCATGGCCGGGCACTTCGCCGGGATCGGCTGCTCGGACGGAACCGCCCGGTGGTGGTTCGCATCCCTGCTGCGGGACGGCTTCGCGCTGACCGCCGCCGGCATCAATCCCCGTTTCGCAGGCGTGGCCGAGGATGCCCTCCGGTCCGTGCTGGCCGGACAGCCCCTCAACCGGAGCGTCGACGACGCCGTAACGCTGCTGCTTGACCGGTTCCGGAGCCTCGGCGTCCACGACGACGTCGTCCCCGGCATCGAAGCGCTGACCAACAGCGGCCACCGCCTCATCACCCTGACCAACGGCGCGGCGGCCATCGCCGAAGGGCTCGCGCAGCGCGCCGGGATCGAGGGGTGCTTCGAGAAGTTCCTCTCAGTGGAGGATGCACCGCTGTGGAAGCCCGCACCCTTGGCGTACGGCTACGCGGCCGGGGCCTGCGGCACCGGGGTCGAGGACATGATGCTGATCGCCTCCCATCCCTGGGACATCGACGGGGCAGCACGGGCGGGCATGCGCACCGCCTGGCTGAACCGCAGCGGCTCTCCCTACCCCTCGTCCTTCCGCCGTCCCGATCTGGTCCTCACCGCACTGCCGGAACTTGCCCGGGAGCTCGAAGCCTGATGCTGCATCGGCCGCAGGCAGCCACGCCGGGCCGGCTGTCGGCGGACCGCCCGGTATGCATCACCAGCTCCGCCGGGTAGGCTGGTTAGTGGTGAGCCGGGAAGTCTGGTCGGCGCTATCTCAAGCGACCGCCGACACAAGGAGCTCTTTTTGTCCTCCACCCCCTCCCCATCCACAGACCCCTCGGGCAGGCCCGCGGCCAAACGGGTCTTCGCCCGGGCCAGCTATCCCGAACATCTAAGGATCTCCTCGATCCTGCGCAAGGAGACGGTGGGCGGAGCGCTTTTGCTCCTGGCCACAACGCTGGCACTGATCCTCGCCAACACCCCCGCCGCCGACGGCTACTTCGCCCTGCGCGACACCAGATTCGGCTACGAACCGCTGCACCTCGAACTCAGCGTCGGGGCCTGGGCGGCCGACGGCCTGCTTGCCATCTTCTTCTTCCTCGCCGGGCTCGAACTGAAGCGGGAGTTCGTCGCCGGTGACCTGAAACGCTTCGACCGGGCCATCGTTCCGGTGGCAGCCGCTGTAGGCGGCGTCGTGGTGCCCGCGCTGATCTACGTCGCGGTGATCCTGGGCAGCGGCTCAGACGCGCTGCGCGGGTGGGCGATTCCCACGGCCACCGATATCGCCTTTGCCCTGGCGGTGCTCGCCGTCGTCGGATCCCACCTACCCGGGGCCCTGCGGATCTTCCTGCTCACCCTCGCCGTCGTGGACGACCTGATCGCCATCAGCATCATCGCCTTCTTCTATTCCGGGGACATCGCCGCCCCGCCCCTGCTGCTGGCGGTGCTTCCGCTCGCCCTCTACGCCTTCCTCGCCCACCGGTTCTCCCGGTTCTTCCAGCGCCAGGCGGCGGCCCCGTGGCTGATCCTGCTGCCCCTCGGGTTCATCGTCTGGGCACTGGTGCACGCCTCGGGGGTCCACGCCACCGTCGCCGGAGTCCTCCTGGGCTTTGCGGTTCCGGTCCGGCCCCCGCGGAAAGCCCAGTCCGGAGGCTCCACCGTGCCGGAGACCGAGGGGCTGGCGGACACGATGGAGCACCGCATCCGGCCCCTGTCGGCAGGTGTCGCGGTCCCGGTCTTCGCTTTCTTCTCGGCGGGGGTGACGATCGGCGGCGCCTCGGGGTTCCTCAGTGCCATCACCGACCCGATCGCCGTGGGTATCGTCCTGGCACTGGTGGTCGGAAAGCCGGTCGGCATCCTGCTGGCGGTCTGGCTCGTGACCAAGGCCGAAAAGGCCAACCTGGACCCCGACCTGTCCTGGGTGGATATCGCCGGAGCCGCCCTGCTGGCCGGCATCGGGTTCACCGTCTCCCTGCTCATCGCGGAGCTCGGCTTCGGCCAGGGCACCCCGGAGGACGACCACGCGAAGGTCGCGGTGCTGATCGGCTCGCTCCTCGCCGCGTTCGCCGCATCGTTCATCCTGCGCTCACGCAACCGCCACTACCGGCAGATCGAAGCCAAGGAGACGGTCGACGCCGACCGGGACGGCGTCCCCGACGTGTTCGAGGAACGCTAGCGCCGCACCAGCCAGGCCAGGGTCAGGGCTCCGGCGGTCCTGCGGAACCCGCTGTCGCCGTCGGCGGCCTCAAGGACGGCCCAGATGGCGAGGCTGGCGGTGCTGGCCCGGCCGAGCACCCTGCGGTTTTCGTCCTTCAGTGCCATCAGGGACGCCGCGCCCAGCCCGGCCCAGGCCAGGATCAGGGCATTTGGGCGCTGGGCGATGCCCTGCCTGCCGTGGGAGTCGGTGAAGAAACCCATTACGCTCCCTTCTTCTTGGAACTGCTCGAGTCCTTCTTGCCGCCGGACTTCTTCTCGCGGTTTTTCTCGAGACTGCGGCGCAGGGCCTCCATCAGGTCGAGGACATTGGTGTCGTCCTCCTCCGCCGACGCGCCGAAGGTCTCCTCGGTGCTCAGGGTGTCGCCCTTCTCGATCTTCGCGTCGATCAGGGTGCGCAGCTGCACCTGATACTCATCGGTGAAGTTCTCAGGATCGAAATCCGTCGAGAAGGAATCGACGAGGGCCGCGGACATCTGCTTCTCCTTGGCGGAGATGCGCACCTTTTCCTCGAGGGCGGGGAAGGAGGCCTCGCGGACCTCGTCATCCCAGAGCAGCGACTGGAGCATCAGGACCTCGCCGCGGACCCGCAGCGCCCCGAGCCGGCTCTTCTGCCGGAGGGAGAACTGGACGATCGCCGTCCGGTCGGTCTCCTCGAGGGTCTTGCGGAGCAGCACGTAGGCCTTGGTGGAGGCCGAATCGGGCTCGAGGTAGTAGGAGCGGTCGTACATGATGGGGTCGATCTGGTCGCTGGGAACGAACTCGACCACCTCGATCTCGCGGCTTTTCTCGACCGGGAGCGAGCCGAGGTCCTCCTCCGTCAGCACCACTGTGTGCTCGCCGTCGTCGTAGGCCTTGTCGATGTTCTTGTAGTCGACCACTTCCCCGCAGATTTCACACCGGCGCTGGTAGCGGATCCGCCCGCCGTCCTTATCGTGGACCTGGTGGAGGCCGATGTCGTGGTCTTCGGTGGCGCTGTACACCTTCACGGGCACGTTCACCAGCCCGAACGCGACGGCTCCCTTCCAGATGGCTCTCATGGAACTAGTGAACACCACCGGCAGCACACCTAGCCAGAGCCGGTTTTTCCGCGGTCTACGATGGATAGGTGACTTCCTCCACCGCAGAACCGACAGCCAGCCGCACCACCACCGACGACGGCGCACCCGCCCTGCGCTTCGAGATGCGGTTCGCTGTTCCGCCGGCGGTGATGTGGAAGCACCTGACGGATCCGGGCAAGCTCAAGTACTGGTTCCCGGCCGAAATGGACATCCTGCCGCGCCGGGACGCCGAGGTCATCTTCAAGCTGCCGGGCCAGCGCCCGCTGAAGGGCGCGGTGCTTGAGGCCGCCAAGCCCACGGTGCTGGCCTTCACCTGGGACCGGGAGGTCCTGCGGTGGGAGTTCACGCGCCAGGAGGACGGCGGCACCCTGCTGGTGCTGACGATCTCCCCTGCGGATTCCGCCCAGATTGCCGTTTCCGCTGCCGGCTGGCACCTGACCCTGATGGGTCTCGACGACTACCTCAACGAGCGCGACCTCGGCCAGGATCCGGCCCTCTGGCAGGTCTACGTCGACCGGTACACCTCCCAGTTCAAGGCCTGATGCGCCGCGCCGGGCGGGGCGTCCCGCTGCGGCCACAGTCCGTCCATTAGTGGAATTCGGCGCCCATCCGGACAACACTGGGGAAATGGCTCTTCCGGGTTCCCGCAGCGTGCAGACCGTCACGGTTGACGGGCGTTCCCTGCGGCTCTCGAGCCTGGACAAGGTGCTGTACCCGGAAACCGGCACCACCAAGGCCGATGTGCTTGCGTACTACGCGGCGGTGGCCGAGCCCCTAATCCGGCATGCCCGTGACCGGCCCGCGACCCGCAAGCGGTGGGTGCACGGCGTGGGGACCGCCGACGCCCCCGGCCAGGTCTTCTTCCAGAAGAACCTCGACGCCGCGGCTCCGGCCTGGCTGCCCCGCCACCCGATCCGGCACAAGGACCACACGAACGTGTACCCGGTGGTGAACGATCTGGCCACCCTCACCTGGTTCGGGCAGATCGGGGCCCTCGAGGTCCATGTGCCCCAATGGCGGTTCGGCCCGCACTCGGCGGTGGGCAACCCGGACCGGATGGTGCTCGACCTCGACCCCGGGCCGGGAGCGGGCCTGGCCGAATGCGCCGAGGTCGCCCGGCTGGCCCGGGAGATCCTCACCGGCATGGGCCTTGAGCCGTGGCCGGTGACAAGCGGCTCCAAGGGCCTCCACCTGTACTGCCGCCTGGACGGGACACTGACCTCCGAGCAGGTCTCCGGCGTCGCGCACGAGCTGGCCCGCGCCCTTGAGACCGACCACCCCGACCTGGCGGTCAGCGACATGAAGAAGTCCCTGCGCGGCGGGCGCGTCCTGGTGGACTGGAGCCAGAACAACCGGAACAAGACCACCGTGGCGCCGTATTCCCTGCGCGGACGCTTCCACCCGACCGTCGCCGCGCCGCGCACCTGGGCCGAGCTGGACGACCCGGATCTGGCCCACCTCGATTACCGGGAGGTGCTCCGGCGCGTCGAGGATCACGGGGACATCCTGGCCGGCCTCGACCCGGACCCGCAGGACGGTGCCGGCACCGCCCCGGACCGCCTGAGCCAGTACCGGGCCATGCGCGACGCCGGCAGGACCCCGGAGCCCGTCCCGGAAACCGTCGGACCGCCCGGGGGCAACAGCTTCGTCATCCAGGAACACCATGCGCGCCGCCTCCACTATGACCTCCGGCTGGAGCGAGAGGGCGTGCTCGTCTCGTGGGCCCTGCCCAAGGGCCCGCCCGCCACGCCGGACCGGAACCACCTGGCCGTCCAGACGGAGGATCACCCGCTGGAATACGGGACCTTTGAGGGAAGTATTCCCAAGGGGGAATACGGTGCGGGCGAGATGAGCATCTGGGATGCGGGGACCTACGAACTGGAAAAGTGGCGCGACGGCAAGGAGGTGATCTGCACCCTGTACGGGAGACAGGACGGCGGCCTGGCGCGCTCGGGCAGCGCCGTCCGGCGGTACGCCCTGATCAACACCGGCGGCTCCGGGTCGGGAGCGCGTAACTGGCTCATCCACCTCATGAAGGACCAGCCGGCCGGTACCGCCTCCGGTGCCTCACCCGGTGCCTCCTCCGACGGCGGCGGGCCCGATACCCCTGCGGCCGGCCCGGACGGGCTCCCCGTCCCGGTTGCACCGGGGGATCGTCCGGCGGCCGGGCCCGGCGCCGCCCCGGACTTCGTGCCGCCTATGCTGGCGACCCTGGCCTCCTCTTTGGTCCTGCCCGATGAATCCGACTTCGCGTTCGAGCTGAAGTGGGACGGGGTGCGGGCCATCGCCGTCGTCGCGGCCGGCGGCGTGCGCCTGATCAGCCGCAACGGCAACGACATGAGCCTGCTCTACCCCGAGCTGGGGGACCTCGCCGACTATGTGAACGCCGAGACGGCGGTGCTCGACGGCGAGATTGTGGCCCTCAACGCCGGCGGCCGGCCCGACTTCAGCCTGCTGCAGACCCGGATGAAACTCACCTCGGCCGCCGAGATCGACGCCGCCCGGGCGATTACACCGGTCCGGCTCATGCTCTTCGACCTCCTCGACCTCGACGGCACCTCCCTGCTCCCGCTGGGGTACAGCAACCGCAGGGAGATCCTCGAGGGCGCCGTCAGCGCCCCGGAGGACGGGCACGTCCAGGTGCCGGGGCAGCTTGACGCCACCCTGGCCGAAGCGGTCGAGGCCAGTAGGGACCTGGGGCTCGAGGGCATCGTCGCCAAGCGCCGCGGCAGCGTGTACCGCCCCGGAACCCGCACGGAGGCGTGGCTGAAGATCAAGCACCAGCGCACCCAGGAGGTGGTGGTGGTGGGCTGGCGCCCGGGAAAGGGTAACCGCGCCTCGAAGATCGGCTCCCTCCTGGTCGCGGTGCCCGACGGGGTGAACCTGAAGTACCTCGGCCGCGTCGGCTCCGGGCTCACCGACCGTGAGCTGGCCGAGGTGGGCGGCCGGCTCAAGAAGATGGCCCGCAAGACGGCGCCGCTGCCCGACGTCCCCGCCCCCGACGCCGCGGACGCGCGCTGGGTGCGCCCGGCCCTCGTCGGCGAAGTCCAGTACAGCGAACGCACCGGCGGGGGCCGGCTGCGGCACCCGGTCTGGCGCGGCTGGCGGCCGGATAAGAAACCCTCCGATGTGACCATCGAAAACTGAGAACCGGCCGTCGGAGGACCCTCCGCCGGCGTCGTCAAACCCGAGGAGGAACACCATGCCTGAACCCGATGTCGACCGGCTGGATGCCTGGTGGCGGGCCGCGAACTACCTTTCCGTCGGCCAGATCTACCTCCGGGACAACCCGCTGCTGAGGCGCCCGCTGGAGAGCAGCGACGTGAAGGCCCGGCTGCTGGGCCACTGGGGGACCACTCCGGGCCTGAACTTTGTCTACGCCCACCTGAACCGGGTGATCCGGGAGCAGCGGCAGGCGATGCTGTTCGTCACCGGCCCAGGGCACGGCGGGCCGGCCAACGTCGCCAACGCGTGGCTCGAGGGAACGTATTCCGAGGTGTACTCCCACATCGGCACGGACGAAACCGGCCTCAGGGACCTGTTCAAGCAGTTCAGCTACCCCGGCGGCATCCCCTCCCACGCGGCCCCCGAGTCGCCCGGCTCGATCCACGAGGGCGGCGAGCTCGGCTACGCCCTCGTCCACGCCTACGGTGCCGTGTTCGACAACCCCGACCTCCTCGCCGTGGCCGTGGTGGGTGACGGCGAGGCCGAAACCGGCCCGCTGGCGGCAAGCTGGCACTCCAACAACTTCCTCAACCCCGCCCTCGATGGCGCCGTGCTTCCGATCCTGCACCTCAACGGCTACAAGATCGCCAACCCCACGGTGCTGGCCCGCATGCCCGAGGACCAGCTGCGGCAGTTGATGTCCGGCTACGGCTACGAGCCCCACTTCGTCACCGTTGGAGACCCGCGTGCCACCGCACAGGCCCACCGGGACTTCGCGGCGGCCCTTGACGAATGCCTCGCCCGGATCCGGGACATCCAGCAGCAGGCCCGGTCCGGCGGAGACCTTCCGGAGGGCACGCCCCGCTGGCCCATGATCGTCCTGCGCTCACCCAAGGGCTGGACCGGGCCCGACGTCGTCGACGGCAAACAGGTCGAGGGCACCTGGCGCTCGCATCAGGTGCCGCTGTCGGAGATCCACACCAACCCCGGGCACCTGCGCCAGCTCGAGGAGTGGATGCGCTCCTACGGACCGGAGGAGCTCTTCACCGAAACCGGGGAGCTGCGCCCCGATCTCGCCTCCCTCGCGCCGGAAGGCGACCTGCGGATGAGCGCCACCCCCTACGCCAACGGCGGCTGGCTGCTGCGGGACCTCAAGCTGCCCGACTACTTCGACCACGCCGTAAAGGTGAGCTCACCGGGCAGCGAAAAGGTGAGCCCGATGATCACCGTCGGCGGGTACCTGCGCGACATCATCGCGGCGAACCCCACGAACTTCCGCGTCTTTGGCCCCGACGAGACGGCGTCCAACCGGCTCTCGGCGGTCTATGACGTCACCGACAAGGCCTGGCAGGCGCGCACCGAGGACGTCGACGAGCACCTGGCCCGCTCGGGCCGGGTCCTTGAGGTGCTCAGCGAGCACCTCTGCCAGGGCTGGCTCGAGGGCTACCTGCTCACCGGCCGGCACGGGGTGTTCAACTGTTACGAGGCGTTCGTTCACATCGTCGACTCGATGTTCAACCAGTTCGCCAAGTGGCTCAAGGTGCACCAGGACCTGTCCTGGCGCCGTCCGATCGCCTCCTTCAACTACCTGCTCTCCAGCCATGTATGGCAGCAGGACCACAACGGGTTCTCCCATCAGGACCCCGGGTTCATCGACCACGTGGTGAACAAGAAGGCAGACGTGATCCGCGTCTACCTGCCGCCGGACACCAACACCATGCTGGCCGTGACCGAACACTGCATGAAGACCCGGGACACGGTCAACGTAATCCTCACCGGCAAGCAGCCCAATCCCACCTGGCTCGGGCCCGAGGAAGCCCGCCTGCACGTTCGACGCGGCATCGGGGTGTGGGACTTCGCCGGCCGCGAGGATGCCGGAGCGGAACCCGACGTCGTCCTCGGCTGTGCCGGTGACGTGCCCACGCTCGAGACGGTCGCGGCGGCGGGCCTCCTCAAGGCCGGCATTCCGTCGCTGAAGATCCGGGTGGTCAATGTGGTGGACCTGATGCGGCTGCAGGACGACGCCGAGCACCCGCACGGGCTGAAGGCGCGGGCGTTCGACAACCTGTTCACCACGGATCGGCCCGTGATCTTCGCCTACCACGGCTACCCGTGGCTGATCCACCGCCTGACCTACCGGAGGACCAACCACGCGAACCTCCACGTCCGCGGCTACAAGGAGGAGGGGACGACCACCACGCCCTTCGACATGGCGATGCTGAACCAGATCGACCGGTACTCGCTGGCCATGGACGTGATCGATCGGGTCCCGTCGCTCGGTTCCACCCAGGCCTCGCTGCGCCAGTCGCTGCAGGACCAGCGGCAGCGCGCCTGGCAGCACACCCGGGACGCCGGGGAGGACGCGGACTTCATCACCGGCTGGACTCTCGATGAGTCCTCGCCCGATGACGCACAGAACCAGTGACCGTAACCAGTGACCGTAACCAGTGACCGGAACGAGTGACCGGCACCGGTGAGCGGAGAAACTAGCGGGAGTTCTCCTGCAGGGCCCGGTAGTTCTGCATCGAGCGCATCCTGCGCTGCAGGCTGTCCCGGCGCGGTGTGGACTCCGCGTCGGGGGCCTCGGCCGTGAGGTCGATGTGGCGCTGCCCGTAGTGCCACAGCAGCATGTCGTCGAGCAGCCGGTCGGGGCCGGGGGAGTACCGGTGGTCGAGCGCCCGGCGCACAGTGGTGATGGTGTCGGCCTGCAGCAGGGCCACGAGTTCGAGGGTGGTCTTCAGCCCGTGGGCGGCAAGGAGTTCGGCGGTCCAGCCCCAGTTGTCGTCGGCCTTGCGGTCGACGTGGGGCAGCAGGGTCTGCCAGACGTGCCGGATGCGGTTGGGGGTCAGCGGCGCGCTGCCCTCCCCGGCCTCGTCCCAGAACCCGGTCACCGTCTCGTAGCGTTCGTGGAGCTCGGCGAAGGCAGACTCGACGGTTTCGAGCATCGCGGCCGTCCCGGTGAACTGCCGGTCGAAGTAAGGACTCCACGCCTTGGGATTGGAGGCCTTGAAGCGGATGTCGTGTTCAATCTCCGACCAGGCGTGGGCGAGGACGGTGCGGACCTGCACCTCGAAGAGGTAACTGCCGCCGGCCTTCGAGTCCGGGTCAAGGGCCTGCTGGTACCGCCGGACTACGTCGTTGTGGATGCTGCGCATGATCAGGTGCCGGCTCGAGTACCCGTAGGTGCCCGATTCGATCGACCCGATGTCCTTCTCGCGGTCCCCGCGGCAGTCGAAGTCCTGCCGCTGGCGCTTGATGAGGTTCGCGGCGAGGTCCACCTCATGGGGGAGGGTGGTGATGACCCGGATCCCGACGAGGTCGGTGAGGTTGCGCAGCGGGTCGGGGAAGACGAGCACCGGCAGCGCCCCCGGCTCGGTCGGCGCGAGTGTCCGTGAGGCCTTGTCGCGGAAGGATTCGACGGTCTTGGTGCGCGCGGTGACGAACAGGGGCCGCAGGTCCGAGGGGTCGAAGATCGCCGAGATGCTGCGGCGCATCTCCTCGGTCACCGCCTCGAGCTGGGGCCGCACCCGCATGAACTCACGCGTCGACGCTTCGACCGCCGGGCGCAGGCGGTCGTCGAGGTCATCCCACGCGCTCACAAAGGGCCTCCTGGTCTCGGCGTTTCTGCAATCCTAGCCGCCGCCCGCGACGGTTATGCTTCCGGTGTGAACCAGCCGGGACGACGCAACGTATTGGCACTCCTCGGCGCGCTGGGGGCGGCGGTGCTGCCCGGCTGCGCCCGCCCGGCCGAACGTGCCGGGACGCCGGCCGACGGCGCCGCCCGGCGCTACCGCTACGGGTCCGACCCGAGCCAGTTCGCGGACCTCTACCTGCCCTCGCCGGCGTCAAAGCCGGGGGTGGTGGTGATCATCCACGGCGGCTACTGGCGTTCGACCTACGGTGCCGAACTCGGCGAACCGCTGGCCCGGGACCTGGCGGACCGGGGCTACGCCTGCTGGAACCTCGAGTACCGCCGGGTCGGCAACGGCGGCGGCTGGCCGGGGACCTTCGAGGACATCGCAGCCGGGATCGACCTTCTCACCGAGGCGGCGGCGCGGCACGGACTCGACCTCACGACCGTGACGGCCCTGGGCCACTCCGCCGGCGGCCACCTCGCCGTGTGGGCGGCAGGACGCGACTCCCTTCCCGCCGATGCCCCGGGCGCGGGCCCGGCGGCGGTGCCCTTGACTGCGGTCGTGAGCCAGTCGGGGGTGCTCAATCTCGCCGAGGCGCACGACCTTAACCTCAGCAACGGCGCCGTCGAGGACCTGCTTGGCGCTTCCCCGACGGCCGAGCCGGAACGGTACCGGTGGGCCGATCCCCTGGACGCGGTGCCGCTCCCCGTGCCCGTCTACGCGCTGCACGGGGAGGAGGACACCACGGTTCCGCTGAGCCAGGCCGAAAGCTACGTGGCCGCCGCCACGCAGGCGGGCGCGGCGGCGGAGCTCCTGGTGATTCCGGGCGACCATTTCGCGATGATCACTCCCGGCACCGAAGCGTGGGAGCGCGTGGTGGCGGCCGTCGACAAGGCCGCCACCACGCGGCAGGATTCCGCCGGGTAATCCCTAGTTGAGCGGGCGGATGCCCTCGGGCAGCACCCCGCCGCGCAGCAGGTCCGCCGCGGTGTCGGCGAGGGCGGTCAGGGCCACCCGCTGGGTGAAGGGGCCGTAGGAGATGCGGGCCACGCCGAGTTCCTGGAGCTTGGCGGGAGGAAGTGAACCCGGAACCCCGATGACGCTGAGCCGGTTGTGGCCGATTCCCTCGACCAGGGCCCGCACCGTGTCCTCGTCGAAGAGGCCCGGGACGAAGACGGTCGACGCGCCGACCTCGAGGTAGGCCCTGCCGCGCTCGATGGCCTCGGCGAGGACGTCCTTGGGGTCACGCCCGGCACCGCGGACGAACGCGTCGGTGCGGGCGTTGAGCACGAAGGGGACGCGCTCCGCCTCGCCTGCCTTGACCGCCGCCTCCATCTTCGCCACGGAGTCGGCCAGGGGCTCCATCCGGTCCTCGATATTGGCGCCGATGATGCCCACGCCGATGGCACGCCGCACGGTCTCGCCCGCGTTGCCGTACCCGGCGTCGAGGTCGGCGCTGACGGGCAGCTCGGTCGCCGCCGCAATGCGCGAGACGGCATCGATCATCAGATCGAGGGGGACGGTGCCGTCCTGGTACCCCAGGCTCGACGCGATGGAGTGGCCCGCCGTGGCCAGCGCACGGGTTCCGGGAACGTCGGCGATGGTCTTGGCGGAAATGGCATCCCACACGTTGACGACCTGCAGGACCTCCGGGGCCCGGTGGAGGCTGAGGAACGCCTCGGCCTTGGCGGACAGGGAAGCGGTTGAGCTCGGTGTAGTCATGATTTCACCTTACGGCTCCATCCCGACTCATCCACAGCGCGGCGGCCGTGAGATCGTCGGCGGTGATTCCGTGCCCGCCCGGGTGGGTAACACGCTCGACGTCGGCGCCGCGGGACTGGAGGACGCCGGTGAGCCGTTCGACGCTGTCCTGGGGTGCCATTGGGTCCTCGGCGCCGTTGAACAGTGCCACGCGGGTGCCGGCCAGGTCGGCGTCGACGGGGTGCGCGTCCAGGGGATACATACCCGAGAAGGCCACCACCCGGTCGAGTTCCCCGGGGTGGAGCAGTGCGGTGGCCAGGGCGATATTGGCCCCGTTGGAGAAGCCCACGGCGGTCACCGGCCGGTCCCCGAGGCCGTAGGCCTCCCGGGCCCAGCCGAGGAAGCCTGCAAGTTCCCCGGCCCGGGCGACCACGTCGGCGGTGTCGAACACGCCCTCCCGCAGGCGGCGGAACCACCGGTTCATGCCGTTCTCGCTCACCGGCCCGCGGGGGGAGAGGATTCCGGCCCCGGGGGACAGGCGCGGGGCCAGGGGGAGCAGGTCGTGCTCGGTGCCGCCGGTGCCGTGCAGGAGCAGCAGGACAGGAGTCCCGGGGTCGCCGGGCTCGAAAACGTGGGGCAACGGGTGTGCCGAGGGGGCCGGGATCTCAGTCATCTGCCGGCTCCGTTACGGTGTCCCTGGTGGAGGCGGGAAGCTCGGGGTTGTTTTCCCCGGGCAGGGTCAGCGGGGCCACGGCGGCGGCGATGGCCTCGCGGCTGGGCTCAAGCCACGGCGGCAGCTTCAGGCCGCGTCCCAGCTCGAGCAGCGGTTCATCGATATTGAAGCCTGGGGTGTCGGTGGCGATTTCGAACAGGGTTCCGCCCGGTTCGCGGAAGTAGATCGAGGTGAAGTACTGCCGGTCGAGGATCTCGGTCACGGCGTGCCCTCGGGAGGTCAGTTCGTCCCGCCAGGCCGCCTGGGTGGCCTTGTCCGGGACGCGGAAGGCAACGTGGTGCACGGTGCCTCCGGCAATCAGGCCGCGGTCGGCGCGCGGGTCGGCGATCACGTCGACCACGGTGCCCGGCTCGCCTGCGCCGGTCGAGAGCCGGTACCGGTCCGCACCCTCCGAGAGGATGTCCAGGCCGAGGTCCTGGGTCAGGGTCGCGAGGGTGCCTTCGGGGTCGGCAACCGTCAGCACCGAGGAGTGCTGTCCGCGCACAGCGTACTGCGCCGGGACCGACGCCGAGTCCCACGGGTCCCGGGGGTCCTCAAGGGAGGATGCCACGAGGTCGATCTGCAGTCCGTCCGGGTCCCTCAACGACAGGCGCTCCTCCGCCGATGAGCTTCCGGTGATCTGCGACTCGACGCCGAGGTCCTGAAAGTGGCTCTGCCACCAGCCCAGGGTGCCCTGGGGCACCGAGAACGCGGTGGTGGTCGACTGTCCGGCGCCGATCCTTCCCGCCGGTACCCCCTTCCAGGGGAAGAAGGTCAGCAGCGAGCCCGGACGGCCGGATTCGTCCCCGTAGTAGAGGTGGTAGGTGCCCGGATCGTCGAAGTTCACCGTCCGCTTCACCAGGCGCAGCCCGAGGCCGCGGATATAGAAATCCACATTACGCTGCGGATCCCCCGCAATCGCCGTCACATGGTGCAAACCGCTCGTATTTGCCGTCACCGTCAAACCCCTCTTCGAAGAACTTCACCCCCGACCGGAGGTTTATATGCAAACGAATGTACTTTACGTTTTGTTCCCCCGCTCCGCCCGGAGGAGGTCCCGCCCGTCGAATTCATTCAGGAACGTGTGTCATCCTGTGTCAATGGCCGCAAAAATCAGGGTGCATGGGTGGGTGCGGCGCACCGGTATCGAAGTGACAGGCTGGACCTGCGTGGTTGTTGGCTGCGCAGCGCTTGTCCTTCCCGGCCCCGGCCTGCTGATGCTCGTCGGCGGCCTCGCCATCCTCTCGCAGCAGTACGCCTGGGCACGCCGGCGGCTTGCCCCCATGAAGGCACGGGCCTTCCATGCGGCAGCCATCGGCGTCAAAACCATCCCGCGCATCGCCGTGAGCTGCCTCTGCGCCTTCGCCGTGATGGGGTGCGGAGTTGTCTGGACCGTCCAGCCCGGGGTACCGGCCTGGTGGCCCCTTGCAACCAGGTGGTGGCTCTTCGGGGGTTCGGCCACCGGCATCAGCATGGTGCTGTCCTCCCTGATCGCCCTGGTCCTTATCATCTACAGTGTCCGGCGCTTCCGGGGCAAGCCCCCGCCCGGAAAAACAGCCATTCCGGAGGGCGGATAACTCCAGCCGGGAGCGGGCGTCATTCCAAGCGCGCGTTCAGCCCGGACTGGTAGTTTGAATTGGTGCTCACCGTAATCGGGGAAACCCTCATCGACGAAGTCGTCAGCGACACCGCCCCGCCCCGCGTGCACGTGGGAGGAAGCCCCATGAACGTCGCGGTGGGCCTGGCCCGGCTGGGCCACCCCGCGCAGTTCATCGGCCGGTACGGCGATGACGACTACGGGCACCTGATCCGCAGCTACCTCTCGGACAATTCGGTGCTGTTCCCGATCGGCCCCGACTCGAAGCCCACGAGTGTCGCAACGGCCCGCCTCGACCCCGCAGGCGGAGCGGCGTACCAGTTCGAACTCGTCTGGGAACTGCCCGGTCTCCTCGAGCGCCGGGAGGCGCTGCTGCAGGGAACCACTCTGCTGCATGTCGGATCCATCGCCACAATGCTGGCCCCCGGGGCCGGGGACGTGTTGGCCCTGGTCGAGGTGGCCCATCCGCTGGCCACCATCTCCTATGACCCCAACTGCAGGCCGAGCATCATTGCGGACCGCGGGTTCGCCCGCAGCCAGGCCGAACGGTTCGTGGCGCTGTCCGACGTCGTGAAGGCCTCGGATGAGGACCTCGAATGGCTCTATCCCGGCCGCCCTGCCCTCGAATCGGCGCGGGAATGGCTGGCCCTTGGCCCGTCGGTGATGGTTGTCACCCGCGGCTCGAAGGGTCCGTGGGGTATCTGCGCCGCCGGCAGCGCAGAGGTCAGCGCGCCGGTCACCAGTGTCACGGACACCGTGGGCGCCGGGGATTCCTTCATGGCAGCCCTGCTCGGCGCCCTCGTCGACCTTGAGTTCGACGGGGCACACCGGCGCAGCGACCTGCGGCGCATCACCACCGCACAGCTCACCGGCGTCCTGGCCTATGCGGCGCGCGCGGCGGCCGTGACCGTCTCCCGGGCCGGAGCGAACCCTCCGACCCGGCACGAACTCACCGACCACTGACAGCCGGCGCCCGGTACGGGCACCCGCCCGGGCGGGGGTAGGGTTGATGTCCCATCTTTCTGAAGGAGTAACGCATGCGCCTCGTGGCGAGCGACCTTGACGGCACGATCGTCGGCCACGACGGCAGGATGAGCGAACGGACGGTTCAGGCCTTTCGGGACTGCGCGGCCGCCGGAGTCGAGGTGGTTTTCGTGACCGGCCGGCCTCCGCGCTGGCTCGATCCGCTGCGGAAGCAGCTGCAGCACCAGGGCACGGTCATCTGCTCGAACGGAGCGGTGACCTACGACCTGGGGGCCGAACGTGTCCTCGATGCCCATCTCCTCGACGCCGGGAGCATCATCGAGGCCCGCGACATCATCCGCGGGCTGTACCCGGCGGCGGGATTCGCCGCCGAAACGATCAACGGCTTCAAAATCGAGTCCGGCTTCGCCGAACCCGGCACCTCCGAACTGCTCGGCGGCGTGCAGGCCCTTCCCTTCGAGGAGTCGCTGCCCGGCGAACAGGTGATCAAGTTCCTTGCCCGGGAGCGCGAGGTGACACCCGATGACTTCCTGCGGACCGTCGCCCCCGCCGTCGAGCACCTCGTCTCCACCACCCATTCGGCGCCGAGCATCGCACTGCTGGAAATGGCGGTGCCCGGCATCAACAAGGCCGTGACACTCTCCCGCTACGCGGAGGGCCTGGGCATTGCGGCGGAGGACGTCGTCGCCTTCGGCGACATGCCCAACGACATCCAGATGCTGCAATGGGCCGGATCGGGCTACGCCATGTCCTCGGGCCACCCCGACGCCCTTGCCGCGGCCAACCTCCGAGCCCCGGCCTTCGAGGACGACGGCGTCGCGCAGGTCCTGGAACAGCGCCTCGAGGCACTCCGGATCGCCTGATCGGACGACGGGCGGCGCACTAGGGTTGCACCCATGACGCTCGCCTACTTCCAGAACACGGGCCCCGACGGCCGGCAGCGCCCGCTGGGGTTCTCCCACCGCGGTTTTTCCCCCGCCGGCGCCGAGAACTCGCTGTCCGCCTTCGCGGAGGCGGCCCGGCTTGGATTCGGGTACCTCGAAATCGACGTGCGGAGCACCCGGGACGGCGTGGTGATGGTCTTCCACGATGAAACCCTCGACCGCGTCACCGACGCCCACGGCCCGATCGCTGCCCGGACCCGCGCGGAACTGGCCGGGGTAAGGATCCGGGGCGAAGAACCGATCCCCACCCTCGAGGAGGTCCTGCTCCGGTGGCCGGAGCTGCGGTTGAACATCGACATCAAGGACGAGGGGTCGGTGAAACCGTTCGCTGACCTCATCAATCGGCTCCGTGCCCACGACCGGGTGCTCGTCGCCTCGTTTTCAGACTTCCGCAGGCTCCGGGTGCTGCGGCTGCTTGAGGCACGGACGGCGTCTTCGGCGGGCATGGCCGTGAACGGGCTGATCCGCCTCGGCGGCCACCTCGGGCTGACCGGGCCGCTGCGCCGGGCGGCACGCGTGGACGCCGTGCAGGTGCCCCTGACTTACCGGGGGATCCCCGTGGTCACCCCCGGCTACGTGCGGCGGTGCCGGAAGGCCGGGCTCCAGGTCCACGTCTGGACCATCAATGAACCGGAAGCGATGGAACGGCTTCTCGACCAGGGTGTCGATGGCCTGGTCTCCGACCGCGCCGACCGGCTGGCGGCCGTCCTGGACCGGCGCGGGTCCTGGCCGCAGGGCCCGGACCCGCAGCGCCGCGCCGGTTCCGACTGACCCACCGCCCGGTTCAGACCGGCCCACCGCCCGGTTCAGACGGACCCGCCGGGCCGGGGCCGACGGCCCGGCTGCGCACCAGCCTGGGGTAGATGACCCACAGCAGCAGCACGACGAGGAGGAGGGCAGCGGTCACCAGGAATCCCGCCCGCCGGCCGAGGACGATGTCGAAGATGAAGCCAGCGGTGCCCGACAGGACCAGACCGGTCAGGCCGATGCTGACCCGCATGATGCGGTCCCCGCTGCGGACCAGCGCCGCCTTGACCTGAAGGCCGAAGAGGACGCGGTGGAGGTTCACGGCGCTCAGCACCACGGCGGTGATGATGGCCGAGAGCGAGACCAGGACCAGGTAGACGACGACCTGGAACCGGTCGAGCTCATCGAACCTGTCCTGGAAGGGCAGGGTCAGCAGGAACCCGGTGAGGATCTGGATGCCGGTCTGCATGACCCGCAGCTCCTGGAGCAGTTCGAGCCAGTTGCGGTCGAGGCGCTGGTTGGTGCTCTCCCCGCGGCCGTCCTCCTGCCGGACGGCCGCTCCCCTCCGCGGCGGCATCAGGGAGTGAGGTCGGGCCTCGTGGCGTCGGACTGGTTCTCGAAGGGAGGATCTGCCACGATGCCGGGTTTTCCGCCGCTTGGGCCGGTGACGTCGGCAGAGCGGCCCGCGCCACCGTCGTGCCTGGCATCCTTGTTCAGCACGCCGGAGAGCGCGTCCTGGGCCTTCTTCACTGCGCCGCTTGTCTGCTCCTGGACCGCGGGCAGCTTGTCCTTGAGCACCCCGGTGGCCCCGGAAACGCTCTCCTGAACGCGGGGGCTGTTCCACAGGCTTTCCGCCCGGGACTTGAGCGCCTCGTAGCTCTCCCGCCCGGCGCGCGTGCCGAGGACGTATCCGGCGGCCATTCCTGCTGCGAAGACGATCTTGTTCTTCATGCTGCGTACCCCTGTCTACGGTTCGACGGTGTGCCCCGACCCTAGCCGGAACCGGCCGGGTTTGTCACAGGGCCGCCGGTTCACGCCGACAGGATCGGCGTGGTCAGATCAGCGAGGTATTCGAGCGCACCCGGGCCGTAGGTGCTCATCGACGCGTCGTCGGCGTAGACGAGGAGCCGCAGCCAGGCTCCGTAGCGGTGGACCCGCCCAAGGTACAGCGCGGAGTCGAGGGATGCCTGCAGGGCGGGGAGCGGCGCGAAGTCGGTCCACTGCTCGAGGTAGGCCCCCACCGCCAGCCGGACGCGGGGATCCGCCGGCGTCGTCGCCCACTGCTCGCACATGAGGGTGATCGGCACGAGCAGGGCACTGAAGGGGTGGGCCCAGTAGGCGTCGGCGAAGTCGAAGAAGCGCAGCGGTTCGGTGCTCGAGCCGGGAAGGAACGCGTTGCGCGGGTGGAGGTCATTGTGGTCCAGCGAGAGCGGAACGCCGAGGGCGCGCAGCGTCTCCACCGCGGCCCGGATCCGCGGCAGCTGGGCCAGCACGTGGTCGGCGCCCTGGTGCGAGAGGAACATCGGATGTTCGGCGGGCAGCCCGGTGTGGAGCAGCAGCTGGTTCTCGACGAAGTTCGCCGCCACCTCCGGGTTCATGTTCACCAGCCCGGCGGCGGTGAGCCTGTCGGCGTGCGGAATGAGGGCCTTCTGGAGGTCCGCGAAGTCGGTCAGGACCCGGGCCCACAGCTGGTAGTCGTTGGACCTCAAGGACGCCAGGGTGGCCCCGTGGTCGGGGGTGATCATCCAGCCGCGGCTGGGTTCCACCGCGAGGGGCTTCACCACGTGGTCCGGCACCAGTTCGGCCAGAGCCGCGACCACCGAGGCCTCGGCGAGCTGCCCGGGATTGTTCTCCTTGAACCACAGCACGCCCAGGTCCGTCGGCACGGTGAGCTGGGTGGACCAGAACCGGATGCGGGGCTGCTCGATCGGCCCGGTCTGCCGGACCGAGAAACTTTCGAGCACCAGCTGGATCCACTGCTCGGCCTGGCTGCGCCACTCCGGGCCGGCCCAGAGGGCCTGCAGGTCCGTCATGGGGCCGCCCGCCGGGGGCCGGCCTGCCCGGACGGGGAGGGTGCGCGTCGAGGAGTGCCAGTCATTTCCTCATCCTACTCAGCACTCCCGCCCGCAGCGGAGCATGCGGCGCGGGCGGCGGCACCGGCGTTCAGCGCAGCAGCGGGCCATGCCCCGGGAGGATCAGGTCCCCGGTGTAAAGCAGCCGCTCCAGCGAGTCCCGCGCCAGGTCCCGATCGGTATTGAACATCGCCGGAAGTAACTGCACTCCGGAGGTGCGCGAGGTTGGATGCCCCGTCACCAGCGCATCGCCGGTGACGAGGAGGTTCGCTTCGGGAAGGTGGTAGGCGGTGTGCCCGGGGGTGTGCCCTGCGGAGGGCACCGCGATCACCGTGTGGCCGCTGACGACGAGCGGCCGGCCCTCGGTGATGGCCTCCACGTCGGCCACGGCCACGTCCTTGAGGCCACCGGCGGCGACTGCCCCGACCGCCCACCCGGCCACGCCGTACCTCCCCAGCCGGGGCAGCACCTGGCGGAAATCCACCTGGTGCAGCACCTCCCGCCGGATATTCGGGATTTCCGCCGCAGCGGCGAGCACCCGGAGGGACCAGCGCGCCTGAAGGCCCCGGATTGATCCGATATGGTCGGAATGGCCGTGGGTGATCAGCACGGCCTTCAACGGCCTGCCCTCCGCCACCTGGTCCAGCGTGCCGAGCACCAACTCCAGGTCCTTCGGATATCCGGCGTCGATGAGGGTCGCGCTGTCCTCCCCGACGAGGATGGTCCAGTTGGACAGCGGCCCCTCCACGAAGTGCACCCCTGGGGCGGCCCGGGTGAGGGAGCGGATGGAGCGGGATGTCACGAACGGCCTCCTGAGGCGGGTTCTGGAACGGCGGTGGTACCGAGTCTCGCCCGGTCCCGCCGGAATGAAAACTCCGCGGCCGGAGGTGGTGCGGGAAGGCCCCGACCGGTTTCGGACCCATGGGTGCGGCCAAAGGATCCCCGGCCGGCTGTGGCTGTGGGTATGCTGACCGTCACCGGGTCCGCCAGGGGCCCGCCCGACGTCGTCCCTGAATCCCCGTCACCGCGCCGTACAAGGGATGGCGGGACAGCGCAGACTGCCGCCGGGGCATCGATCCAATCAGGTCATCGCATAAGGAGAACGAGCATGGAAGCATTGCAGGGCATCGAGCGGTTCGCCATTGCGCAGAAAATCACCCTGATGGTGAACCGCTACGAGATCCGCGCCGTCGATGCGAACGGCCAGCCGGCAGGGCTGCTCGCCGTCGCCCAGCAGAAGCGGGCCGCCTTCAAGGAGCAGGTGACCTTCTACGCCGATGAGGCGCGGAAAACCCCGGTCTTCTCCTTCAAGGCGAGGCAGCGCTTCGACCTCGGCGCCACCTACGACGTCCTCGACGCCGCCGGCACCCCGATCGGCAGCTTCCGCAAGGACTTCGGCAAGTCGCTGCTGCGCTCCACCTGGCACCTCGACGCCCCCGGAGTGCAGGCGGTGGGAAGCGAGCGGAGTGCCGGGGTGGCCATCGCGCGCCGCCTCTGGGAACTGGTGCCGCTCACCGAGGCCCTGCCCGCACCGTTTGTCTTCCATTTCGACTTCGTCGATGCCTCCGGCCAGCCGGTGATGACCTCCGAGCGGGGACGCTCCCTGCGGGACCGGTACGACATCACGGTGCCGGGTGGACGCCTCGACGGCAGGGTCGCGGCCGCCATGGCGGTGGCACTGGACGCCCTGCAGGAGCGCTGACCGGAAACCGGCCCGCCGGGCGTTGAACCACCCGCCCTTCCTTTACGTGTGGAGGGCGTGACACCACCTAACGGGCTTCCGCGCGCCCTGAGACGCTCCCGCACCGCTGCCCTCCGCCTCGCACAGCTGGCCGTGCTCACCGCCGTCGTCACCGGAGGGCCTCCGGTGCTGGGCAGCCTGCCCCCGGCGGCCGCGGCAGCCGTGCTTCCGACCCAGAACCAGGAGCGGGGGCGGGAGGTCAAGGTCGCCATCGTCCGCGCCCCGGGCCAGAACAACGGCGCACCCGACTCCCTCAACCAGATCGCCGAACGCACCCTCGGCGACCCCGGCCGGGCGCGGGAGATCTTCGACCTGAACGCGGGCCGCCGCCAGTCCGACGGATCGGCGCTGACCGACCCCGCTGCCCTGGAGGCCGGCTGGATCCTCATCCTGCCCGACGACGCGCAAGGCCCCGACGTCCGCTCAGCACTGCTGGACGAGCCCGCCGACGCCGCCAACGGGTCCGGCGGGGCAGCAGGCGCCGGAGACGCCGCCGATGAGCCCGGCGGCGAAACCGACCCCGGGAATGCCGCCGATGAGCGCGGCGGCGAAGCGGAGCAGGCGGCCGGGGACGCTGCGGACACCGGAGCATCCAACGCCCTGATGGACCGCCTCCGGTGGCCGATCGTGCTCGCCGTCCTGGGTGGCCTCGGGGTGGCGGTACTGACGACCGCGATCGTGCTGCGCCGCCGGATCCGGCTGCGCCTGCGCCGGCTTCGTGCCCTGATCCGGGCGGCACGCGCCTGGGTGGTGGCCGGCTGGCGGCGCCGCGCCTCGTTGCGCCGCCGCTCTGAGCTGGTCGCCCTCTGGCAGGAGGACGCGTCCGCCGGTGCCGCCGCGGCGGCCGCCTTCCGCAGCTCCACCTCCCTTCCCCCTGTGGTGGCGGTCAGCGTGCGCGCCGGGGGAGCCGAGGTGCTCGGAGACCCCGGGAACTCTCCGGAAGATCCGCTGCCGGGGCACCCCGGCACCCGGCCCCTTCCGGCCGCCGACGGACACCACTCACCCGCCGTCGCCCGCATCGGCGGGGACCCCGCCGAGCAGGTCTTCCTCGACTTCGCCCAGTGCCGCGGAGCCCTGGGCATCGAGGGGGACCCCGCGCTCGCCCTCGACGTTGCCCGCTCCGTCGTGACGCAGCTCAGCCTGGCCGCGCCGCAGGTCGTTCTCCTGTCCCTTGGCCCCTCCGGGCTTCCCCGCTCGGCGTCCGTCGCCACCGTTGGGGACCTCGATCGGTTCGGGCTCCTCCCGCCGCCGGTTGCCGGCCCCGGGGAGGCCGGCCTCATCACCAGCACCTCGATCCTCCAGCAGCTGACCGGGGTGCTGCTGATCCAGCCGGGCCGGTCCCAGGAGGAACTCGACGACGTCGTGGCCCGCTGCTCGGCCCCGGGCAGCGGCTGGATTGCGGTGTATCCGGGTTCCCTGCGCGGGGCCCACTGGCGGTGGACCGTCTCCCGGGACGGCCTGCTCACCGTTCCCATCCTCGGCCGGACGCTGACGGCCACCGGCGTGGAAGCCGCTTTCCACATCAAACCGGTCCGGCGTTGAACCGGATCCGGACGGCCCCCGTGTACTAGGTGACCGACACCAGCCGGAACCCCGGCCCAACCGAAGGAGAAGACAATGCCCAAGTTCGACGTCGACAGCGAGGCCACCGAAAGCACCTCCAGCGAAATGATGAACCACTTCGCCGAGCTGCAGGCCAAGCTCACCGTGGTCCGCAGCAAGATCGACAGTCTGCTTGCCGAGGGCTACCGCACCCCCGCGGCCCAGCAGCGCTTCCAGCCGTTCTTCGAGGAGTTCGCCCGGGGCTTCGACCAGGTCAACCAGAGCCTCGAAGGCATCGGCCAGTACGTCCGCAACGTGGGCCAGGCCTTCAACGAGACCGACAACCAGCTGGGTGCGACGCTCAGCCGCTGACCGGCCTCCCCGATCCCGACCCGCCCCGACAGAGGAACTCCATGCGCTTCGCCGTCACCGCCTTCCAGCCGTCCTCAGTTGTCCCCATCCCGCTTGAGGTGGACGCCGAACCGACGACGCCGGTGGGAAGCCTCACAGCGGCGATCGCCGAGGAGCTCGGAGGCCCTTCCGACGGTCCACTCTTCGCGGGCGGGTCGGTGCTCGATCCCTTCCAGACCCTGGCCGGGGCCGGTCTTTACGACGGCATCGCCCTCGGCCTTGGGGGCCCGGGTCCCGACGAGGCCACCTCTCCCGGCCTCGTCGAAGTCCGGATCGTCGGCGGGCACGACGCCGGGGTCACCTACCGGCTCGCGGCCGGCCACTACGACGTGGGCTCCGGACGGCACTGCCTCATCCGGACTCCGGGAGGCAGCGGCGTCACCGCCTCCATCACCGTCCAGGCCTCCGGCGCGGTCCGCGTCTCGGCACCCGCCACCGGCGTCGAAATGTCGGGACATTCGCTGGCACCCGGTGCCGACGCGGCGTGGGACCAGGGCACCCTGCTTTCCATCGACGGGCTGCTGCTCGACGTCGCTCCCAGGACTCTGCGCATCGCCTCGGTCAGCGTGGCCGAGGACGGCCTGGGGCGCGAGTTCAACCGGCCGCCGCGCCTGCGCCACACCCCGCCGGCCACCCGGTTCCGGCTTCCCCGCAAGCCCGGGGAACCGCCCCGCAACGCGATCCCGCTGCTGCCCCTGGTGCTGATCCCGATTGTGGCCTCGCTGCTGACGGTGGTCATCACCGGCAACTGGCGGTTCATCCTCTTCGGCCTGCTGTCCCCGGTGGCGGCCCTGCTGAGCCGCAGCGGCAACCGCAAGAGCCAGCTGCAGGACCACGAGCGGCGGGTCACTGACTACCGGGAGACCACGGAACGGATCGGTGAGGACATCTCCGCTGCGGTGCTCCTCGAACAGCGCATCCTCCGCTCGGTGCACCCCGACCCCGCAGCGCTGCTCGCCATGGCGGCGACCCCCACCGACCGGCTCTGGGAGCGGCGGCGCTCCGACATCGACTTCCTCGTCCTGCGCGCCGGAACCGGAAGCGTGCCCTCAAGCATCCTGGTCGAGGACGCCAACGAGGACGAGCACCGGAGGGCGACCTCACCCCGCCTGGCCGAGGTGCCGGTGACGGTGGACCTGCAGGCGGCCGGAGTCACCGGGATCGCCGGCGGACCGGGCCCGGCCTGCTGGCTCGTGGCCGAGGCCGCGGTCCTTTCCAGCCCCAACGACCTCGACCTGTACATCCTGACCGGCGGCAAGCCCGATTCGGCCTCTACGTGGGATTGGAGCCGCTGGTTGCCGCACGTGCGGCGCGAGGGACAGCCCGGAGCCTTCCACCTCGGAACCACGGCCGACTCCACCGCGCGGCGGGTGGCCGAGCTCGTTCAGCTCGTCGAGGTCCGCCAGGCCGCCCGGACCGGCGCGCAGGACCCCTCCGTCGATGAAAACCGGATCCTTGTCGTGCTCGACGGGGCCCGGCGCCTGCGCTTCCTGCCCGGAATCGTCACCCTGCTCCGTGAGGGCCCGGGCGTCGGCGTCTTCTTCCTCTGCATCGACCGCGAGGCGGAGCGGCTGCCCGAGGAGTGCTCGGTCGTTCTATCGGTGGGCGAGGACGGCCGCGGTGAGGTGCTCGGCGCGGATGGAACCGCCCAGAAGATCCGCGCCGACGCGCCCCGCCCCGCCTGGTACGAGACGGTGGCTCGCAGCCTGGCGCCCCTGCGCGCCGTCGGCGACAGCGACGGCACTGTGCTGCCCAAGGCCGTCCGGCTCGTCGACCTCCTTGGCCTGTCAGACTCAGTCGCCGACGAGGTCGCCGGACGGTGGCTGCTTTCGGCCCGGAGCACCCAGGCCCGGCTCGGCGTGGGGCTCGACGGTGCCTTCGTCGTCGACCTCGAACGGGACGGCCCGCACGGCCTCGTGGCCGGGACGACGGGCTCCGGCAAGTCCGAACTGCTCCAGAGCCTCGTTGCATCGCTCGCTGTGGCGAACCGGCCTGACGAGATGAACTTCGTCCTCGTCGACTACAAGGGCGGCAGTGCCTTCGCCGAATGCGCCGACCTGCCGCACACCATCGGTATGGTCACAGACCTCGACACGCACCTCGTCGAGCGGGCGCTGACGTCCCTCAACTCGGAGCTGCGCCGGCGCGAACATCTGCTGGCCGACGCCGGCGCCAAGGACCTCCCGGACTACCTCGACCGGCGCAGCCTCGACCCTTCACTTCCCGCCCTGCCGCGCCTGGTCATCGTGATCGACGAATTCGCGTCAATGGTCCGGGAGCTTCCCGACTTCGTCAGCGGCATGGTCAACCTCGCCCAGCGGGGCCGGTCGCTCGGACTTCACCTCATCCTGGCGACCCAGCGCCCCTCCGGGGCGGTCTCGGCCGACATCCGCGCCAACACGACGCTGCGCATCGCCCTCCGAACCACCGATGCCTCGGAAAGCCGCGACATCATCGATGCCCCGGACAGTGCAACCCTCTCGCCGTCCACGCCGGGTCGGGCCTTTGCCCGGATGAGCGCCTCGGTCCTCCTGCCGTTCCAGGCCGCACGGGTGGGCGGACGCCGGGCATCGGCCCGCCCTGCCGATGCTGCCGCGGTGGCGGCCGCCGTCGGAAGGGTTCCCTGGGCCGAGCTGGGCGACGGCGTTCCTCCGCTTGCTCCGCCCGCCCCGGGTGCCGGCCACCCCGGGGCCCACCCGGGCGCCGCGGGAACGGCAAGCGGCGCAGACGGCAGCACCGACCCGTCGCCGGCCGGTGAACTCACCACCGACATGGCGTTCCTCGCCGACGCACTGACGCGCGCCGCCGACCAGCTGGGGATCGCCCCACCGTCCCGGCCGTGGCTGCCGCCCCTTCCCCAGCGGATCGAGCTGGCAGCTGACACGGCGGTCATGCACGGAGAGGCGCGGCGCACCGAAGCGTCCCTCGCCCCTGCAACCTGGGGTTTAATCGACGACCCGCAGCTCCAGCAGCAGCTGCCGCTGCAGTTCGACCTCGACACCATGGGACACTTCCACCTGATCGGCGCGCCGCAGAGCGGACGCTCCCAGGCGCTTCGCACACTCGCCGCGGCCATCGCCACTGCCGTGAGCACGAAGGACGTCCACCTTTACGGCATCGACTGCGGGACCGGCGCGCTCAACGCGCTGACCGACCTGCCGCACGTCGGGGCGGTGATCGACCACCGCTCCCCGGAGCGGCTCGGACGCCTGATCTCGCGGTTGACCGCGGAACTCCACTCCCGCCAGCGGATGCTCGGTGCCCGCGGTGTCTCCGACCTCCACGAACTCCGCAGCCAGCTGCCCGAGGAGGAGCGGCCGCCCCACCTCGTCGTCCTGGTCGACCGGTTCGAAGTGTTCGACCGCGAGTACGCCAACCACGACAACGGGTCGCTCCTCGAACGGCTCACCACCATCCTGCGTGACGGCGCCGCCGTCGGGCTGCACCTCATCCTCGCCGGCGACCGGTCGCTTGCCTCAAGCCGCTATGCCGGCACCACCGAGGACAAACTCGTCCTCCGGCTCAACGACTCCGCCGACTGGTCGATGGTCGGGATCCGCCCGAAGGCCGTGCCCGAGAACATGCCGCCGGGCCGCGCCCTGCGTCCGAGGGACGGAGTGGAGGTCCAGATCGGCGTCCTCCCGGCGCTCCAGGGCGCCGACGAGGTCAGCGGCGCCGCCCAGGCGCTGGCCCTCGAGCAGTTGGCCTCCCGTCTGCGGGAGCGCGACCGGAATGTCCCGGACGGGCTGCGCCCGCGTCCGCTTCGAGCCCTGCCTGACCGCATCAGCTATGCGGAGGCCGGTGCCCGGGCCGTCGCGGCCCTGCCGGCCAACCGGATCCTGGTCGGCCTGGGCGGGGACGACCTGGTCCCGCTCGGCCCCGACCTCAGCGACACGCCCACCTTCCTGGTCGCCGGGCCGCCGAAGAGCGGCCGCAGCACGGCGCTGCTCACCATGGCTTTGGCGGCGCTGCGGCGCGGCGACGGCATCGTGGTCATCGCGCCCCGGCGCAGCCCGCTGCGCGGCCTCGAGGGACACCCCGGCGTGGCCGCGGTGCTCGTCGACCCGGACACCTCGTCCGCCGACCTGAGGCAGGCACTCTCACGGGTTCCCCAGGAGCGCGGGATGCTCATCATCGACGACGCCGAGATGGTGCTGGCCAACGACTTCTCCGCGGAGATCCAGGCCCTGGCGCGCGGCGCCGCAGGGGAGGGCTGGGCGGTCCTCGCAGGAGGCAACGCCGAGGCCCTCGGCAACGCGATCGGGGGATGGGTCGCCCTCGCCCGTCGGAACCGGCAGGGGCTGCTCCTGGCCCCGCAGTCGATCGCCGACGGCGAACTGATCGGCGTTCGGCTCGGCCGCGGCGTCGTGGGCACCCCGACGGTCTCCGGGCGGGGCCTCCTCCACCTCGGCGACGGGCAGCTCATCGCCGTGCAGGTTCCCGAAACCAACGCACCAACTCCCGAACCGCTTCCAGCTTTTCCGCCTGCCGTCCCGGCCGGTACTCCAAGAGAGGACACGTAGATGCCACGCCGTCATGTCAACGGCTTCGAGGTACTGGGCCTCGACGCCGACCCCACCCCCGGGGACCCCGAGGCCCTGCTGGGAAAGCTCGTCCCCACGTACACCAGCCTCGGTGACGACGCCGCCGCCGCAGCCGATGTGCTCACCAGCCAGGAAGTGACCGAGGGGCGCGGAGAGGCGATGGAAAAGCTGAGGGAGGTGGTCGGCACGAAGTATCCGGAGAAGCTGCGCAAGGCCGCGACGTCCTTCCGCGAGGCGGCGGAGGCCTACTCGGCCTACGCCCGGACGCTCTCCGAGACCCAGAGCGAGATCGACCGCTCCATGGACCAGGCGCTGCCCGTCGCGACCCTGGCCGCCGAAGCTCCGCCGCAGCCCGCCTCGGACGCCAGCGCCGACGACCGCCGGGCAGCCCAGCAGCGCGGAGCGCAGATCGACGACGCGCGCGGCGTACTCACCGGAGCCCGGAGGCTGGCCGCCGACGCGAAGGCGCTGCGCGAGCAGGCCGCCGGAAAGCTGCGCGACGAGCTCGAGCACGTGACCGTGGTGCCCGCGCGCAGCCTGTTCCAGAAGTTCCTCGAATGGTTCAAGAACAACCCCGTACTCCAGATCATCCTGGGCATCGTGGTCGGCATCGTCAGCATCTTCTTCCCCATCGTCGGCTTCGCACTGGGGGCGCTCACCTTCGGGCTTCTCACGGCATTCAATACCCTGGCCACGGGCAAGCTCGACGTCGGCGCGCTCGTGGTCGGATTCCTGACCCTCGGATTCGGCGGAGGCATGGCCGCCATCCGCCTGATCCCGTCGATAGGGGCCAAGGCGGGCAGCGCGACCTCCAGCGCCGGCCGGTTCCTGACGTCGCTGCCCGGCCCCATCGGGCCCGGCCTCCGCTCGACCGGAGACTTCCTCCGCAACTCGCCGATCCTCAAGAAGGCCCTGCTGGCGTCGACCGAAGGTTTCGTGCCGGGTGCGGTGATCAACTCGATCGGCGGTGCGATCAACGCCAAGGACGGCACACCGTTCAACGCAGCGGTGATTTTCTCCGGTGCGCTCGCCGGCGGCTTTGCCGGAGGCGCCGGTGGCGCGCTGGCCACCCGCTTTGGGCCGGGGCTCAACTCGGTCTTCGGCAAGCCGGGCTCCTCCACTCCGCCGGCGACCAGGAGTGCGCCCGGTGAGGCGGCGCCTGCCCCGGCGCCTGCCCCCGCCCCGGCGCCTGCGCCTGCGCCTACCTCTGTTCCAGCCCCTGCCCCCGCGCCGGTCACTACGCCGTCCCGGCCCGCCACGCCCGAGGTCCAGCCGGTGCCGGGATCGCCCGCCCCGTCGCGTCCTGCCTCGCCGGCCCCCTCCACGGAGTCGGAGTTCCAGACGGCGCCGTCGAGCCCCGTAACCGGCACCCCGGGTCCGTCGCGCCCGTCTTCTCCGGCACCGTCGATGAACGAGCCGACCCCCGGCACCCCGGGTCCGTCGCGTCCGTCGTCTCCGGCACCGTCGGTGAACGAGCCCACGCCCGGCACGCCTGGCCCGTCGCGTCCGGCCACGCCCGCACCGGTGGATCCCGCCCCCGGCACTCCGGATCCCTCGCGTCCGGCCACGCCCGCACCGGCCGATCCGGCCCCAGCACCGGGTCCTGCGCCGGCCGCGCCTGGGACCCCGACTCCCGAGACCCCTTCCCCCGGCCCTTCCACCGTGGATAAGGCGGCCAACAGCACCGTCATCGGCGTCTCGGTCGGCGCCGACGGCGGAACCAAGGTCCTGGTTACCGAGCGGCAGAACTCCGAGGAGCACGGAGGGCAGCTCGTGGGACAGGAAGCCACCGGTGGCCAGGCGGGCCTTGCCGCCGGAAGCCCGACCAACCGGACCGAACCCATCACCAAGGGTGCGGGCGGCTTCGGGCGGGTCGGCCGATGACCGGCCTCCGCCCCGCCGGGCCCGACACCCGACCTCTGAAAGGGATATCCCAATGACGCACATCACGGTCCCCCTGGAGGAGCTCGAGGAGGCTGCCCGGGACCTCGACAACGTTCTGTCCCTGCTGGAGACCGGCACCGGTCAGCTCGACCTCGAACAGATGCTGGGCAATGCCCCCGATGTGATGGGCGCGGCACGGACCTTCGACCGCCGGTGGTCGGACGGGCGGAAACAGCTGATCGACGAAGGCAAGAAGATCCGGGACAAGATCCGGGAGGCCACCCAGGCCTTCGTGGATACCGACAACCACCTCGCCGAGGCACTCGACCAGGACAAGAAATGACGAATCCCAGCACCACGACGCGGAAGTTGACCTAATGCCAAGCTTTGACCTGCCCACCCGCCCCGGCCGCTTCGCGGTCGCCGTACCGGAGCACTGGGCCACCTTCGACGTCGCCCACGAGCAGCTGGTGACCGCGAGGCGGGAGGCGATGACAGGCGCGGGTTCGGCGCAGGAGCGAGTGCAGATCGACGAGCTTTTCGCCCACGCCAAGCGGGTGACGTCGGCCGCACGAAAGGCCGGGGCACTGTGGGGCGCCGGCACGGCGACCGTGTACGACGACGGCTTCTTCGTCGGGCAGGTGATGCTGTTCGCGGTCACAGCTCCTGATCCCGCCACCTTCACCACCCCCGCGATGTCGGCGGCGCTCGGCGGCGGCCGCGGCACGGGCACGGCCGACCTCCCGCCGCGCACGGTCACCGCTGTCCGGCTGGGCGACGGGACCGGAGCGACCCGCGTCTGCGGGCAGGAGGAGGTTCAGGCGACCGATGCCCAGCGCGTGCGCGTCCTGGTCTCCCACACCTTCGTTCCGGTCCCGGGAACGGGCGACGAGTTCATCCTCGTCACCGGCCTGTCCCCAAACCTCGCCCTGGAGGAAGAGGTGCTCGACCTCTTCGACGCCATCGCCGGGACCTTCCGCTTCCTCCCGGCCTGATTGCTCCTGGCGGGGCCTCAGTGTCCGGCCAGGTCCAAAGCCACCGCACGCACCGGCGACCCGTCCATGCCGGCCAGCGGCAGGGGCAGGACCGAGACCAGCGGATCCTCCCAGGTGACGGCCGCGAGGTTCGTGAGGTTCTCGATGATCACCCCGCCGGCGCCCAGGAAGGCCGCGTGGAACGGGAGCAGGCCCCCGTTGGCGAGGGTCGCGTCGGGGTTGAGCATGTCGACGCCGACCACCGAGACCCCGGCGGCCAGCAGCGCCACGGCGATCTCGGGGGAGAGGACCGGGTGCGCGAGGTAGTCCTCGGTGCCGAAGTGTTTCGACCACCCGGTCTCGAAGAGCACGATGGAGCCGGCCTGCAGCTCCCGGAGCCCGTCCCCGACGTCGGCCCACCGCAGGTGCTGGTGCGGTTCGAGGCCTGGGCATTTCACGATCCTCGCCGTGCCCACCAGCCGTTCCAGCGCGATCCGGTCAACCGGGGCACCGCCGTCGATGGAGTGGAGCGGCGCGTCGATGTGGGTGCCGGTGTGGGTTCCGGCGTGCACGCTGGCGACCTGGAAGCCGTCCTCGGCCAGCGTGGCCACCGGAGCCAGGGTGACCTCCGGGTCGCCCGGGTACACCTGCATCCCGGTGACCACGGGCTGCGAGAGGTCAACGATCCGCACGGGGATCCTGCTCCTGGGACGGGGCCAGGTCGAGGAGGTGCTTATCGATGGGAGTTCCCCGTTCCATCCGGCCGGTGGCCGCCGCCCAGCCCAGATACAGCAGGGCGGAGATGACGAAGGTCGGGATGGTGGCGCCGATGGGGCTCGGCAGGGAGTAGGTGAGGATCAGGGACACCGCCGCGCCGACGGCCCAGACGACGACGGCAGCGATATTGACTCCCTTGGAGAACCAGTAGTCGCCCCCGTTGGCGCGGAGGATGTCCGTCCCGTAGTGGCGCCGGCGCACCAGGTAGTAATCGACGATCATCACTGCGAACACGGGGATGAACAGGGAGCTGATCAGCACCAAAAAGGCGGTGAACTGGTTCAGCAGCGCCAGCCAGGTGGAGCCGAGGATCGAGATCACCCCAAGCACCAGCGCGGTGCGGAGGAAGGTGACCCGGCGCGAGGGCACCATGTTCACGACCGAGGACACCATGCCGTAGACGACCATCGTGTTTGTGGCCATGACCGAGAGGAAGATGACGATCGCCAGCGGAGCCCCGAAGGCCGCGACGATGACGGTGGGGTCGAACGGCACCGCTTCGCCGCCGTTGAGGACGACGTAGGCGATGGCCGTGGCTCCCAGCGTCATGGCGAGGACGGTGGAGAGGGTGTAACCGATCGCTGAGCCAACGATTCCCGCCGTCGAGGACTTCGCCAGACGGTTGAACTCCGCCGAGAGCACTGTCCAGGAGATCGCCGTCGCGATCACCACGTCGAGTACCGAGACCCCCGTCCAGCCGGCCTCCGGGTCAACCGGGGTGGTCAGAAAGTCGGCCGGCGTGAAGGTGGTGAAGGCGGAGATGAAGATGAAGCCCATGAAGGCGAGGATCACCAGCGCCAGCCACGGTTCGACCCGGGCGATGCCCGCGTGGCCGAAGATCGCCAGGCACACCACGAGGAGCTGGCAGAGTACGGAGAACAGGACGGGGTTGGAGAAGCCGGTGGCCTGCTCCACGAGGAAGTTCACCGTCACGCCGGCAAGCATCGCCTGGACCCAGCTCCAGCCCATCAGGATGATGACGTTCGCGGCCACCGGCAGGAAAGACCCGCGCAGCCCGAACGAGCCCTTGGTGAGGGACATGGTGGGCAGCCCGGTCCGGGTTCCCATGTTGCCGATCAGCACCAGGACCGCTCCGCCGATGAGCGTGCCGAGCAGGATCATGCCGATGGCCAGGGGCCAGCTCACGCCGGGGACGAAGAGCGTCCCGGTCAGCAGGGTTGTCACCACCAGGTTGGCGGCAAGCCAGATCATCCCGATACGGCCGGTGCCGAGAGTGCCCCGGAGCGGGCCGTAGCCCTCGGAGTTCTTCTCGAGGTGGTTAGACAGCCGGGTGTACGCGGAGGTCCTGGACTGGGTGGGCTGCTCGGTCGCCATGGCGCTAGCTCGCTTCCGGAAGGGCTGAATCGGCGGGAAGGGGGGAAAGGTGCTCATGGACGGCCGTGATGGACCCGCCGGAGCGGTGGAAGACGATGGTCTCGCGTTCGCGGGTGGTCTCCCCGGGTCCGTCCCCCGTCCGGGTGACCGTTTCGACGTCGTGGGTGAAGACGGCGGTGGGACCGAGCAGCTGGATGCGCGGATTGCTGCTGGTACACGAGACCACCCGCCAACCGTCCTCCAGCCAGCTGTTCCACAGCGATTCGTAGGCGGCGCGGTTCTCAAGCCGGCGGGCCTCGGTGGAGAAGACGAAGCTCGCATCCTCGGCGAAGGCGGCGAAATAGCCGGCGGTGTCGGTTGCGGCGAAGGCGTCGACGAGCCGCTCCGCTGCGCGTTCAATCTCGTCGAGGGTTACCTGTTCCATAGCCATCCCTGGGAAGGCAGTGCACCCCAGTCCCCAGCTTGGTTGCTCCGCAGTAAACAATTGTTTACTTGATGATGCGTGATCGCCGTTACAGTGTCAACGCGTTTCTTTCAATCCTGAAGGGGAGGGAACCCCAGTGCAACGATCTCGCCCGCGCCCTGCCGGGGCGGCAGGGATTCCGTCCGCCCGGTGGCAGACCGCGCCCGGTGGCGTGGTGCAGGATGTTGCCATGGATGCCACCGACGCGCTCAACGAGATTGCCTTCTGGCTTGAGCGGGAATCCGCTCCCTCCTTCAAGGTTCAGGCCTTCCGCAAGGCGGCCGCTGTCATCGCCGGGCTCAGCCGGGAGGAGCTGGCCGAACGCATCGGCAATGGACGGCTGAAGCGGACCAAGGGAATCGGGGAGCGGACCTTCGAGGTGATCCGGGAGGCCGTCGACGGCGGCGTTCCCAACTACCTGGCGGGCCTGCGCGAGCGCGGCGCCCGGCCGCTCGCCGAGGGCGGAGCGGACATCAGCGCCGCCCTGCGCGGCGACCTGCACAGCCACAGCGAATGGTCCGACGGCGGATCGCCCATCGAGGAGATGGCCGCGGCGGCCCGCCTGCTCGGCCGGGAGTACCTGGCCCTGACGGACCACTCGCCGGGCCTCACCATCGCGAACGGGCTGAGCACCGAGCGGCTGAGAAACCAGCTCGACGTCGTGGCGGCCATCAATGACGGCAGCGACGGGTTCCGCCTGCTCACCGGCATCGAGGTCGACATCCTCGAGGACGGCGGCCTCGACCAGGCGCCGGAGGTGCTCGAGGGGCTCGACATTGTGGTGGCGAGCGTGCACTCCAAGCTCCGCTCCGACCGCGGCACCATGACGCGCCGGATGCTCGGGGCAGTCGCGAACCCGCAGACGAACGTCCTGGGCCACTGCACCGGGCGCCTCGTGCAGGGCTCGAGGGGCACCCGCCCGGAATCGGAGTTCGACGCGGCGCGGGTCTTCGCCGCCTGCGCCGAGAACAACGTGGCCGTAGAGATTAATTCCCGGCTTGAACGCCAGGACCCACCGGACCGGCTCATCCGGCTCGCACTTGACGCAGGATGCCTCTTCAGCATCGACAGCGACGCCCACGCACCCGGCCAGCTCGACTACCTTCAGTACGGGGCGGAGCGGGCCGAACGGAACGGCGTGCCCGCCGAGCGGATCGTCACCACCTGGCCCCTTGACCGGCTGCTCGAGTGGGCCGGAAAGGGCCTGCCTGCCGGAGGCTGATCCGCCGCCCGGCAGGCAGGCCCGCCGGACGGAAGCGGTGCCTGCCTACCGGAAGGCCGGGATGCCGGTGAGGTGCTGGCCCAGGATCAGGGTGTGGACCTCGTCGGTGCCCTCGTAGGTGCGGACGCTCTCGAGGTTGTTGGCGTGGCGCAGCGGTGAGTGGTCGAGCGTAATGCCGTTGCCGCCGAGGATGGCGCGGGCCTCCCGGGCGATGGCAAGGGCCTCCCGGACATTGTTGAGCTTTCCCACCGAGATCTGATGCGGCTTCAGGGCGCCGGCGTCGTGAAGCCGCCCAAGCTGCAGTGCCAGCAACGTTCCCTTGGTGATCTCAAGGGCCATGTTCACGAGCTTCTCCTGGGTGAGCTGGTAGGCGGCCAGCGGCTTGCCGAACTGCATCCGCTCCCGGGAGTAGTTGAGCGCCGCCAGGTAGCTGTCGCGCGCCGCCCCCATGGCACCCCAGGCGATGCCGTACCGCGCGTCGTTGAGGCATTCGAACGGGCCCCGGAGCCCCCGGGCGGCGGGCAGCAGCGCCTCGGCCGGGAGCCGGACGTCCGTCAGTTCGACGTCGCACTGGATGGAGGCCCGCATTGAGAGCTTTTGGGGGATCTCGGTGGCTCGGAATCCCGGGGTGTCGGTGGGCACGAGGAAGCCGCGGATGCCGTCGTCGGTCTGCGCCCACACCACGGCGACCTGCGCGATGCTCGCCAGTCCGATCCAGCGTTTGGTTCCATTGAGCACCCAGTCGCCGCCGTCCCGGCGGGCGTTGGTCAGCATGCTCGCCGGGTCGGATCCGCCGCCGGGTTCGGTCAGCGCGAAGCAGCCGATCACGCTGCCTGCGGCCATGCGGGGAAGCCACTGGTTCTTCTGCTCCTCGGAGCCGTGCCGGGCGATGGCGCCCATGGCCAGGGAACCCTGGACGCTGAGGAAGGTGCGCACGCCCGAGTCTCCGGCCTCGACCTCGAGGGCCGCCAGCCCGTACTCGACGGCGCTGCGTCCCGCACACCCGTAGCCTTCGAGGTGCATGCCGAGCAGCCCGAGTTCGGCCATCGGCGCAACGATGTCGAGCGGAAACTCCCCGGTGTCGTACCACCGGGCGATGTTCGGCCGGATCTCCGCGTCGACGAAGGCGCGGACCCTGCCCCGCAGCGCCACCTCCTCGGCGGAGAGGAGGGAGTCGATGCCGAGAAGGTCGGTGGGATCGGGGGTCTCCGGGATCATTCCCTTACTGTACGCAGTGCCGCGGGACGGGTGCCGGAGGCCGGGGGGCGTGCGGCTCAGCCCAGTTTCGAGGGCTTCGTCCCGGTGTCGGCGGCCTCGGGCTCACCGGGTCCCGCGACGTGCTCACTGCCGCGCACCCGGGCGATGGCGGTCATGCCGTGGAAGATCAGCAGGGCGGCGGCGGTCCCGAGCGCGATGCCCGCGAAGGTCAGGTCCCCGACCGTCCAGGTGAAGTCGGCGATGCCGATCACCAGGGCTACGCCGGCGGTGGAGAGGTTGATGGGGTTGGAGAAGTTGACCTGGTTGGAGACCCAGATCCGCACGCCGAGGATCCCGATCATGCCGTACAGCACCACCCCGGCGCCGCCGAGGACGCCCGGGGGGACGGTGGCGATGAGCGCCCCGAACTTGGGGAAGAGGCTCAGCAGCACGGCGACGATGCCGGCGACCCAGTACGCCGCCGTCGAGTAGACGCGCGAGGCGGCCATCACCCCGATGTTCTCCGCGTAGGTGGTGGTGCCGGAGCCGCCGCCGGCACCGGCGATCATGGTGGCGACGCCGTCGGCCATCAGGGCCCGGCCGGTCACCGGGTCGAGGTCCCGCCCGGTCATGGCGGCCACCGACTTCACGTGGCCGATGTTCTCGGCGACCAGGACCAGCACCACCGGAAGGAACAGGCCGACGACGGAGAGGTGGAAAGTGGGTGCCGAGAACTCGGGCAGCCCGATCCAGGCGGCGTCGCCGATCGCGGCGAAGTCGACCTCTCCGCGCAGCATCGCCACGAGGTAGCCGGCGAGCACGCCGATCAGGATTGAGAGGCGCCCCAGGATGCCCCGGAACAGCACGGTGACCAGCAGGATGGCGAGGATCGTCACGACCGCCGTCACCGGCCCCTGCTCGACGCTGTTCTTCGCCGTCGGGGCGAGGTTGAGCCCGATCAGGGCGACGATGGATCCGGTGACGACCGGGGGCATCGCGGCCTGGATCCAGCGCGAGCCGGCGCGGTGGACGATGAAGCCGATGACCGCCAGCAGGGCACCGGCCATCACGATGCCCCCGAGCGCCCCGGCGGGCCCGTGCTGGGCCTGGGCCGCGGCGATGGGGGCAATGAAGGCGAAGCTCGAGCCGAGGTAGCTGGGCACCCGCCCTGCGGTGATGACCAGGAACAGGATCGTGCCGATGCCCGAGAACAGCAGCGTGGTCGACGGCGGGAAGCCGGTAATCAGGGGCACCAGGAAGGTCGCGCCGAACATGGCGACCACGTGCTGTGCCCCGATGCCGATGGTGCGCGGCCAGCTCAGGCGCTCATCGGGGGCCACGTAGGCGCCAGGGGTGACGTTCTTGCCGTCCCCGTGCAGGGTCCAGCCGGTTCCAAGCGCGCTCATGGCGGTGCCTTCCAGGGAGGGTGTGGTCTGGGGAAATCCTATCTCCCGGCGGTTGGCGCCGTGTTACGTTGCAGTCCTGACGATTGCAGGAGGACATAAACCAATGGGGTTGAGCAGCCGGGCCCGGGCCCTGCGACACGGGGTAGGGCACTTTGGCACCCGGGCGCCGGGGGCGCCCCGCCGGCCGGCGGCGGACGATGCGGCCTTCACGGCCCGCGGCCGCACGGTGCTGGTGACGGGTGCCGCCATGGGGATGGGCCGGCTCTATGCCGAGCGGGCCGTGCGAGAGGGCGCCGCCGCCGTCGTGCTGTGGGATGTGGACGCGGTGGCCCTCGAGGCCACGGCCGCTGCGCTCGCCGGAGCCGGCGCCGCGGTCTCCGCCTACCCGGTGGACATCTCCTCCCTGGAGCAGGTTCGGACCGCCGCGGCGGCGGTCCTCGCCGACCCCGGCGCACCCGAGATCCTGATCAACAACGCCGGCATCGTGACGGGCAGCTACTTCTGGGAGCATCGCCAGGAGGAGGACATTGCCCGCACCCTCCAGGTCAACGCCCTCGCGCCGATGCACATCACCCGCGAATTCCTGCCGGCAATGATCGGGCGCGGCACCCCGGCACGGATCCTCAATGTGGCCTCAGCCTCGGGAACGCTCTCGGTGCCGCGGATGAGCGTCTACACCGCCTCGAAGTGGGCGGTGATCGGCTGGAGCGACTCACTGCGCCTTGAACTCCTCGCAGCCGGGCACCCAGGAATCCGGGTCACCACTTTGATCCCCAGCTACATCCGGACGCCGATGTTCGCGGGGGTGAGCGCTCCGCTGCTCACTCCGCTGCTCGAGCCCGGCGCCGTGGTGGACCGGGCGTGGCAGGCCATGCTCGAGGGCCGCGCCCGCCTCCAGCTGCCGTGGACGGTGGCGCTGGGCAGCGCGCTGCGCGGGCTGCTGCCCCAGCCCGCATGGGACGTCGTGGCCGGGCGGATCTTCGGGGTGTACCGCTCAATGGACACGTTCACCGGGCGCCGGCCGTCAGCCCCACCTTCAGCCCCGCCACCCGCCGGGATCACCGCCGGAACCCCCGCCGGAACCCCCGCCGCGGTGGAGGCGTCCCGATGACCGCCGGGACCGTTCGAGTAACCGCCGGGACCGTCGTCGGGCGGCTGCGCGGCACCTTCGAGGCGGGCACCACTCGCCCCCTGGTGTGGCGCCGGCAGCAGCTGCGCGCCCTGATGCGGATGCTCGCCGAACGGGCCGAGGACTTCACCACTGCGCTCGCCGCCGACCTGGGCAAGAGCCCGACCGAAAGCTTCATCTCCGAGCTGGCCGTGGTCCGCGCCGAGGCGAAGCACGCCGTGAGGCACCTGCCGGCCTGGGCCGCCCCGGTGCGGGTTCCGGTGCCGATCGGGCTGCGTCCGGCCTCCGCCAGCGTGACCGCCCAGCCGTTGGGCGTGGCCCTGATCATCGCCCCGTGGAATTACCCGGCGCAACTCGTCCTCGCCCCGCTCGTCGGCGCGCTCGCCGCCGGGAACTGCGCGGTGCTCAAGCCGAGCGAGCTGGCGCCGGCCACCTCGAAGGTGCTGGCGCGCCTGGTGCCCCAGTACCTCGACCCGGACGCCGTCGCCGTGGTTGAAGGGGGCCCCGAGGTCACAACGGAACTGCTCGGGCAGCGGTTCGACACCATCTTCTTCACCGGGGGAGAGCGGGTGGGCCGGATCGTAGCCGAGGCCGCCGCCCGGAACCTCACTCCGGTGACCCTTGAACTGGGCGGGAAGTCGCCGGCCGTGGTGATGGACGGCGACCTCGACGCCGCGGCCCGCCGGCTGGTCCAGGGGAAGTTCCTCAATGCGGGCCAGACCTGCGTGGCCCCCGACTATGTCCTGACCACGCCAGCGCTCGAGCCGGCGCTGGTCCAGGCCCTGCGCGGGGCGCTCAAGGAGTTCTACGGCGAGGATCCCTCGACCTCGGCGGACTACGGCCGCATCGTCAACGCCGGACACTTCGACCGGCTCACCGCGCTCCTGCGGGACGGTACGGTGGCCGCCGGTGGACGGCACGACCGCGCCACCCGGTACCTTGAGCCGACCCTGCTGACCGGGGTGTCTCCGGAATCGGCGCTCATGCAGGAGGAGATCTTCGGTCCCCTCCTGCCGGTGCTGACGGTGCCCGACCTCACCTCCGCCGTCCGGTTCATCACGGCCCGGCCGACCCCGCTGGCGGCGTACCTGTTCAGCAACAGTCCCGAGCGGCGCACCGCCTTCGAGAACGCGGTCCGGGCCGGCGGGATCACGCACAACGCCTGCCTGGTGCAGCTCGCCGTGCCGGGGCTGCCCTTCGGCGGAGTGGGCGCAAGCGGCTCCGGCAGCTACCACGGCCAGCAGGGCTTCGACACCTTCAGCCAGCATCGGCCGGTATTCACCAAGGACACCCGCCCCGATACGCTCCGGGTGGCCTACCCGCCCTTCGGCCCGCTGAAGCGCCTGCTGCTGCGCCGGCTGATCTAACGCGGCAGGCGCCTGCCGGGAAACTGCCCGCGAGTGTGCAGCTCACCACGCTCTGAGGTCCGGAAAGCGTGGTGAGCTGCAGTTTCGGCGGGTTTCGACCGGGGTGCCGGATGGGGTCTTCAGAAGATCACTGGCGAGTGTGCAGCTCACCACGCTCTGAGGTCCGGAAAGCGTGGTGAGCTGCAGTTTCGGCGGGTTTCGTCCGGGGGGCCGGTCAGGCGCCGATGACGCCGTCGACGAGCGCCTTGGCCTCCGCCTGCACCTGCAACAGGTGGTCCTCGCCGCGGAAGGACTCGGCGTAGATCTTGTAGACGTCCTCGGTTCCCGATGGGCGGGCCGCGAACCAGGCGTTTTCGGTGGTGACCTTCAGCCCTCCGACCGGTGCGCCGTTGCCCGGGGCCTCGGTGAGCCGTGCGGTGATGTCCTCACCTGCGAGGGTCGTGGCCGTGACGTCCGACGGCGAGAGCTTGCCCAGCGCCGCCTTCTGCTCGCGGCTCGCAGCGGCGTCGATGCGCGCGTAGACCGGCGCCCCGAACCGTTCGGTGAGCCCGGCATAGTGCTGGGAGGGGCTCTTCCCGGACACGGCGGTGATCTCTGAGGCGAGCAGGGCCAGCAGGATGCCGTCCTTGTCGGTGCTCCAGGGCCCGCCGTCCTGCCGCAGGAAGGAGGCGCCGGCCGATTCCTCCCCGCCGAAGGCGACCTCGCCCGTCAGCAGGCCCGGAACGAACCACTTGAAACCGACCGGCACCTCGACGAGCACCCGGCCGAGGTCGGTGGCCACCCGGTCGATGATGGAGGAGGACACGAGCGTCTTGCCGATCACGGCGTCCGCCCGCCAGGACGGGCGGTTGCGGTACAGGTAGTCGACCGCCACCGCGAGGTAGTGGTTGGGGTTCATCAGGCCGCCGTCGGGGGTGACGATCCCGTGGCGGTCGGCGTCGGCGTCGTTGCCGGTGGCGATGTCGAACTCGGCGGCCCGGGCGATGAGGGATGCCATGGCGTAGGGGGAGGAGCAGTCCATCCGGATCTTCTCGTCCCAGTCGAGCGTCATGAATCCGAACTGCGGGTCGACCGACGGGTTGACCACCGTGAGGTTCAGGTTGTGGTTCTCGGCGATGGCACCCCAGTAGTCGACCGAGGCACCGCCCATGGGGTCGGCACCGATCGACAGGCCCGAGGCCCGGATCGCGTCGAGGTTCAGCACCGCCGGCAGGTCCTCGACATAGTGCTGGAGGAAGTCGTAGGTGCCGATGCCCTCGGCTTTCTGGGCCTGCGCGGCGGGAACCCGGCGGACCTCGCGCAGCCCGCCTTCCATCAGCTCATTGGCGCGGGCCGCAATCCAGTTGGTGGCATCGGAATCAGCCGGCCCGCCGTGCGGTGGGTTGTACTTGAAGCCGCCGTCGGCCGGCGGATTGTGGGAGGGGGTGATGACAATGCCGTCGGCCTTGTCGGTGCGCGTGGCGTTGTAAACGAGGATGGCGTGGGACACGGCGGGGGTGGGCGTAAAGGCGCCGCGGGCGTCGATCCTCACCGTGACGCCATTGGCGGCGAGCACCTCGAGGGCAGTGTTCTGCGCCGGCTCCGACAGCGCGTGCGTGTCCTTGCCCATGAAGAGGGGGCCGGTCACCCCTTCACGGTCCCGGTATTCGACGATCGCCTGCGTGATCGCCGCGATGTGCGCCTCGTTGAACGAGGCCTTCAACGACGAGCCGCGGTGGCCCGAGGTGCCGAAGGCGACGCGCTGCGCCGGATCGGACGGGTCCGGAACGACGTCGAAATACGCGTCAAGCAGGGCGGTGACATCAACAAGGTCGCTGGGTAGGGCAACAGTGCCCGCTCGGTTAGCCATGGCAACAGCATGTCAAAGAACTGCGCCAAATACAGCCGCCGGTTTTATCCGCACTCCGGCCGGCGCCGCGGCGGGGTCGAGGCGTCGCCGTTTTGCCCGTCCGGCACGGATTCCGTTGCATCGGCGCACCAGGGCGGGGACCATTAGGAGATCCGGGGGTCCGGACACCCGAACCCTCCCGCACGACCCGAGGTGGAACCATGGCCGACGACGGCCCCCAGCAACGCCCCCCATTCGGCGATCCCCACGATCCGCGCTGGTATTCCGATCCCGGCATGCGGGCGCCCGGGGCTTCCGGCGCGGCCGGACCGGCCGGAGAGGGGCCGTCGGGAGCGCATGCCGCGGGGACGGACCGGCAGGGAGTGAGCCCGTACCCGTTCGGCGGGGCGGATTCCGGCCGCGGCTTCCCGCGCGGCGGGCAGGAGTTCGGATCGACGTCCTACCGGCAGCCGGGGACCCTTCCGTATGGCTCCTATCCGGCTCCCTACCCCGCGGAACCCCGGGGAATGAGCATCGCCGCACTGATCCTCGGCGCGGCGGCCGTGTTTACCGGCGGCCTGCTGCTCCTGCCGCAGATCCTTGCGGTGGTGTTTGGCCATCTCGCCCTGCGCCGTGAGCCGGACGGCAGGCCGCTGGCCCTGGCCGGGCTCATCATGGGGTACGTCATGCTGCTGGTGGGGCTGCTGATGGTCGTCGGCTTCACCCTGCTCGTGGCCCTGGGGATGGCCGCCTCGGTGACGACGGGGCCTTGAGGTCGGGCGGATCATAAGTATGCTGATAAACAGGGCCCGGAGCGGGCCTTCCGCCTCCGAAAGGCTGAACGATGACTGACAGTACGAACACCACCCCTGAAGGCGACCCCGACGAGGAGGGCGCCGAAAAGGCCGGAGGCACCGAGAACCTCGACGCCGGCGGCTACGGCGGCCCCGACCCGGAGGTCGAAATCGCTCCCGGATTCGACGGCGGCAAGGGCCCCGACGGGCAGGAGTAGCAGCGCCGGAATGTCCGGCGCTAGAGGGCCTCGAGCTGGGCGCAGACCGCCAGGAGGTCGGCCTCCGCGCTGGGCCTGCCGATGAGCTGGATGGCCATCGACAGCCCTTCCGCGGTGGTCAGCGTGGGAACCACCAGGGCAGGAAGCCCGCACACGTTGACCATCGAGGTGAAGGGCGAATACCGGCACTGCCGCTCGTAGTCCGTGTCGGCGTCGGCGTCGGTGTACCAGCCGATCGGGCGCGGGGTCATGCCCAGCGCCGGGGTGAGGATCATGTCGTAGTCCGCGTACTGGCGGATGGTGTCGTATTCGAACTGCCGCAGGATCCCGATCGCTTCGGTGAGTTCCGTCGCCGGACGGGTTCGAGCGCGCCGGCGCAGCGTCCCCGCCAGCGGCGTCAGCTTCGCCTCGTCCTCCTCGGCGATCGGGGCAATGGCCAGGGCCGCCGTCCAGACTGTCTGGAAGGCCGCGTGGTAGCGGGGATCGTAGGTCAGGGGCGCCTCGACGACGTCGTGCCCGGCCGAGCCCAAAGCGCGGATGCCTGCCTCGAGGGCGTCGCGGGCCGGGGCGTCGAGGGTGATGGGAAAGGCGCTTTCGAACGGCGAGACCGTGCTGACGCCGATCCGGAAGCGGCCTTCGGCGCGCTGGGCCGCGGCGAGGAACGACCCCGCAGGGGCGGCGGCCGCAGTGGAGCGGTAGCCGGGCTCGGCCACGAGGGCGTCAAGGAGGAGCGCGGCGTCGGCGGCATTGCGTGCCAGCGGCCCGGCCACTACGAACTGTCCCAGGTCGGCCTGCCCGGACCCGGAGGGCACCCGGCCCCGGTTCGGCTTGAGTCCCACCAGCCCGGTGGCGGCGGCGGGGATCCGCACCGACCCGCCGCCGTCCGTACCTGGAGCGAAGGGGATCAGCCCGGCCGCCACGGCGGCGGCGCTGCCGCCGGAGGACCCGCCCGGACTCAGCTCGGGGTGAAGGGGATTGCGGGCGGGCGGCCCGATGAGATTCTCGCTGTAGGCGCTCAGTCCGAACTCCGGGACCTGCGTCTTCCCCAGGCTGATCGCCCCGGCGGCCCGCAGGACCGCCACCAGCGGGGAGTCCTCCTCCGCCACGGCCGCCGGGAGGGCCGCCGTTCCATAGGTGGTGGGGACACCGGCCACCTCGGTGAGGTCCTTGTGTGCCAGCGGGAGCCCATGGAGCACCGGCAGCGGGCCACCGGTGGCCCGGCGCGCATCGGCGGCATCGGCCTCCCGGAGGGCCTGTTCCGCGGTGACGGTGAGAAAGGCGCCGAGGGCGGGATTACGCTCCTCGATCCGCTGCAGATAGTGCTCGGTCAGCTCCCTCGCCCCCACGTCGCCGCTGGCCAGGGCGTCGCGCAGGGTGAGGGCCGACAGGCTGGATAACTCGCTCATACACCGCTTCCGTTGGAAGGACCGTCCGGGGAATTCATCCGGGCGGCGCCCGGGCCCGCTCCCACTATAGGCTTGGAGGACCGCCGGAACGCGGCGGCCCGGGCCCCGGCACACAGGCGCCCGGCAGTGAAGGGAAGTGCGCGTGAGCGAATTTGAGAATGTTTCAGTGGAGTCCCTTGCCCCGGACGCCCGGATCCTCGACGTGCGCGAGGACTATGAGTGGGAGGCGGGCCATGTCGAAGGCGCCCTCCACATCCCGTTGGATGAGCTTCCCGCGCGGCTGGACGACCTCGACCCCGACGAGGATCTCCACGTGATCTGCAGAACCGGCGGGCGCTCCCACCGGGCGGCCACCTGGCTTGTGGCCAACGGCTACTCAGCGGTCAATGTCACCGGCGGAATGGGAGCCTGGCTCGAGGCCGGCAAGCCCATGGTCTCCGAGTCGGGCAGCGAGCCGACGGTCCTGTGAGCGATCGAGCAGGGCCGGCCCCGGCGTCCCTGGCCTTCGCCTCGTATGCCTTCCTCGGGCCCGAGGGTACCTTCACGGAGGCCGCCCTGCTTCAGGTCCCGGGAGCGGCGGACGCCCGCCGCCTGCCGGTGGCGACGGTGGGCGCCGCGCTCGCCGAGGTCCGGTCCGGCGCAGTGGACGCCGCCATGGTGCCGATCGAGAACTCGGTCGAGGGCGGCGTGAGCTCCACCCTCGATGCCGTCGCGGTCGGCGAGCCGCTGCGGATCGTGAGGGAGGAACTCGTCGCGATCACGTTCGTCCTCGCGGCCCGCCCCGGCGTCCGGCCCGCCGATGTCCGCCGGATCTCGACGCACGGCCATGCCTGGGCGCAGTGCCGCGGCTGGGTCGACGCCAATATTCCGAATGCGGAATACCTCCCGGCC
>NZ_CADCTE010000143.1 GCF_902805515.1 uncultured Arthrobacter sp. | reverse complement strand
GTGGTTCTACTATCTCTCGTTGCGACTCACTCGAATGTGGACCTGGAAACCGTTGCCCGCCTGAGCGTGGGGGCGCCCCAGGTCCCTTCAGCCGTGCTCGCGGACGACCGCCCCGTGTCCGGCGCCGTGGTGCTCTCCACCTGCAACCGCTTCGAAATCTACTTCGAGGCCCCGTCCGAAGAGGACGTCGAGGCCGCCCGCTCCGCCATCATCTCCACCATCAGCAGCTACTCCGGCATCCCTGAGCCCTCCGTGTCCTCCGCCTTCGTCACCAAGAAGGGCGGCTCGGTCGCCAAGCATCTCTTCGCGGTGGGGGCCGGCCTCGACTCCGCCGTCGTCGGTGAGCGCGAAATCGCCGGCCAGGTCCGCCGCGCCCTGATCGAGGCGCAGGCCTCGGGTGCGGCAAGCAAGGGCCTCGTGCGCCTCTTCCAGGCCGCCTCCCGCACGGCCAAGGACGTCGGGGCCCGCACAGTCCTCGGCAGCGACGGGCGTTCGATCGTCTCCGTGGCGCTCGAACTGGCCGGGGATATCTCCGGCAGCGCGGACTGGTCGCAGAAATCGGTCGTCCTCTTCGGGACCGGCGCCTACGCCGGTGCGACCATGGCGCTGCTCAACGAGAAGGAGGCCGGCGAGGTCGCCGTCTTCTCCTCCTCCGGACGGGCCGAGGCGTTCGTCGCCTCCCGCGGCGGCCGCGCACTTGATGCGGACAGCCTCGCCCGGGCGATCCGGGGCGCCGATGTGATCATCGGCTGCAGCGGCAGCGACGCCCGCATCGAGGCCTCGGACCTCGCGTCGATCCGGGAAGGCTCGTCGAGCCCCCTGGTGGTCATCGACCTGGCGCTGAGCCATGACTTCGATCCCGCCGTCGCCAACCTCGACAATGTCGAGCTGATCACCCTGGAGTCCGTCCGGCTCGCCGCCCCCGAGGAGCAGGCCGAGACCCTGCGCCAGGCCGGTGAGCTGGTGCAGCAGGCGGCCGATGCGTTCGAGGAGCAGCAGAACACGAGGGCCATGGACGCCGCGATCGTCGCCCTGCGCAAACACACCCAGGAGGTGCTCGACGCGGAGATGAAGCGGGTGCGCTCACAGCACGGGTGCACCGCCGCGGCCGAGGAGGTCGAGCTCGCGCTGCGCCGGATGGTGCGCCAGCTGCTTCACACCCCGACCGTGCGCGCCCGCGAGCTCGCCGCGGAGGGACGCCAGGACGACTACACCGCGGCGCTCGAGGCCCTCTACGGCATCGACCTGCGGTCCACGGCTGGCCCCGAGGTCCCCGCAGCGCCGTTCCGCCCCGCGCTGCACCCGGCCGGCGTTCCGCACCCGGCCGGCAGCGGGGATCCCGCGCAGTGCCCGGTCAGCCACGAACCGCCCGCTGCCGCCTCCGCCTGACCGCGCTGTGTGCTGCCTGCGGCGCCCGGTCAGTAGACCGGCTGGCCGGGTTCGATCGCCGAAACCCAGGCCAGGATCCCGCCGTCGACATTGAAGACCTGCCGGTGCCCCTGGCTGCGCAGGTGCCGCACCACCTCGGCCGAGCGCTTGCCGGATTTGCAGTGGACGTAGACCGGGCGTGACGGTTCCGGGGTGTAGCCGCCGGCCAGCACCCGGTCCTTCGGAATCAGCTGCGCACCCTCGATCCGCACGATGCTGTACTCCCCGGGTTCCCGAACATCGATCAGGTCGAACGCCGCTTCGCCGCGTTCCCTGCCGTCGAGCAGCTCCGCGAGTTCCCGCACCCCGATCGACGGCACCTCCTCCTCCTCCGTCGGCGCCAGTCCGCAGAACGCCTCGTAGTCCATCAGGGCCGTCACCGGCGTAGCCGTGGGATCCCTGCGCACCGTGATTTCCTGCCAGGACATGTCGAGGGCGTTGAAGATCAGCACCCGGCCCAGCAGGGTCCTGCCCACCCCGGTGATGAGCTTGACCGCCTCGGTGCCCATCAGGGAGCCGATGGACGCGCACAGGACGCCGAGCACCCCGCCCTCGGCGCAGGAGGGAACCGACCCGGGCGGCGGGGCCTCCGGGTAGAGGTCCCGGTAACCGGGGCCGTGCTTCTCCCAGAACACGCTCACCTGCCCGTCGAAGCGCAGGATGGAGCCCCACACGTAGGGCTTGCCGAGCAGCGCGGCGGCGTCGTTGACGAGGTAGCGGGTGGCGAAATTGTCGGTGCCGTCCACCGCGAGGTCGTACCCGCCCAGCAGCTCAAGGGCGTTGCCGGAGGTCAGGCGTTCGGGGTGCAGGACCACCTCGACGAGCGGGTTGATCTGGGCCACGCTGCGCTGCGCGGAGGCGGCCTTGAGGTCGCCCAGGTCGCCCACCCCATGGATCACCTGGCGCTGCAGGTTCGAAATCTCGACGGTGTCGTCGTCGACGATGCCGAGGGTGCCCACGCCGGCGGCGGCCAGGTACTGCAGGACGGGCGAGCCGAGCCCCCCGGCCCCGATCACCAGCACCCGGGCGTTCTTGAGCCGCCGCTGCGCCTCCAGGCCGAACTCGGGGATCAGCAGGTGGCGCGAGTAGCGGACCATCTCCTCGGCGGTGAGTTCGGGGTGCGGATCGACCAGCGGGGGAAGCCCCGGCATGCCGGCGGCCCGGTGGTGTGCGCTCATGCCTTCAATGTATGCCCGCACCGCTCGCGCTGCCAGCCGAATCGGTCCCCGGCAGCACCGTAGGTAAACTGAACCGAACGGAACTCCAGAACAGAGGTTGCAGGTTGTGAGCGCAGAGGCTTCACCAAATGGAAAAGCGCTGCGGCTGCCGCGCGACGAGCGCCGCCGACAGCTCCTGAACGCCGCGCACGAGGTCTTCGTGGCCCATGGTTTCCACGGCGCCGCGATGGACGACATCGCCGAGGCCGCCAAGGTCAGCAAGCCGGTGCTGTACCAGCACTTTCCCGGCAAGCGCGAGCTCTACCTGGCGCTGCTGGAGAACCACCTCGCCGAACTCACCAGCCTGCTCATGGAGGCCCTCCGCTCCACCGGGGACAACAAGGTCCGGGTACAGGCCACCATGCGCGCCTATTTCTCCTTCATCGCCCGTGACAGCAAGGCCCACCGGCTGGTGTTCGAGTCCGATGTCAGCAACGACCCCGAGGTCAGCGCCCGCCTTGAGGCGTTCAACGCCCACTTCGCCAACGCCATCGCCGAGGTCATCGCCGAGGACACCCAGCTGTCGCTGGTGGAGGCCACCCTGCTCGGGCGGGGCCTGGCCGGCATGGCACAGATCAGCGCCCGGTTCTGGCTTGAAACCGACGGGACGCTCGACATCGAAACGGCCAGCGAGCTGATCTACCGTTTAGCTTGGCGCGGAATTAGTCGGTTCCCCAAGGAGATCTAGAGTAGGTTTCCAAGGGCTAAAGATTCACTACACAGGAGGCACCCGCCGTGGAAATTAAGATCGGTATTCAGAACGTCAACAGGGAGATTGTTCTGGAGTCCTCCGAAACCGCCGAGGCGATTGCGGAGGTGGTCGCCTCGGCGATGAACGGCGGCTCCGAACTGCGGCTCACCGATTCGAAGGGCCGCACGGTGATCGTGCCGTCGACGGTCCTGGGGTACGTCGAGATCGGCGCCGAAGAGCAGCGCCGCGTCGGCTTCGGGGCTCTCTAGAGTCCACCTCCCGGCCCGCTCCGCGCGGGCCGGGACCTCAGGCCGTCAGGCCCAGGGCGCTCATCCTGCGCGAATGGTTGCGCGTGAGCTGGGCAAACAGCGCTGTAGTGTGGGCGGCCGGGTCGGTCGTGTCGGCGAACAGCAGCCCGCCGAGGAATTCGCGCTCAATGCCGATCCGCTGGGCCTGGGTCAGGGCCTCCCCCACCAGCCGGCGCCCCCACAGGGCCAGCCGCGAGGCGAGCCGGGGATCGTCGGCGAGCGCCTCCTTGAGGCGCCGCCCGAGCAGCGAGGTGTCGTCGTCGGCGTCGATCCTGCCGATCAGCCCCCGGGTCTCGGCATCCAGCCGGTCCGCCAGGGCCCGGTAGAAATCGCCGGAGATCGCGTCGATCACGTACGCCTTCATCAGGGACTCGAACCAGTCGGCGGGCCGGGTCCGCTCGTGGAAGGCATCAACCGAGGCCACGAACGGCGCCATGGCCTGCTCCACGTCGATCCCCCGGGCTGCCAGGTGGCTGCTGACCAGCTCGAAATGCGCGAACTCCTGCACGGCCAGCCGTCCGATGCCGGCCCGGTCGGCGAGGGTCGGGGAGAACCTTGCGTCCGAGGAGAGCCGTTCGAAGCCGGAAAGCTCCCCGTAGGCGATGACCCCCAGCAGATCCGCGATGAAGCGGGCGTAGCGGGGGTTCTGGACCCGGTCCGGGTCGGCTGCTGCGAAGGAGGTTTCGGCTCCATCGGGGCCGGGCTGAACGCCTTCGTTCGTGCGGTTGTTCATTCTCCTAACACTACAGAAGGCCCGGCCGTGCCGGGCCTTCCGCCCCGCGCCGCCCGATGATGCGGCGCCGCACCCTCCGGGCCGTCCCCTCCCAGCGGCGCGGTGCGTGTATTACGGTGAGCGTGTGCCGTATTTGCATCCGGGTCTCGGTGACAGCGCCTCACAGCAGCACCTCGCCGTTGCCCTGAAGGCGCTGCGGGACGAACTTGAGCTGCGGACCGTCTTCCCTCCTGAGGTCCTTGCGGAGGCGGAGGCCGCGGTCGCGGCCTACGAGTTCCCGCCGGAGGACCTCACCGGGCTGGACTTCATCACCATCGATCCCCCCGGCTCGATCGACCTCGACCAGGCCGTGCACCTGCAGCGCCGGGGTTCCGGCTACCGCATCTGGTACGCCATCGCCGACGTCCCTGGCTTCGTCCGGCCGGGCGGGGCGGTCGATACCGAGGCCCGGCTGCGCGGCCAGACCGTGTACGCCCCCGACGGGCGGATCTCCCTCCACCCCGAGGTGATCGCCGAGGACGCGGCCAGCCTCCTGCCCGGGGTGGTCCGCGGCGCCTATGTCTGGGAGTTCGACCTCGATTCCTCCGCCGCGGTGACCACGGCGTCGGTGCGCCGCGCCTCCGTCCGCAGCCGCACGCAGCTGACCTACGCCGAGGTCGAGGACGACCTGCGCTCGGGCGGAGCGCCGGAGAACCTGGTGCTGCTGCGCGAGATCGGCCTCAAGCGCATCGAGCTCGAACTCCAGCGTGGCGGAGCCAGCCTGAACCTTCCCGCCCAGGAGATCGGCTTCGAGCGGGGCCGCTACTTCCTCATGACCGCACCGGCGCTGCCCTCGGAGGACTGGAACGCCCAGATTTCCCTGATGACCGGGATGGAGGCCGCCCGGATCATGATCGAGGGACGCATCGGCATCCTGCGCACCATGCCGGCACCCGACGAGTCGGCGCTGGCGAAGTTCCGAAGCCAGGCGGCGGCCTGCGGCCGGGCGTGGCCGGAGGGGATGGCCTACGGCGGCTTCCTGCGGAGCCTCGACACCGACCGGCCCGAGCAGCTCGCCCTGATGCACGCCGCCGCGTCGCTGTTCCGCGGCGCCGGGTACACCGCCTTCGACGGCGAGGTGCCCGACGCGGTGGTGCAGGCCGCGATCGCCGCCCCCTACGCGCATACGACGGCACCGCTGCGCCGCCTGGTCGACCGGTTCGTGCTGGTGATCTGCGAGGCCCTGTGCGCGGGGCGCCCGGTGCCGCAGTGGGCCCGGGACGCCCTGCCCGACCTGAACTCCCTGATGGCCGCGGCGAACTCGGCCTCGGCGCGGATGGAGTCCGGGGCCATGGACGCCCTGGCGGCGGCGCTGCTGAGCGACGACGTGGGCAAGGATTTCACCGCCGTGGTGCTGGCCGGTTCGAGGCCCAGCAACGGGGATGCCGGTCCCCGCAGCCGCCCCTCCGGCACGGTGCAGCTGATCGATCCGGCGATCGAGGCCAAGTGCTACGGAGAGCTGACCGCGGGTTCCCTGGTCACGGTGCGGCTCGTCGAGGCCGACACCGCCCGCCGCGTCGTGCGTTTCGAGCTGGCCGCACCCGCCGCCACGGGCGGCCTGCCCGTTTCCGCCGCGCCCCCGGGGTAGACTGGCCTCGTAGTAATGGATGCCCGGTCGTTATCGACATACCCCGATGACCCGCAGTACCTACTCGGTCCCGAGTTTTTCCCAGCCGGCGCTGGCGCTTCAACCGCCAGCCGGCACGCAGTTGCAAGCCCGCGATCGGCTTCCACTGGACGCCCTGCGCCTCCGATACGCTCCGAGCTGGATGCCAACCCCAGCTACCCGTCGAGCCTCGGTGGCCGCTTGGCCTTAATGAACGGTATGTAATTGAACACTCAGAACAGCCCGGTTGCGGACTCGCACCACCTCCTTGCCGATAACAGCGACGACGCCATCGACGTCGAGGACACGCTCGTCACCACCGAGGAACCCCACAAGGAGGTCCCCGAGACCTTCGCCGACTTCAACGTCCGCCCCGACATTGTGGAGTCGCTGGCCGACGCCGGGATCCTCCACCCCTTCCCCATCCAGGCGATGACCCTGTCGATCGCCCTGGGCGGCCACGACATCATCGGCCAGGCCAAGACCGGAACCGGCAAGACCCTTGGCTTCGGCATCCCCGCCCTGCAGCGCGTCGTCGGCCCCGATGACGCCGGCTACGACAAGCTTCCGGTCCCGGGCGCACCGCAGGCCCTCGTCGTCGTGCCCACCCGCGAACTCGCCGTCCAGGTCGCCGGCGACCTCACCACCGCGGCGAAGAAGCGCAACGCGCGCATCGTCACCATCTATGGCGGCCGGGCCTACGAGCCGCAGATCGAGGCGCTGCAGCGCGGCGTCGAGATCGTTGTCGGCACCCCGGGCCGGCTGATCGACCTGCACCGCCAGAAGCTCCTGGTCCTCAAGAACGTCAAGATCGTGGTGCTCGACGAGGCCGACGAAATGCTCGACCTCGGCTTCCTGCCCGACGTCGAAACGCTGATCGCCGCCACGCCCCCGGTGCGCCAGACGCTGCTGTTCTCCGCCACCATGCCCGGCCCCGTCGTCGCCATGGCCCGCCGGTACATGACCCAGCCCACGCACATCCGCGCCGCGGATCCCGAGGACGAGGGCATCACCAAGAAGGACATCCGCCAGGTCATCTACCGCGCCCACAACCTCGATAAGGCCGAGGTTGTCGCACGGATCCTGCAGTCGCGCGGCCGCGGCCGCACCATCATCTTCACCAAGACCAAGCGCACCGCCGCGAAGCTCTCGGAGGAACTCATCGACCGCGGTTTCGCGGCCGGCGCGATCCACGGCGACCTCGGCCAGGGCGCGCGCGAGCAGGCGCTGCGCGCCTTCCGCGGTGACAAGATCGACGTCCTGGTCGCCACCGAGGTCGCGGCCCGCGGCATCGACGTCGAAGACATCACGCACGTGATCAACTACCAGTGTCC
>NZ_CADCTE010000142.1 GCF_902805515.1 uncultured Arthrobacter sp. | reverse complement strand
CTAACCACCCTTCGGGCGCGGCAAAGCGTGGTGATCTGCAGACTCGGCGGGAGGTGGCGGGCCCCTACTAGCCGTGGCCCTTCCGCGTCGGCTCCTCTCCTCGCCGAAACTGCAGCTAACCACGCTCCGAGGGCGGCAAAGCGTGGTGAGCTGCACACTCGGCGGGAGGTGGCGGGCCCCCGTCTGCGGGTGGCCCGCCACCGGCGACCGTACCGCCTTGGCTACTGCTTGAAGGCGGCGTCGAAAGAGGCGCCGGACGGGGCGAAGTCGAAGGACTTCAGGAAGGCCAGCGCCTCAGGGGCGCCCTGCAGGCGGTCCATGCCCGCGTCCTCCCACTCCACCGAGATCGGCCCGTCGTAGCCGATGGCCGTCAGGGTCCGGAAGCTTGCCTCCCAGGGCACGTCCCCGCGGCCGGTCGAGACGAAGTCCCAGCCCCGGCGCTGGTCCCCCCAGGGCAGGTGCGAGGAGAGGATGCCGTTGCGCCCGCCACCCATCCGCATCTTCGTGTCCTTGCAGTCCACGTGGTAGATCCGGTCGGCGAAGTCGGAGATGAACGCCACCGGATCGATCTGCTGCCACATGAAGTGGCTCGGATCCCAGTTCAGCCCGAACGCCTCGCGGTGCCCGATCGCCTCCAGGGTGCGCTGGGTGCTCCAGTAGTCGTAGGCGATCTCCGACGGATGCACCTCGTGCGCGAAGCGGACGCCGCATTCGTCGAACACATCGAGGATGGGGTTCCACCGGTCCGCGAAGTCCTGGTACCCGGCCTCGATCACCTCGGCGGAGACCGGCGGGAACATCGCGACGTACTGCCAGATGGAGGACCCGGTGAAACCCACCACGGTCTTCACACCGAGCCGCTGCGCCAGGCGCGCCGTCAGCTTCATCTCCTCAGCGGCCCGGGAGCGCACGCCCTCGGGGTCGCCGTCGCCCCAGACCCTGGGCCCGACGATCGCCTCGTGGCGGAAATCGATCGGGTCGTCGCACACCGCCTGGCCCTTGAGGTGGTTCGAGATGGCCCAGACCTTCAGCCCGTTGCGTTCGAGGATGTCCAGCCGGTCCTGGATGTAGGCGTCGTCGTCCCACCGCCAGGCGTCGAGGTGGTCCCCGGAGACGGCGATCTCCAGCCCGTCGTAGCCCCACTGGCCGGCCAGTTCGGCCACCTTCTCGAAGGGCAGGTCGGCCCACTGGCCCGTGAACAGCGTGTAGTTTCGTCCCACTAAGCATCTCCTCGGTTCGGGAAGCGGGCGTGGGGCCCGGCCTCCGGCGTCACAGGTCCACCGCCCGGCTGCCCTGGGCCGCGCTGACCTGCAGGGCCTCGAGCACCCGCTGCACCGCGAGCCCGTCCTCGAACGAGGGGGACGGCGCCGTCCCGGACTCGATGGCCCGGAGCAGGTCCGCGGCCTGGCTGGTGAACGTCGAATCCCAGCCTAGTAGGTGGCCGGGCGGCCACCACGCTTCGAGGTAGGGGTGGGAGGGCTCCGTGGCGAGGATCGTGCTGTACCCCTGGGCCTCGGCCGGGGCTCCGGCGTCGAAGAACCTCAGCTCGTTGAGCCGCTCCAGGTCGAACCGCAACCCGCCCCGGGAGCCGAACACCTCGATCTGGAGCGCGTTCTTCCGGCCGGCGGCGACCCGGGAGACCTCGAGGCTGGCCACGGCACCGCTGCTCAGCCGGAGCGTCGCCCAGGCCGCGTCGTCGACGGTGACCGGTTCCGGTCCATGCCCGCCCTCCCGCGTTGGAACGAAGGTGTTCATGGTTCCGGACACCGAGACGACGGGCGTCCCGAGGAGGTACAGCAGCTGGTCGACGGCGTGGGAGGCGAGGTCGCCGAGGGCACCGGAGCCGGCGGTTTCCCTGCGCAGGCGCCAGGACATCGGGGCGCCCTCGTCCGAGAGCCAGTCCTGCAGGTAGCTCAGGCGCACCTGCCGGACCTCCCCGAGCCGGCCTTCGGCGATGAGCTTACGGGCCAGGGCGAGCGCCGGCAGCCGGCGGTAGTTGAAGGCGACCATCGACTGCACGCCGCGGGAGCGGGCCTCCACCGCGGCGGCCGCCATCAGCGCGGCCTCCGGTACGGAGTTCGCCAGCGGCTTCTCCACGAGGACGTGCTTGCCGGCCTCCAGGGCGGCGACGGCGAGCTCGGCGTGGAGGTGTCCGGGAGTGCAGATGTCGACGATGGCGATGTCGTCCCGCTCAAGGACGGAGCGCCAGTCGGTGGCGCTCTCCTCCCAGCCGAACTGCCGCGCGGCCTCCCGCACCTGCGCCGGATCCCGGCCCACCAGCACCTTCTGGGCGACCCGCGGCGAGGGGTAGAAGGCATTCACGTTGCGCCACGCGTTCGAGTGGGCCTTGCCCATGAAGGAATAGCCGAGGACCGCCACCCCCAGAGGATCCGCCGACACGTCGGACGGGGAAGGGGCGGGTGCTGGAACGGTGGTGGTCATGTGGGGATCTCCTTAGAGGGCGGCGGCGGGGACCGAGCGCAGGAACCGCAGTCCGTCCCGGGCCAGGGCGTCCTGTGACTCCGCAAGCGGGCGCCAGATGGAGGCGGCCGTGGCGATGCTGGCGTTGTCCGCCGTGAAGCTTTCAATGTTCACCGCGCCCCGGTAGCCGATGGCGTCGAGGGCTGTGAAGATGCCGGTCCAGTCGGTCTGGTCACCGCCCGGGGCTCCCCGGTCGTTGCCGCAGACCTGCAGGTGCACCAGGTGCTCCCCGGCGGCCCGGATGGCGTCCGCCGAGGAGCGCTCCTCAATGCCCAGATGGTAGGTGTCCAGGGCCAGGCCCACGCCCCGGCCGAGCAGCGGCCCGAGCGCCTCCAGCGCCTGGGCGGTGGTGTTGAGCAGGGAGGTCTCGTACCGGTTGAGGGGTTCGATTCCCAGCACGACGCCGGCCGCCAGCGCCTCCTCGGCCAGCGGGGCCAGGTTCCGGCGCAGCTGGGTGTAGGCGTCCCGCCGCGCCGCCTCATCCATCCGCCAGACGCGGCCGGTGGAGGAGTAGAACGGCCCGCACACCGCCCCGGCGCCGATGTCCCGGGCCAGGGCGATGCATGAGCGGAGGTAGTCCTGAGTCCGGGCAATCGCCGGCTCTTCGGCCAGGACGAGGTCCCGGCCCGGGGCCATCGCCCCGACTACGAAGGGCTGCAGGCCGCCCAGGGCGGCCCGCACCACCTCCGCGGTGAGGTCCCCGGCGTTCTCGAGGGGCAGCTCGACCGCATCGAAGCCCATGGCGGCGATGCGGGCAAGCAGCGGAGGCAGGGTGGCGTCGGTGAGCGGGGATTCCCACACCCAGGTATTGACGCCGATGCTTCGGTGCATGCTGCCCTGCCTCCTGAACGTGCTGCCGGCCGGTTACGGGATCTGGCGTTCCTGCCAGACCTCGGGGTAGCCCGGGAGGTCGGTGCCGCCGAACTTGGCGTAGTGGCCGTCCGGCATGCCCTCGTTCGAGGCAAGGAAGTCGGCCCGCTCCTCTTCGGGGATGGGGGTCTGCGGGAGCACCCATTCCTTGGGCACTTCCTCCCCGGCGAAGATCTTCTCGACGGCCAGCAGCGGGGTGCGCCACTGGAAGTTGGAGTAGACGGGCGCGAGTCCGGTGAGTCCGGTCTCCTCCCACTTGCGCAGGAAGCTCATCTCGTCCTCCCCGGTCATCACCGGGTAGTCCTTGCCGGCGTCCTCGAAGGCTTCGATGGCCGCGACGGCGCCGTCACCGGCGTCCATCCACACACCCTGCACGTCGCCGGTTGACAGCTCATCCGAGATGATCTTCTTGATCTCGGTCGGGTCGGCCCCGGTGAAGTAGTCGGTCGCCTCGATGCCGTTCTCCTCGAAGATCTTCTCCGCCGCCGCCCAGCGCTGCTCGAGCACGTCGACGCCGGGGAGGATCCGCAGGGCCACGACCTTGTCGCCCTCCTCGAGGTTGTCGACAAGGAATTCGGCGGTGTCGATGCCCCAGGCGAAACCGCCGATCGGGTGGATGAAGGTGGTGGCGCAGTCGGTCTCGACGCCGCGGTCGAAGACGATCACGGGCTTCCCGGTCTCACAGGCCCGCTCGACGGCCGGAGTCATGGCGGCGGTGGAGTTGGGCGAGATGATGAACGCGTCACAGTCGCCCTCGGCGATGAAGTAGTCGATGTCGGCGATCTGGGTGTTGTCGTCGTCCTGCGCGTCCCTCGTCTCCATTTCGGAGATCACGCCCTGCTCCACGAGCACCTCGAGCTGCTGGTTCATGGTGATCCAGCCGGTCTGGCGCCACGGGTTGGAGATCGACGCGTTGGCGAAGCACACCTTCTTGGCGCCCTCGGACGCGAACTCGGAGGTGTCGGTCATCTCTCCCTCGAGATACTGGAGCCACGGCTGCTCCGGGTCGCCGGTGAAGCTGGCCGAGCGCTGCTCGGACTGCTCATCGAACGCCGCCTGGTCGAACCACTCGTCGCCGCCCTCCTCGGCCGGGGTGGCCGCCGCCTCCCCGCTTTCGGTCTCGGCGGCCGGCGGATTCTCGATGGATGGATCGGTGGTGCACGCGGTCAGGGCGAGCAACGCTGCCGCTGCGACCACCGTGACCTTTGATTGGATGCTTCGGCGCATCATTTTCCTCCCTCATTGGTGCCCACTGCGGGCGGCTGTGCAATTGGTGTCTGCTTGTCGTGGGTGGCGCTGGACGCCCCGCGCCGGCGGCGCTCCCAGGTGCGTGCGCCGGCCGCGACGGCGGCGACGATGATGATGCCCTGGACGGTGTCGCGCCAGGTCGATGCGACGCCGGCGAAGTTCAGCAGCGCGAAGAGCATCTCCAGGGCGAAGGCCCCGGCGGCCGCGGAGAGCACCCAGCCGCGGCCGCCGCCCAGCACCACCCCGCCGAGGACGACGGCGGTGATGGCCGTGAACTCGTAGCCACGCCCCACCGAGGGGTGCACCCCGGCGTAGCCGACCAGGATGATGCCGGCGACCGTGGCGGCGAGCGAGGAGAGGATGAAGGCGCGGGTGCGGATCCACCACACGCGGGCCCCGGTCAGGGCCGCGGCACGGGCGTTGTCGCCGACGGCGACCAGGGTGCGCCCGTAGGGCCGGCGCATCAGCCAGAAGGCCCCGCCGGCGATGGCCAGGAGGATCAGCACCGGGTAGGGCAGGATCTCGAGCACCGGAATGTTCTCGATGCCGCCGCGGCCGATCTGGCGGAAGGTGTCTGCGGGGTTTCCGGTGGCGGCACCGCCGGTCCAGTAGAGCACCAGGCCCAGCAGGGCGAGCATCATGCCGAGGGTGACGATGAAGCTTGGAATCTTCAGCAGCGTCGTCACGAGGCCGTTGATCAGGCCGATGAGCGCGCCGAAGACGAGCATCAGGAGCAGCACGGGAAGGACCTTCGCGTCGTCCTGGCCGATGAGGTTCCCGGCGATAATGACCTGGGCTGTCACCACCGATCCCATGGAGAGGTCGAACTCGCCCGAGACGATGACGAAGTACTGCCCGATCGCGGCGATCGCGATCGGTGCGGTGCGGCCGATGAAGCGGATCAGGGAGCCCGGCTCGCCGAAGGAGGGGTTGACGACGATGACGGCGGCGAGCAGGGCCAGCAGCAGGAGAAACACCGCCCCGCCGGGGGTGCGCATTCCGCGCAGCAGGCGGTCCTTCCGGGGTGAGCGGTCGCGCCGCAGTTCGGCCTTCCGGTCCGGGGCGAGGGTGCTCATGCGCCGACCTCCTGCCGGGTCGACACGGTTTCCTGCGGGGTGTCGTCGAAGCGGGCGGTCCGGCTGACCACCCGGCGTCCGGCGTAGACCGCGACGGCGGCGACGATGACGATGCCGCGCACCACATCCTTGAGGAAGGGGTTGATCTGCAGAACGCTCATGATGTTGTCGATCATCGCGAAGATCAGGACGCCTCCGAGGGTTCCCACGAGTGATCCTTTTCCGCCGGCCAGCAGGGTGCCGCCGAGGACGACGGCGGCGATGGAGAGCAGGTCGTAGCCGCCCTGGCTGCCGATGGTGGGACTGCCCACCCCGAGCCGCGCGGCCAGCAGCAGTCCCGCCATGCCGGCCAGGACGGAGCAGATGATGTGGGCGGCGATGATGGGGGTGCTGGTACGGATGCCCGACATGCGGGCCACGTTGATGTCGCCCCCCACGGCGTACATCGAGTGTCCAAGCCGGGTGCGGTCGAGCACCAGCAGGACGACGGCGGCGCAGGCGAGCATGATCAGGGTGGAGATGGGTACCGGTCCGAGGCCGGTGGCACCCACCAGCCGGAAGGACAGCGGTGCCTGCCCGGAGCTGCCCTTGTAGTTGGTGGCAAGGTAGCCGCTGATGATCAGCCCCGTGCCCAGGGTGGCGATGAAGCCGTGGACCTTCAGCCCGGACACCACGAGCCCGTTGATCAGACCGATGACCGCAGCCACCGCCAGGGCCACGAGGACGCCCGGAAGGATATTGGCCGGCTGGTTGGCCATGATCCCCGCCGCGAGCAGGCTGCTCAGGCTCACCACGTAGGGCACGGAGAGATCCAGGCTTCCCACGAGGATCACCAGGGTCTGGCCGATGGCGATGAAGCCCAGGACGCTGGTGCCGGTGAGGATCGAGGAGACGTTGCCGGCGCTGAAGAAGCTGCGCCCTGCGGCGGCCACGAGGATGGTGCCGGCGATGATGGTCAGCAGCACCACGAGGTAGACGATGTGGGTCGAGGTGAGCCGGGAGGTGATTTTCATGGAAGTGCCGTTTCGTTCCGGGCCCCGGTGGCCAGCTGCAGGACCTGTTCCTCGCTTGCCCCTGCCGGGAGGACACCGGCGATCCTGCCGTCGCGCATCACCATGATGCGGTTGCTCATTCCCAGCAGTTCGGGCAGTTCACTGGAGACCATGAGCAGCGCCTTGCCTTCGGCGGCGAGGCTCCGCATGAGCTCGTACACGGCGAGTTTGGCCCCGACGTCGATGCCGCGGGTCGGTTCGTCGAGAAGGACCACCAGCGGGTCGATGGCGAGCCACTTGGCCAGGACGACCTTCTGCTGGTTCCCGCCGGAGAGGTACTGCACCTCCTGGTCGAGGTCCCGTGCCACAACTTCGAGCGAGGACAGGACGCCGGGGGTGGCGGCGCGGGCTTCGGTGGTGCGCGAGGGGAAGACAGACCGGATCACCCCGAGCGCGTTGTTGAGGATCGACTGGTTGAGGCTCAGCCCCTGGGCCTTGCGGTCTTCGGTGATCAGTGCGACACGCCGGCGGATGGCCTCGCGGGGGGAGGCCGCGGTGAAGGGCCGGCCGTCGAGCTCCATCCGGCCGCGGGTGAAGGGCGCGGCGCCGAAGACCGCCTCCACGAGCTCGGTCCGCCCCGAGCCCTGCAGCCCGGCCACCCCCACGATCTCGCCGGCCCTCAGGTCGAGGTCAATGGCGTCGAGCTGGTGGTTGCCGCCGCCTTCGACGCTCAACAGCGTCCGGCCGACCGTAGTGCCCGGGCGCACCTCCGGGTAGTAGGCCGAGATGGGGCGGCCGACCATCATGCGGACGAGGGCGGCGTCGTTGAGCTCCGCCGCGGGGCGGGTGCCGACGACCCGGCCGTCCTTGAGGACGGTAATGGTATCGCAGAGGTCGAAGATCTCCTTGAGC
>NZ_CADCTE010000141.1 GCF_902805515.1 uncultured Arthrobacter sp. | reverse complement strand
GAGCAGACCTCGTCAGCTTCGGACGCGCCTTCATCGGCAACCCCGACCTGGTCGAGCGGCTCCGCCTCGGGCTCCCTCTCCGAGAGGCCGATCCGGACACGTACTACCAGGGCGGCGAGGTCGGATACCTGGACTACCCGGCTTACCAGCACTAGCAGGGCCTGGGCTCGGGGCGCACACCGCGCGTCGCCCCGGGCCCAGCCGGGTCGCACGCCCCGAACGGGCACGACTCGCCGCCGGTCCAGGCCTGGTCCGGCGCTTCGAGACGTAGGCGGCGACCACCCCGGGCAGGCGTGCGCGTCCGGGACCGAGCCCGTAGTTCCGCGGTCGAGCTGGCGAAAGAGCTGGTTCTTCACCGTCGCGCGGGTCGCCACGGGGCGGGGGCGATGCGCCGACCACCAGCACGCGGGTCGAGGGGCGGAGGCCACCGGCTGTCCGCAGCGCGATCGCCCTGCGGATCGGCCGGTGCCCGTCCGTTCCCATAGGGGTCGGACCAACTGAAACGCGGCGGGCTCGCAGTCGACTCAAGACAGAACTGGTCGCCCGCCAATCGGGTGCCGTGCCTCGGTACCTACGCACAAGGAGAAGAAGTGCCCATCACACTGAACAACCCAGAAGGACTGATGACGGTGGACGTCTACCGCCAGGTGGCGGTCGCCACCGGGTCGAAGCTCGTGTTCGTGGCCGGCCAGGTCAGCGTGGACGCCGATGGTGAGCTTGTCAGCGAGGGCGATCTCGCGGGGCAGGTCGAACAGTGCTACGTCAACGTCGGCACCGCACTGGCGGCGGTAGGTGGTTCCTTCGATGACGTGGCGAAGCTGACCGGCTACTTCGTTGGCTGGACCCCTGACAAGATGCCCTCGCTGATCGACGGGATCGCCCGTGCGTCGGCGAAGCTGGGCATGAATCCGCTGCCGCCGTTCACCCTGATCGGTGTTGCAGCCCTCGCCGGGCCGGGCTACCTCGTCGAGCTCGAAGCCACCGCCGTTCTCGACTGAGTGGTCCCTCGGGCAGGGAGGTAGGTGACCCAGCTGGGCCGCCCACCTCTCTGTCCGCCGCACCGATCACGGGCACGTGGACCACGGGCCGGTTCAAGGCTGTCCTACGTCCTGGCCGAGTATGCGGTCGTGCACGACGACGTGGGTGGCCGAAGGATCCAGTGGAGACGACCGGCCGGTTGAAGGCTCATGCGGACGGTGGCCGGGACCGCCTGTTCGCCGGCAACGGCTTGCGCACGCGAGGACGGGCGGCGCTCCGGAGGCGACGCAGGCCGCGGACCCGGGAGGCGACGTCCTCACTGTCGGCTGGATCGCCGCCGGCTCGCGCAGGGAAGTCAGGCTTCCCGTGGAGCGTGAGTCGCGACGTCCGCGTACTCAGGATGCTTGTCGATGAGGTTGCGCATGAAGGGGCAGGTCACCAGGACCGTCTTGTGCTCGCGCCGAAACCGTTCGAGCAGGGCGAGGCCGAGCCTCGTGCCCACTGCTCGACCCTGATGTTCCGGGCGGACGTTGGTGGCTCGGAGGATGACTCGATCGCCGGCGACCTCATAGGTGATCGCGCCCAGCTCCTCGCCATTCGCGACCGCGAGGTACGCACGCAGGTCTTCGTCCAGAACGATGTCGAACCCGATGTCATCGGACGACCCGGCGACGTGCTCGGCAGGCACTCCACACGCCTGGGCGTCGTCGCCGGCGGACTGAACCGGCTGAGAATCGGTGGCGTCAACCATGATCGCGACCTTCCGTCGGCGTGGTCGGGAAGGGTGCCGGCACATCGAATGTAGTGCACCGATGAGCGCGCTCGCGCCCGTCGTTCGCATTCGCCGGAGGCCAGTGTCGAACCAGTGACCGGTCTGCAGATCGATCAGGCGCCGGGCCGTCGGTCGGTCCCGGGCACGCCGGCGGTGGGCAGATCGGCGGTGGGCATGTCCGTGGTTGGCATGGCACCTTCGGCCCGCTTCAGGCGGGTCCAGATGTTCATGTTGACGATGACACCCACGATCTCGACCAGGACGTCCGCCTCGAAATGGGCGGCCAGCTCCTCGTGGACCTGCTGGAAGCCCCGCGAGACGGCCGGGTCGGCCAGCCTGGTCAGTGCTTCGGCGTAGGCCAGCGCGGCCCGTTCCGCGGAAGTGAAGAGCCGGGTCTCCCACCAGGCGGACACCGTGTCGATCCGCGTCTGGGAGATGCCCGCCGCACGGGCGGCGGGGTAGTGGACCCCGAGGCAGTACGTGCAGTCGTTGATCTGGGCCACCCGCAGCCTCAGCAGCTGCGCCAGCTCGTGATCGAGCTTCAGGGTCGAGGTGTATCCGAACGCGGCGGCCCCGGCGGACGCCAACGCTGTCAGCGGTTCGTTGACAGCGGTGTCGAGGCGGGTCTTCTGGATGCTGTCGGCGTCAATCGTCATGCTCGGGTCCACCCCTTCGGTCGACGCGGGTCCACTGTGCTGCACATCGTGCGGTGCTGCCGCCGCCTCAGCCCGCCTCGCCTCCGCTGGCCGGGATGGTGCCCTCGGTCCCGAGAGCACCATCCCGGACCAGGTCTGGGCGGATCGCCGCTATCCGCCGGTCAGAAAGAGGTCCAGTGCCCCTCGGACATGGATGCGGCCCCGGTTGAGCTCTCGGGCCGCCGATTCTTCATCGAGATCCAAGCCTGCGGCCGCTTGGGTGAGCGAGAAGCCTTCGACGTCGACCAGTTGGATGAGCTGACGTGTCTGGGCGGGCAACTGATCCATCGCCTGGTCGGCCGCCTCGTATAGCTCGCCGGTCTCGTAGTCCTCGTCCGGCGAGAGCTCGTCGGTGCGTCCCCAGACGTTGGGCGAGTCGACGTGCCTGCCGAGGTCGGGCCCTTCCTCGTAGAAGTCGGGGAAGTACAGCTCCGCAGGCTCCGAATCGACGTCGAGCAGGTCGGGGTCGGGCGCCGCTTCGGTGACGGTCGTGTTCGTCGCCCGGCTCGTGGACGCCGACTCCACCAGCCGGTGGGCCAGGTCGGTATACCCCAGCTGCTCCGGGCGGCGCTCCAGTCCGGCCAGGAGGGTCCGCTGCACCAGGTCGTCCGGGTCGTCGACCCCCAGAGTCATGGCCAGACGATGCAGGCGGGCCACGATGTCGGAGATGTCCGTCGTAGCCGAGGAGGACGCGAACTCCTCGGCGATCCGTCGGCTCACGTCCACGGGGGGCTCCGGAGGGGGCGCCGATGCCAGCAGACGCCGGCTCTGGTCCACCTGGTCGACGAAGATCCGGCACTGCGGGCAGGTCGTGAGGTGTTCGGACACGGTCTCGCGGTCGTACTCCGGCAGCAAGCCGCTCTGGAACGACGTCAGCTGGTCGGTGCAGGTTGCACAGGTGGGGTTCGTGTCTTGGCTAGTCGTCTCGGTGCTCAAGAGGTCCCTCTCTTTTCGGCTGGCGGCCTGGCGTGACCATGACGGAGCCACCGGCTCTGGCGTGCGGACTGATCCTGCGACCTCGTGACGGTGGGGTCCAGGCAGGCCGGCGCAGGCCGTGACGTCGCAGATGACGTCCTGGGTCGACCGTAGACGTTACGGACGAGACAGCCAGCGAGCTGCGCTCTGGCGAGAATCTGGTCGGTCGAGGTCGATGTCCTCGCTGGGAACCGTGGCGCGGACAGCGGACACGGGGGCGACTCCACGCCGGGAACCGCGGGGCAGGATGCCTCGGCGTCCGGCGCCCGACGCCCCTCATCGGATCACCTCAGCTCTCGGATGTAACGCCGGGACCGGCCGTCGCTCTCACCTCTGTCAGCGTGGACACCGCGAGGTCCTCAGAGGCTCCAACGGGCGAGCCCTGTCGGCGGCAGGAAGGTGTGAGGTGCTTCGGTGAAACAGGACTTCGGGATCGTCGGCCGGCCCGCGCCGGAACTGCGTGTGCCGGTATGGCTCAGCGGCGTCGAGAGCGGCGGCCTGCAGATCGCCGAGATCGAGCAGCCGGTCATCTACGTCTTCGGCTTCCAGTCCTGGTGCCCCGGCTGCCACAGCCACGGGTTCCCAGCTCTGCAGAAGACGCAGGAGAAGCTGAGGGCGAAGGGCTTGGACGGGCAGGTGAAGTTCATCGTCGTCCAGACCGCCTTCGAAGGGCACGACATCAACACCGCCGATGCGGCGCGAGAGTCGGTCGCGCGATACGGACTCACCGACATCGCGCTCGGCCACGACTCGGGCTCCTGGCCCACCCTGATGGCCGACTACCGAACCGGTGGGACGCCGTGGACGGTCATCATCGGACCGCGGCCGGCGCGGATCGTCGCAGCCGACGGCTTCAGCGTCGACCCGGATACCGCCGTCGTGACGATCGAACGACTGCTCGCAGGGTCTCCCGGCACTGCTCCCGACGCGACCGCCGGGACCGGGCCCGCCTGACGAACATCCACCGCGCCCAGGAAGAGCGCGAAGTGGGTGCCAGCCTGCGCCTCACGGCCCATGACGAGCGTGGGTTCTGGGAGGAGTGCGGTTACCACGATCACGGCGACCCAGGGCTCGAGCAGCAGTAACACCTGTGGCGAGCAGAAGGGGCGGGCGACCAGTTGGTCGCCCGCCCCTTCTCAGTTCAGTCGCCCCCGGTCAGGGCGTCCGGCCACGCGCCTCCCTGGTGGGCGGCGCGGGCCGCGCCGCCGACTATCCAGCGAGCTGTGCGTCGCGGCGGGGGAGCACCCAGCCGGGGCGCACGGAGTGGCAGGTGTACCCGTAGGGGTACTTCCGCAGGTAGTCCTGGTGCTGCTCCTCGGCCTGCCAGAACGGGCCGGCCGCGGCCACCTCGGTGACGACCTTGCCGGGCCACAGGCCCGACGCGTCGACGTCCGCGATCGTGTCGAGGGCGACGCGCTCCTGCTCCTCGTTGGTGAAGAAGATCGCCGAGCGGTAGCTGCGGCCCACGTCGTTGCCCTGCCGGTCCCGCGTCGACGGGTCGTGGATCTGGAAGAAGAACTCCAGCACCTCTCGGAACGAGATCACGTCGGGGTCGAAGACGAGCTCCACCGCCTCGGCGTGGTCACCGTGGTTCCGGTACGTGGCGTTCGGAGTGTCGCCTCCCGAGTAGCCGACACGGGTGGAGATCACTCCGGGGCGCTTCCGCAGCAGCTCCTGGGCTCCCCAGAAACAGCCGCTGGCGAGGATCGCGGTCTCAGTGGTCATGGTGTGCCTCCTTCTTCTCGAGCACGACCGTCACAACACCGTGACGTGCGCCGATGTTTCCGCGCCGAGCCCCGGTCGTCGTCGGTGCCACGGATCGGACTCTCTCGAAAAGGTGGCGCGGCCGATCAACGGAGGGACGCCGCCCTGGACAACCGATCCGCGTCGGGTGAGGCTGCGCGCCATGACGGAGCAGCGGTACTCCATCCCGGTCGACGAGCTCGAGTCCAGCGCCCGGGTCCCGGTCGGCGACCAGGTCGAGGTGCAGTCCCAACCGCGTCAGCACGGGGTCGACTGGTCGACCGGCGTCGCCCCGTACGGCGACGGGATGTCCGGCGACGCGGACGGCGACTGATTGGGGAAGGCCCTTCGTCACCGTCCCGGCGGCAAGGCCTTGTCGTCACGCTTGGTCCACCCGATCGCCGCCGTCACGACGAAGAACAGCGCGCCGACGACAGCGAGCCAGAACAGACCCTTGACCACGGCACCGACGACGGTGATCACCAGCCAGATGACGAGCAGCAGTCCGAGCAGACGGAGCATCAGGCTCTCCCTGGGGGTGTAGGCAGCGTTCCCAGCCTAAGGCCGCCAGCCGGGCCAGGGCAGGGGTGCTGTCCCGGCCGGCCGATCTCGGTTACCGGCAGGTACAGGCAGCGCTACTGCCCTGCGACCAGGAACTATAGGGGCATGGCCTACCGCGCAGCCGACGACCGCTACGACTCGATGACCTACCGCCGCACGGGGAAGAGCGGTCTGGACCTGCCGGCGATCAGCCTCGGCCTCTGGCACAACTTCGGCGACGACATGCCTTTCGACCGGCAGCGGGCGATCCTGCGCCGCGCCTTCGACCTGGGCGTCACGCACTTCGACCTGGCCAACAACTACGGCCCGCCCTACGGCTCGGCCGAGACCAATTTCGGCCGCCATCTGGCCGACGACCTCCGCCCCTACCGCGACGAGCTGGTCATCTCCACCAAGGCCGGCTACGACATGTGGCCCGGCCCCTATGGCCAGGGCGGCGGCGGCCGCAAGTACGTGCTGTCCAGCCTCGACCAGTCGCTGGGCCGCATGGGGCTGGACTACGTCGACATCTTCTACAGCCACCGCCCCGACCCGACCACGCCGCTCGAGGAGACCATGGGCGCGCTGGACACCGCGGTCCGGTCCGGCAAGGCGCTCTACGCCGGCATCTCCTCCTACTCGCCGAAGGACACGGCGGAGGCGGCGGCGATCCTCGCCGACCTCGGCACGCCGCTGCTCATCCACCAGCCGTCGTACTCGATGCTCAACCGCTGGGTCGAGACCGAGGGCCTGCTGGACACCCTCGAGCAGGTGGGCGCCGGCTGCATCGCGTTCTCGCCGCTGGCCCAGGGGATGCTCACGTCCAAGTACCTGGACGGCGTCCCGGAGGGGTCCCGCGCCAGCCAGGGCAAGTCGCTGTCGGCGGAGTTGCTGACCGACGAGGCGCTCGGCCACATCCGCACGCTGAACCAGATCGCCGAGAACCGCGGCCAGGGCCTGGCCCAGATGGCGCTGGCCTGGGCGCTGCGCGACCCGCGGATGACGACGGTCCTCATCGGGGCGAGCAGCGTCGGTCAGCTGGAGCAGAACGTCGCGGCGCTGGACAACCTGAGCTTCGACGACGACGAGCTCCGGGCCATCGACGAGCACGCCGTCGACAGCGGGATCGACCTCTGGGCGGCACCCCGCACCGCATGACCGCCGCGCGGTCGGCTCGCCGGAACCGGCCGGGATGGGCAGGCTGACTCCGACGACCGACGAGGGCGACGGACGGAGCAGGAGATGGCAGCACGGTACGAGTACAAGGTCGAGGAGATCCGCGAGGGCATGCTCGGGGGCAAGATGTCCGGCGACAAGCTGGAGAAGGTGCTCAACGAGCAGGCCCGGGACGGGTGGCAGCTCAAGGCGATCACCGCCGTCGAGGTGAAGGGCCGCGTCGGACCCGGTGGGGTGGACGGCGTGCTGGTCACCTTCGAGAGGCCCGTCGTGTGACGACCATCCCGCAGCTGAGCGACGAGGCCGCTGCCTCCTGGTTGGCCGAGCACCGGTCGGGCACCGCGCCGGAGGAGGCGTTGGCCTTCTTCGACGGACTCCCGACTGTTCCGGCCGCCGACATGCTCGGTCGGTGGCGGGGGAGCGGGCTGCCGACCGGGTCCCGGCTGGACGGGCTGCTCGAGGCCTACGGCTGGTACGGCAAGGAGTTCACCGGCCTGGAGTCGGTGCATCCGCTGCTTTTCCGTGGCCGTGGCTCGGGCCGTGGCGGCGAGCCGAGGCCGGTCGACCCGTCGTGGATCCCGCTCGGGCTGCTGCGCGACCATTCGGACCTGGCCCGGCTGTGGCCCGTCCGTACGGTCTTCGGCCGGCTGCGCCCGCTGCTGTCCACGAACAGGCCCGCGGCACGGCTGCGCACGGTCGAGCACCGCGGGGTCAGCACCGCCGCGATGATCTACGACGCGCTCCCGATCATCGA
>NZ_CADCTE010000140.1 GCF_902805515.1 uncultured Arthrobacter sp. | reverse complement strand
GATCGACCTGCAGATGCTGGACATCACCACGACCAAGATGGAAATCGCCCCCACCGCCCATTACTCGATGGGCGGGGTCTGGGTAGCACCGGAGGACCACAACACGGGAGTGGACGGGCTGTATGCAATCGGCGAGGCTTCCTCAGGTCTGCATGGGGCCAACCGGTTAGGTGGCAATTCACTGATTGAACTGCTTGTATACGGGCGCATCACCGGTGAGCACGTCGCCGGGTATGTGGGCGCCCGCACCGAGATCCGCCGGGATCCCACCGCCGTCGGACTGGCCCGCACCGAGATGCAGTCTCTGCTGGGCGAGAACGGGACCGAGTCAGTGCGGCGGCTACAGCGCGAACTGCGCAACCTGATGACCGAGCATGCAGGTGTGGTGCGCACCGGGCAGGGGCTTCAGGAAGGGCTGGACAAGCTGGCAGCCCTGGAGGAACGTACTCAGAACGTCACCGCCCATCCGGACATCGCCGGGTTCGATGACTTGGCACACGCCTACGACCTGCTTGGCTCCTTGCTGGCCGCACGAGCCACCCTGGAGTGCGCGCTCGAACGACGCGAAACCCGTGGGGCTCACAACCGTGCAGATTTCCCTGCAATGGATCCCTCCCTCAAGGGGAACTTCGTCTGGTCTCCGGCGGAGGGAGTCAGCTTCGAAGCGCTGCCGCCTGCTCCCGATTCGTTCCGTGCTCTCGCTGAAGCCGATGCCGACGACTCCGTCGCCGGCAAACTCCTCGAGTGAACCAGAAACCACCGCAGTTTCCCATCCGCACCGCACCCGCTTCCTGCTCAGCGGCGTCGGCCTGCGCGCGACCGTCGTTGCCCGTAGCGCCTTGATCCTTGAGGTCAAGCTCGCATCAAGAGCGGACAACGACCACTAACGCTCCATAGGACAGGATTGCCCGTCAGCACCGCTGGCGGTGCAGGTGCTCCCGTGTTTGGGTGCCTGCACCGCTCGGGCGGCCAACCTCTAACGCTTACTCCCTGTCTCCGAGAACCGGATGGTCTCCCGCCTGCGCCGAATGCGCCTCCACCCGCCCACAAGCCGCACCGGTGCTTCCGCAGCCAGCCCACTGACCCCACGCAGCCTCGAATACTCCTTCCCCGAGTTGCGCCAGTGGGCGCGTGCGCCGTTGATCGTCATTAAACTGTGAACCGGCCGGCACTCCCGAAGAGTGCCGACCGGTCGGTGGAGTGCGGATAGTTGGGTGTTACTTCTTGTCGGCCGACGCGGTCACGGTGGACCAGGCGTCAAGCTCGGTGAGGCGGCCGTTCAGTGCCGCACGCATCTGGTCTGCACCCGCTTCGCCCAGGGCGATGCGCAGCGGAGGGGCGTCCGAGTCGACGACGGCCATCAGGGCAGCCACGGCGGCGGCCGGGTCGATGCCGGATCCGGCCGGGATCTCACCGATGGCCTTCTGCACGGCCCTCACGGTTCCGTCGTAGGCCTCGACGGGTTCGGCAAACGCAAGGTTCGCCAGGAACGGCGTCTCGGTGGCGCCGGGCTGGACGATGCTGACCTTGATGCCCAGGGGTGCAACCTCCTGCGCCAGGGCCTCGGAGAGGCCTTCGACCGCGAACTTGGTCGCGGCGAGCATCCCGACGCCCGGGTGTGCGAACTGCCCGTAGAGCGATGAACCCTGGAGGATTCGGCCGCTTCCCTGGGCCCGCAGTACGGGAAGGGTCGCGCGCAGGACGTTGAGCACGCCGAACACGTTCGTGTCGAAGATGGCACGCGCCTGCGTATCGCTTGCCTCCTCCACGCCGCCGAACAGCCCGTAACCGGCGTTGTTCGCCACGATGTCGATCGTCCCGAAATTCTCAACGGTGCGCGAGACCGCGGCGGTGACCGCAGCTTCGTCCGCCACGTCGGCGCTCAGCAGCAGCAGGCGGTTCGGGTACTCGCGCGCCAGATCATCCAGCGGCGCGGTCTTCCGCGACAGTGCAGCGACACTATCGCCCCGACCCAGAGCCGCGAGAACAAGCTCACGGCCAATACCGCTCGATGCGCCAGTGATAAACCATGTCTTCGCCTCGGTGGGCGTCTGTGTGATCATGTTATGATCATAATAAGTTAGAACATTACATTCAACCCCTGGGGAGGTCGAAGTTATGTTCAAAGTCATTTGACGTAACAAAAGTGGTGTACACTCCTCGCGTGAGCACATCCAGCCTGTCGGTCCTGACCGCCACTCCAGGAGTGGAGGCACTCATGGCGTTCGCCAACACCAAAGCGACTGCGGAAAAAGGCGAGGACTGGGAGAGCCCCGATCAGCTCTCCCGTTGGCTCTCCCAACACATGGGGGCGCCCGGGGGCCTGGCCCTCACTCCTGCAGACCTTGCCGCCGCGAAAGAGTTCCGTGACGCCCTGGTCGTGAGCATGCTGCACAACGCCGGCCATGCCGTCTCGGAGGAGGAGGTGGCCCGGGCGCAGGACGCCATCGCGAAGATCGGCGCGGCGCACCCCCTGACGGCCATGCCGTTCTCGCTCCGGCAGAAGCTCGTGCCCATGCAGTCCGGGTTCGCGGCGGTCCTGGGCCAGGTCGTGGCGGCCCTGACCGTCACCACGATTGAAGAGCGGTGGCACAGGGTCAAGGCCTGCGGTAACCCGCAGTGCAAGACGGCGTTTTACGACCGCACCCGTAATGGGGCCGGAGCCTACTGCAGGGCCAATCCTTGCGGCACGAAGATGGCGATGCGCTCCTACCGGCAGCGCAAGGCCAGTGCTGCGGCAAAGGACGCTACAGGCCAGTGAAAACCGGACACGCCGGGGAAGGGGAGCGGAAGTGACTGGTTCCAAACTGCAGGAGTATGCGTCGGCATTCCACGAATCCGGTGGGTACCTGAACTTCGCCAGCTATGGCCCGCCGTCGCGGCAGGTCGAGGAGACCGCCGCGGACCTCCTGCGCACGGCCGCCGAGGGAGCCGTCGGCGCCAGCGAACAACTCCACCTGCAGGACCTGCGGGCGCGCCAGGCGTTCTCCCGGCTCAGCGGATTCCCGGTCGAGCGTGTGGGGCTGCTGCCCTACACCTCCCTCGGGCTGTTCCAGGTGGCCTTCGGAATTGGGGCCGGGACGGTCCTGGTCGGTGCGGGGGAGTTTCCCGCCAATCTCTATCCCTGGCTCCGTGCAACCGGGCTGGGGCTCGGCGCCGTCCACCGCCTGGGCGCGCCGGGGGATCGCGTCACGGTGGAACTGGTGGAACAGGCACTGACCTCCGACACCGTCGCACTCGCGGTCAGCGCCGTGGACTTCCGCACCGGCTACCGCGCCGACCTGGCCGGCCTCCGGGAGGTCCTCGGGCCGGACCGGCTGCTCGTCGTGGACGGCATCCAGGGCTTCGGCGCCGTTGAGCTCGATTGGACCGTGGCCGACGCACTCGTCGTTGGAGGCCAAAAATGGATCCGCGGCGGGTGGGGTGCCGGTGCCCTGGCCTTCTCGGAGGCCGGGATCGCGCGGATCCGTCCGGTGTTGAGCGGCTGGACGGGTGTCGAAGACGCGACCGTCCATGACGGCGTCGAGCACCCATCGCGGGCGGGCGCCCTGAGCTTCGGCATTTCCCACCTCTCGCCTTTCGCCGTGGGGTCCTTCGCCGCCGCGCTCGAACTGATCGAGGCCGCCACCCCGCCCGTGATCGAGGCGGGGATCGCGGCGGGGCTGGACCGCCTGCTCGCCGAACTCGATGCTGCAGGTCTTCCGGTGCTCTCGCCCCGGCGGCGTGCCGAGCGTGCGGGGATCGTGTCGGTTGAGGTTCCCGACGCGGGAGCGGCCCTGCGGGCACTCGCGGACGCCGGCATCAGTGCCACAGCGCACGACGGCCGGCGTATCCGCCTTTCACCCCACACCACGACGCCGGCCCAGACGTTTGTTGACGCTGCGGAGATCCTGGCCGCTTAGTCCGATGTTCAGGGGGAGTCAGCGCCCCGGCCACCTTCCCGACCCGATCTGTTCGCTGGTCCCCGCGACGGTGGAAGCGCAAACCGCCCCCGACCAGGAGCTCCAGTGAAACCACGACACCTTCCCGCCACGGCAGCCCTCTGCCTCGCCCTGGCGTTCGGCACCGCCGCCCCCGCCGCCGCACAGGCCGTTCCCGCTCCGGCCGCCAACGGCCCCGCCGCGCCGGCCGCTGCCGGTGCCCACTTTGACCTCCAGGCGCACCGTGGCGGGATCGGCCTCACCGTGGAGAGCACCCTCCCGGCGTTCGCCGCCGCGCTGCGCACCGGGGTCTCAACACTCGAACTTGACCTGCAGATCACCCGCGACGGCCGGGAGGTGATCACCCACGACCGCCGCATCGACGGCCGCAAGTGCGCCGACACCGCGCCCGTGGTCCCAGGCGACCCGCAATTCCCCTACGCCGGCAAGTACGTCAAGGACCTCACCTTCGACCAGGTCCGCACCCTCGACTGCGGATCCCGTTCACTGCCCGCCTACCCCGGCCAAGTCGCCGCGCCGGGCGCGAAGATGCCGACCCTGGCCGAACTGTTCACCCTGGTGAAGGCGCACCGGGCCAGCCAGGTCGAGTTCAACATCGAAACCAAGGTGGAGGCAGGCGCTCCGGAACAGACCGCCCCGCGGGAGCAGTTCGTCGAGGTGGCGCTGCGGGAGATCCGCGCGGCCGGCATGGAGCGCCGGGTCTCCATCCAGAGCTTTGACTGGGGCGCCCTGCGCCTGGTGCAGCAGCAGGCACCGGAGATTCCGACGGTCGCCCTCACCAACAAGGACTTCCTGCAGGTCGGACAGCCCGGTGCCTCGCCCTGGCTCGGCGGCATCGACGCCGACGACTTCGGCGGGGACCTCGTCCAGGCGGCCTCCTTCCTGGGCTTCGACGCCGTCTCCCCGGTGCATGGCTCGCCGCAGAACGGCACGGTCACCGACGGAAACTACGTCCCCTACGTCACCGCCGATATGGTCCAGCGGGCGCACGCTGCAGGAATGCAGGTCATCCCCTGGACGGTGAACGACGAGGCCACCATGTCCAGCCTGATCGACCTCGGCATCGACGGGCTGATCACCGACTATCCGGACCGGCTGCGCGGGGTCCTCGCCGGGAAGTCGATGAAGCTGCCCCACCAGTACAAGGAAGCCAAGGCGTCCTCCTAGGAGGTGCAGGCCGCGGGTCGGGCGGCTACGGTGGGTTCGCCCCTGCCGGAAACGCCCGGCCCGTGCGACACTGGCGCATGACTTCGGGCCGGCCGAATGGGGGCGCCGACGGCGGGCCGCCCGGCGAGGCGCTGAGCTGGGTGCAGCGGTTGATGCTCTACTTCACCACACCGTGGCGGAAGACCGCCGCGGTGCTGGTGGTGGTGGGCGGATGGCTGGCCCTCAACGCTCTCCGGGTGACCTATGCCGGCGAATCCCTCGTGCTCGGGATGCTCACGATCCTGCTTTTTTATCCTTCTGTCTTTGTCCTGGCGGTTCTTCTGACCCAGGGCGGGTTCCTGCGCCGACCCGTCCGGCTGCCCATCGATGTCATGCGCCGCACCGCCGCCCGGCGGTTCTCTCTCGAGGAGTCGTGGACTGCGGCTCAAGGAGTTCCCGAGACGCTCGCCGCACTGCAGGCGGTGTTCACCCGACCGGGTGCCAGCAGCCGGCGGATCGGCAACACGCTCTGGGTGGAGCTGGGCAGGGATTGGGACACCACGGGGCTGCGCCACCAAGCGGCGGTTCTCCACCTCAATCGTCCTGCTCCCCTTCACTTCTTCGTCGAGGACTCCTCAGGTGGAACAACGGTGACGGCCTTCAGCAGCGAAACGCGCCCGTCGACGTTGTGGGATGTTTTCAGGCTTGCCGATGAGATGGCCGCAGCCGCCGTGCGACTCGCGCGGAAGGCCACCTCCGGGGAATCCGATGGCCACAGTCCACGTCACGATTAGCGCAACTGCTCCCACCACCATCAGCCAGCAACCAACGGACAATCCTGATTATCGTCTGCTTCTGGTCATCGGTGGTTTCGGGAGAGTGCAGCCTGCATGGCTCGAAGCCTCGTGGATCGGTAGGGGCGGGTCCGAAAGAGGAATGACACTCTTCGCGTCAGCGTCATGGGCCCTGTTGCTTCCGGTTTGTCTACTTCCCACGAGTCGAACACCTCACGTGCGCCCGTCAGCTCTGGGTCATGGCGTAGAGCAAACATGTCAGCGCGCATCTCCCCTTCCCGACTCATCGCGCACGCCATAAGCAACCAAACACCCAAGGTGGCCAAGCCGATCACCAGGGCGGCGAATCCACCATACGAGCTGGCGTTGAAGTAGCCCGCGAGGGCGGCCGTTAGAAAGCCCCCCAACATCAGCACTCCCGCAAGGGAGAAAACCGCAACCAGCAGGCGGGTTCTTCTCGCGAACTGCGCCGCATCCGCGAGATGCCCGAGCTCGTGCGCGAGCAGGAAGGTCAGTCCCTCGAGGGACAGCTCACGCAGGGCGCGCTCAGTGACTTCGATCGTGGGTACGCCTTTGCGCGTCGCAAAGTAGGCGTCGGCCCGAGATGGGCCCGGCCCGACGGACCGAACAATGCTGACTCCTGGTACCTGCAGGCCCTCCTCGCCACTGATGCGCGACACGTGGATGCGGGCGGCTCTTTGGAGCTCGTCGTATCCGTCGATGACGTAGCGATCACGGGACATATCCATTTCGGTCCTCACCGGTTCAGTGCCCGGTACAGGGTGGTCCGTTCGATGTTGAGGCGTCGGGCCACTTCGATCTTGGGTACGTCCTTGGACATGGGGATGGTGAGTCATGCGAAAACCATTCGGGTTCGAGGGTTGGTTGGCGGGTTGGGTGGCAAGTTGGGTGGTGGGTGGAGGCTGCGGCGTTTCAGGACGAAGACGCCGTAAAGTTCAGCTGAAACTCCGCGAACGGGGCCGCGCCAGGTGTGAAGGTCAGTCCATTGATTACTGATCAAAGAAGGGCCTGTCACCTACGGTTGACAGGCCCTTCTTTTCGCCTTTGCTCGTCGCTTCCTGATGGTGTTGACTCGCCCGGCGGACTCGACGAGGACTCCCAGAGCTGCACGATCGCCGGATACCGCTGGCCCCTCTGGGCTGCGAATTCGGCTAACCGGTCGGGTCAGGGCGTGCTGAGGGCTTCGTCGACGGCGTCGATGGACAAGCGGGCGAAATCGAAGAATTCTTCCGGGGGGCCGTCGAGGGGGCCATCGAGGGGGCCGTCGTAGATCACGTTTGGCAGTGCTGTGAGGGTGATGGTGACGGCGGTGCCGTCCTCTGCGACTGTGTTGATCGTCTGGTAGCCGGGGATGTAGCCGTTGTGGCCCCAGGTTGTGCCGCCGCCCAGTTCGCCGCTTTCGATCCCCAGCCCGTACGTGTTTCCGGGGATGAGTTTGTCGCCGGTGGGGATGCCGGTGAGCATCTGGTCGAGTTCGGCCGGTTCCAGGAGCTCGCCGTTGAGGACGGCTTTCATGAACGTGTTGAGCTCAGCCGGTGTGGATACCATGGCTCCGGATGCCCAGGCCGTGGAAGGATCGTACTCGGTGACGTCGCGTAGTTCCCCCTTTGCGTCCTTGTGGTAGCCCAGGGGATGGTCTCCTCGCAGCCCGGTCTCACCCGGTTCGGGCAGGTAGGTGTGCTTCAGGTCCAGGGGTGTGACGATCCGATCGTGGATCTGTTCGGCCAGGGGCCGTTGGGTGATGCGTTCGATGATCAGGCCCAGAACGATGTAGTTGGTGTTGGTGTATTGATGG
>NZ_CADCTE010000139.1 GCF_902805515.1 uncultured Arthrobacter sp. | reverse complement strand
CGAGGGAACCGACCTCGAAAGTCTCCACTCAAGATCCAACGAACTCGTCGACACGATTGACTCCGAGTGGGCCTCGCTAGTCCTGCTCGCTCTGTGGGATTCACTCCGTGAGCCTGAAGACCCCGTGCGTCCTCACGCAAAGAAGGCACTCGAACTGCTAGTTCAGAACCCGGTCCATGGGAGTTCCCGAAGCATCAAAGACCTCGCTTCCCTAATCTCCGCTTGCTGGCTAACACACGAATCCAATTCGCGAGGGCTCGCTCCAATCTGGGCATCGGGCCCGCAGGGGCACGAAGTGCGAGTTACGATTACAGGGGCAAAATTGCCTACGACGATCGACGCAAAATCCCTAGTAACGGGGCTTAGCATTAACTTTCAGTCCGTCGCTCAGGTTGTATCGCTCAAGAAGGATCCGACTGAGTTCTTCCCAAGTGATCAGTTTCCTCACCTGTCGCGCCTTCCCGTGACAGGTGAGGGACACGCGATCTGGTTGGCGTTGTATCTCCGCTTGTCACTGATTGTTCATGTGTTGCGCCCGCCATCCAAACCTCAAATCGAACCTATTCTGGAGGGCTTCTACACTCAGATTTACAACGAAATAGGCGAGTCGACTGTGCTGGGTTATCCAGAGGTCAGGTCCCTGCTGCTTTGGCACGAAGGCGAGATCGCGGCCCACCCCGTCGTCGAAAGCGCCGGTTCGTTATGGACTAGTCCATACCTGTTGATGGACTCACTCGCTCCGTGGCTCCTCCGGGAGATTCAGCGGACCACTCTGCGAGAGCAAGTCATTTCGCAGCCCTTCGAGGACAACGTCGTCCAGCTCCTTCGGGACCACGGCTTTAAAGCTGGTCCGGTCAACGAGAGAGGAACCTGGACGACCCAGGAGGGGACAGAGCACTTGCATTGTGATGAACCCCTCCCCGGTCAGATCGATGTGCTTGCAGTCCGTGACGACGGTGTCTTCGTGCTGGAGTGCAAGTCGATCTTCTCAATGGGAGCCCTGCGGAATATCGCAGAGAAACTGGGCCCGAACAGTCACGATTGGCGGGGCAAGCTTCGCAGGAAAAGAGATTGGGCAACAAATGCACTTCAACGCCGCGTTGATCTGTCGATGGTGATCGTCGAAGGAATCTCTACCTACGTCTCGGAGCATGAGCTCGAGGCCGACGTTCCTCTCATCACGGAGGATATGCTCGCTGACCTTCTAAAAACCACGAAACAAACGAGGACTGAAGTCGAGGCGAAATAATAGTCGGAAAGAATGCGAGCTAGCCAGCTCGTCACCGCTACATTGTCACCGGAGCGGTGCCCGCGGAACCCATACCGTGCTAGCCGTGCCTCGGGCCCGATGACGATCAAACTGTAGGACCTTTCGTCCAGTCATTACGTTTATACGCGACTACATCGTCGTCAACCAGCCGTACCACGATGGCGAGAAACATGAGGGCCCGTGAGAATTTGGGTTCTTGCGGGCCCTCCCATGTCCCAAGAGTCAAGTTCTAGACGTTGAAGCGGAACTCCACCACGTCGCCGTCGGCCATCACGTATTCCTTGCCTTCGATGCGCACCTTGCCCTTGGCCTTGGCCTCTGCCACCGACCGGGCGGCCATGAGGTCCTCAAAGTGGACCACCTCGGCCTTAATAAAGCCGCGCTGGAAGTCGGAGTGGATCACGCCTGCCGCCTCGGGTGCGGTGGCGCCCTTCTTGATGGTCCACGCGCGGGTCTCCTTGGGACCGGCGGTGAGGTAGGTCTGCAGGCCGAGGGTGTGGAAGCCGACACGCGCCAACTGGTCCAGCCCGGACTCTTCCTGCCCGTTCATCTCAAGCATCTCGCGGGCCTCGGCCTCGTCGAGCTCCACCAGGTCCGCCTCGAGCTTGGCATCGAGGAAGATCGAATCCGCCGGGGCGACCAGGGCACGCAGCTCCTCCTGGCGCTCAGGGCTGCCAAGGACGGCGTCGTCGACATTGAAGACGTAGATGAAGGGCTTGGCGGTGAGCAGGCTCAGCTCGCGCAGGTGCTCCATCTCGAGCTTGTCGCTCTTGGTCGAGGAGAAGATCGTGTCGCCGCGCTCGAGCACCGCCTGGGCGGCCTGCATTGCGGTGAGCTGCGCTGCCTCGCGCTTCTTGATCTTGACTTCCTTCTCGACGCGCGGGATCGCCTTCTCGAGGGTCTGCAGGTCGGCCAGGATCAGTTCGGTGTTGATGGTCTCCATGTCGGAGCGGGGATCGACCTTGCCGTCGACATGGACGACGTCGGGGTCGTCGAAGACCCGGATAACCTGGGCGATGGCCTCGGCCTCGCGGATGTTCGCCAGGAACTGGTTGCCCAGCCCCTCCCCCTCGGAGGCGCCCTTGACGATGCCGGCGATGTCCACGAAGGAGACGGTGGCCGGGAGGATCTGCTTGGAGCCGAAGACCTCGGCGAGCTGTGCCAGACGCGGGTCGGGCAGGTTGACCACTCCGACGTTCGGCTCGATCGTCGCGAACGGATAGTTCGCCGCAAGCACGTTGTTGCGGGTCAGCGCATTGAAAAGGGTTGATTTGCCGACGTTGGGCAGTCCGACGATGCCAATAGTAAGAGCCACGGGAGTACAGTCTACCGGCCCGGACGCACCGCGCCGCCGGGGTGCCTTCCCAAAAATGTCGGCGCATCCTGCCACAGTGATTTCATGGACGGTTTCACGCTTGTGCTCGTAATCCTCGCTTTTGTTCTCGGCTGCATCGCGGGTGCGTTCCTTCTTGCTGCGCGGGGACGCGGGCAGGCGGACCAGCTTCGGGAGGAGCTCGACGACGCCGTGAACCGGCTGGGCAGCGCGACCGCGGCGCTGGCGGCGGCCTCCGCGGAGAAGGACCTGCTGGCCTCCCAGAACCGGGCCCTCTCCGCACGGTCGGCCGACGAGACCAACGTGCTGCGGGCGCTGGCGCCCGTGGCGGAGAAGCTGACCCAGGTCCAGCGCCAGGTCGGCCTACTGGAGCGGGACCGCGTCGAGCAGTACGGGCAGCTGGCCCAGCAGCTGCAGGAGGCACGCGACGCCGACGCCCGGCTGCTGTCGACGACCCATTCCCTCGCAGCGGCGCTGCGCAGCAACAGCGCCCGGGGCCAGTGGGGCGAGGTGCAGCTGCGGCGGGTGGTCGAAGCCGCCGGGATGCTGGCCCGCGTCGACTTCGTCGAGCAGGCCACGCTGGCCCGCGCCGAGGTAGCGGAGACGACCTCCTCCGGCGGCGCCGGGTCGACGTCGAGGCCTGACATGGTGGTCCAGCTCCCCGGCAACAAGCAGCTGGTCATCGACGCGAAGGTGCCCCTGAGCGCGTTCCTCCAGGCCCAGGAACTGGACGGGGTGGAGGCGGCAGGCCGGGAGGCCGAACGCACCGCCCTGCTCCAGCAGCATGCCAAGGCCCTGCGCGCCCACATCGACACCCTGGCCAAGAAGAAGTACTGGGAGGGCACGAATAACTCTCCCGAACTGGTGATCTGCTTTATCCCGGTGGAGTCGATCCTGGCCTCGGCCCTGCGGGCCGACCCGGGGCTGCTCGACTACGCGTTCAGCCGCAATGTGGCGCTGACCTCCCCCGTCTCGCTCATGGCGATCCTCAAGAGCGCCGCCTTCAGCTGGCGCCAGGAGGTCCTGACGGACAATGCCCGTGAGCTATTTGAGCTCTCGCGCCAACTCTATGAGCGGTTGGGCACCATGGGCGGCCACGTGGCCAAGCTCGGGTCATCCCTCAAGGCATCGGTGGAGAAGTACAACTCGTTCGTCGGCACCCTCGAAACCCGGGTGCTGCCCACGGCACGGCGGATCGGCGCCTTCGACGCCGCCTCCCTCGACGCCGTTCCCGCCGGAGCCGGCCCGGAAAAGAGCGCCTTCTCCGGCATCCAGGCCGTCGAGGCCACGCCGCGGCTGCTCGGTGCCCCCGAACTGCTCGACGGCCCCGATGACTCCGAGGTCGAGTCCGGTGGACGTACCGGGCACGGCTGGTCCCAGGGCGGCTCGGGAATCAGCCGGGTGGGTACCACCGGTGACGGCCAGGACCTCCTCGACCTCGCCGCCCCCGGAACCTCCGAGGCATCCGAGGGTCCCGTGGAACGCAGCGCCTGATTCCGGGGCGGTGCCCCTGCGGGACCGGGGGGACCTGCCGCGCCCGGACCAGGGACCGGTGCCCCTGCCGGAACCTGTCCGTGCCTTCAGGGGTGTGGGAGAATTCCGGCCATGACCGAAGACAAGGCTGAAGACATCACCCGCGTCCCCTTCTGGATCGTGCTTGCCGGCGTCAGCGCCGGGGCCTTCTGGGCACTGGTCGGGGTCGCGGTCGGCTCCAGGCTCTCCCGCCGGCGCGATAGAGCCGTGCCGGGCGGCGTGCGCACGAAGCTCCTGCCGTGGCAGTGCACGCCGACTTCGGGCCCGCGCTCCCGACGGTGACACCGGTCGGGGACACCCTTCGGGCCGCGCGCCCGGCGGCCGGCCTGGCGAAGCTGCTAGTTCGAGGGCCCCGGTTCGCGGCGGCCTCCGCGGCCGCCCCGTCCCTGCGAGGAATCGCCCATTGCCTTCAGGGCTGAGCGGATCTCTTTCGGCAGGGAGAAGATGATGTCCTCCTGCGCCGTGACGACCTCCTCGACCTCGCCGTAGCCGCGCTCGGCGAGCAGCCGCAGCACGTCCTGGACCAGGTTCTCGGGGACCGAAGCGCCCGAGGAAACGCCGACCGTTCGAACGCCTTCGAACCACGACTCATCGACTTGGTTGGCGAAGTCCACGCGGTGCGCGGCCTTCGCTCCGTATTCGAGGGCGACCTCGACCAGCCGGACGGAGTTCGAGGAGTTGGCGGAGCCGACGACGATCACCAGGTCCGAGGTCGGGGCAATCTTCTTGATCGCCGCCTGCCGGTTGGAGGTGGCGTAGCAGATGTCGTCGCTGGGCGGGTCCTGCAGGGTCGGGAACCGCTCCTTGAGCAGGTTGACCGTGTGCATGGTCTCGTCGACGCTCAGGGTGGTCTGGGAGAGCCAGATCAGCCGTTCGGGGTCGCGGACCTGGACCTTGTCGACGTCCTCGGGGCCGTTAACGATCTGGATGTGCTCCGGGGCCTCGCCGGCGGTCCCCTCGACCTCCTCGTGGCCTTCGTGGCCGATCAGGAGAATATCGAAGTCGTCGCGGGCGAAGCGCTGCGCCTCACGGTGGACCTTGGTGACCAGCGGGCAGGTGGCGTCGATGGTCCGCAGGCCCCGGTCTTCGGCGGACTGCACCACAGCCGGTGAGACTCCGTGGGCCGAAAAGACGAGCAGCGCGCCCTCAGGGACCTCGTCGGTCTCCTCAACGAAAATGGCGCCCTTCGCCTCGAGGGTCGAGACCACGTGGAGGTTGTGGACGATCTGCTTGCGGACATAGACCGGCGGGCCGTAGTGTTCGAGCGCCTTCTCAACGGCGATGACCGCACGGTCAACTCCGGCGCAGTAGCCGCGCGGCGCAGCAAGCAGCACCTGACGCCTGCCCTCGACCGGAGCGGCGGCCTGCACGTCCTCGGGAGAGCGGCGCCGACGGGGCACCATGGGCATGGGGACCTGAACTGCTGTGCTGGTCATGGTTCAATGCTAGCGGTTTCCTCAGACAACGGGCCCACCGGGGGCGCGGGTGTGGTCTAACGCATACTTCGCCGCCCAAACGTGAACCGCAGGGCCACCCCGACGGCCAGCACCATGGCCCCGCCGGCGACGACGGGCAGGCTGGCTTCGGCAAGATCGGTCGAAACCCTGCCGGCGAAGCCGCGGACGAAAATCCGGGCGACGGCGCTGGACCCGGCGGCGCCGGCCGCAGCGTCCGGAATCAGTCCGGCTCCCAGCCAGCCAAGGACCCCCAGGCCCGCACCGCCGGCTCCCAACAGGGCGAGGGTCGTCGAGCGCTTCCGGGCGAGAGCCAGGGCGAGAACCGCGCAGGTCCCGGCGCCCAAGGCCAGCGCAGGCCAGAGCTGGGCGATCCTGCTCACCAGGCTCAGCGCACCACCGCGCTCGAGCCGCCCGACCTCAACCGTGGTGTTTTGGGGTACCGGCACGTTGATGCCCAGTCCGGTCCCAACCTGCTGGGAGAGCAGCCCGGCCAGGGGCTTCAAATCGAGGGACACCACGGCCGGGGTCTGCGCGTTTGGGTCCGACGGCGCTCGAGAGAGGGTCAGGCGGTGGGAGATGCGCAGGCTCTCCTCCCAGGCCCGCGGATACCCCGCCATCCTGGTCACCGAGGAGGCCGCGTTCTCGATGGCCGGGCGCACCAGGTTCTGCAGGGGCCCCGGCAGCCCGGCGCCCCTCGACACCTCCCCGGCGAGCGCCCCGGTCAGGGCCTGCTGGAACTCGGTGTCCTTGGCGAGGGGGCCAGCCAGGTCCACGAAACCCTGCTGGTCGACGAGGCGGCTCTCGGTCCAGGCCGCGGACAGGGCCCCTCCGGTGAGCGCCAGCGCGGCGAGGGCAAAGAAGGCAGAGGCCAGCGTGCGCATAGGGTCCTTGGGATCGGTTGGGTGCGTGAGGATCAGGTTATGCCCTTTTAGGGCCGGAAGGCACCGATCGGTTGCGCCCGGGCCGCCCGGGACGGGCCTTGTCCCCCCATCCGGCGCCCCGGCTCGGCGCTGTCGTGGGAAGCTGGTAGACATAAGTCCGTGGACAGGACGAGCCCGCTGCCGAAGCGGACGGGCCACAGCCGCAGCGTCCGCACCCAGACAGCAAGGTGAGGAGCAGCGCGCCGATGACCACTGAAGGCACTGTGCCGAACGGGAGGCGCACCGCGGCGGCCGTCGAACCGGGAACCCCCTCGACCCTGCCTGCCACGGCGGGCGAGACCTCCGCGGCCACCCCATGGCCCCTGCACGTCCTGTCCGAGAAGCTCAAGGCCCACATCGAGCGTGCCCCGGCCGCCTGGGTCGAGGGTCAGGTGATTGAGTTCAACCGCCGCAACGGGCTGTCCTTCCTCACCCTGCGCGACGTCGACACCGAAGTCTCGCTCTCGGTCACGGTGTTCAGCAGCGTCCTGGACCGGCTCGCCCTGCCCCTTGAACAGGGCACCCGCGTGGTCGCCCAGCTGAAGGCCGACTTCTGGGTCAAGACGGGACGGCTGTCCATGCAGGCCCGGGACATCCGCCCGGTCGGGCTCGGGGACCTGCTGGCCCGCATCGAGCGCCTGCGGCGGCTGCTGAGCGCCGAGGGCCTCTTCTCTGCCCAGCGCAAGCGGCGGCTTCCCCTGCTGCCGCATCGCATCGGCCTCATCACCGGCCGCGGCTCCGACGCCATGAAGGACGTGATGCGCAATGCCGCGCTGCGCTGGCCCGCCGTGGACTTCGAGGTGCGCGAGGTTGCCGTCCAGGGCCCCGGCTGCGTCCCGCAGGTGACCGCCGCGCTGGCGGAGCTTGACGCCCTCGCCGACGTTGACGTGATCATCATTGCCCGCGGCGGCGGCTCCCTCGAGGACCTGCTGCCGTTCAGCAGCGAGGAGATGGTCCGCGCGGTGGCCGCCGCGCACACCCCGGTCGTGAGCGCCATCGGGCACGAGGCCGACCGGCCGCTGCTGGACGAGGTAGCCGACCTGCGCGCCTCCACCCCCACCGACGCCGCCAAACGGGTGGTCCCCGACGTCGCCGAGGAACTGAACCGGATCGGGCAGGCCCGGGCAGCACTCACCCGTTCCCTGGGGCAGCTCCTGGCCCGGGAAACCGACCGGCTCAACCAACTGCGGTCCCGGCCCTCCCTGGCCCGGCCGGAGGGGATGATCGACGTGCGCGAATCCGACGTCGAACGGCTTCGCAACCGCGCGCACCTTTCGGTGGACTCCGCCGTGACCCGCCACACCGACGGGGTGCGGCACCTGCGCGCCCAGGTGCGCGCCCTCTCACCGCAGAACACCCTCGACCGTGGCTACGCCGTCGTGCAGCGTGGGGACGGGAGCGTCGTCCTGGAGGCGGCAGCGGTGCCGGCCGGCACCGACCTTTCGATTAAGGTGGCGGTCGGGCGGCTGTCCGCCCGGGCCACCGGCACCCTGCCCGATCCGACCTCAGGGGGCTCCCCCGGGGATCCCTCCGCCACCCGCACGACGACGGCACCGGAAAGTCCGGAGCCGTCAGGAAAGGAAAACCCATGAGCCAGCCGGCCGAAACCGCACCCGGAGACATCTCCTCCCTGTCGTATGAGCAGGCACGGGAGGAACTGGTGAACGTCGTGTCCAAGCTCGAGGCCGGCGGCGTCAGCCTCGAGGAGTCGCTCGCACTGTGGGAGCGCGGCGAGGCGCTGGCGGACCGCTGCGAGGACTGGCTCGAAGGGGCCAAGAAGCGCCTCGCCGCGGCACGGGACCGCGCCGAGAACGGCACCCGGCCCGCCTCCTAGGACGCGGCCAGGCGCTGCTTTTCGGCCTCGACGTCGAAGTGTGCCTCCGGCCAGCCCAGGTGCAGGTCCGCCAGGGCCGCGGCGAGCAGCTGCTGGACGGCCAGGCGGGCGTACCACTTGGCATCCGCAGGCACGACGTACCAGGGTGCCTCGGGAGTGCTGGTGCGTGCGATCGCCGTCGCATAGGCCTCCTGGTAGTCCTCCCAGAGGGCACGTTCGTCGACGTCGCCCGGGTTGTACTTCCAGTATTTGTCCGGCCGGTTCAGGCGCTCGGTAAGGCGGAGTTTCTGCTCCTCCTTGCTGATGTGGAGCATGACCTTCAGCACCCGCGTGCCGGCGGCGGCCAGTCCTGCCTCGAACTGGGCGATCGCACCGTACCGGCGTTCGACCTCCTCCGCCGGAGACAGCCCGCGGACCTTATGGACGAGCACGTCCTCATAGTGGGACCGGTCGAAGACGCCGATCATGCCCGGGCCGGGCAGCTGCTTCTGGACCCGCCACAGGAAATCGTGGCGCCGCTCGGCGGCGGTGGGAGCCTTGAACGCGTGGTGGTGCACACCCTGGGGGTCGACGGCGCCGATGACGTGCCGCACGATGCCGCCCTTGCCGGCGGTGTCCATCGCCTGAAGGATCAGCAGCACCGAGGAGCCCTCCCCCTGCCGGCTTGCCGCGAACAGCTGCTCCTGCGAGTGGGACAGCGCCTTGGTCCCCTTTTCCAGCGCCGCCTTTCCCTCCTTCTTGCCGGAGGGGAACCCGGGGGTGGACCGCGGATCCGCGTCCGCAAGCCGGAAATCCGGTCCGGCAATCAGAAGCCTGCGCGGGTCCGCAGCGAATACGGAGCGGTCCATGGTGTCTCCTTGCCGTCGGCGTTACTGCTTATACGACCCCAGGAATTCGGCCAGCCGCCCCACGGCGTCTTCGATGACCTCGACGCTGGGCAGGGTGACCATCCGGAAATGATCCGGGTTGATCCAGTTGAACGCCCGTCCGTGCGAGATGAGGATTTTCTGCTGCTTGAGCAGGTCAAGGGCGAATTTCTCGTCATCCCGGATCGGGTACACCTCGGGGTCGAGGCGCGGGAAGAGGTAGAGGGCACCGGCCGCGGGCTCGCAGCTCACTCCGGGAATGGCGTTGAGCAGTTCGGTGGCCTTGTCGCGCTGCGCCTTGAGCCGCCCGCCGGGCAGGATCAGGTCATTGATGCTCTGGTAGCCGCCGAGGGCCGTCTGGATGGCGTGCTGCGCCGGCACGTTGGCGCACAGACGCATATTGGCCAGCAGGTTGATGCCCTCGATGTAGTCCTCGGCGTCCTCCTTCGGGCCGGAAATGGCCATCCAGCCGCTGCGGAACCCGGCGATGCGGTAGGCCTTGGAGAGCCCGCTGAAGGTCAGGCACAGCACGTCGTCGCCGGTCACCGAGGCCGCATTCACGTGCACGGCGTCGTCGTAGAGGATCTTTTCGTAGATCTCGTCGGCGAAGATGATCAGGTTGTACTCGCGGGCCAGCGCCACGACGCCCTCGATCACGTGCCGCGGGTAGACCGCGCCGGTTGGGTTGTTCGGGTTGATCAGCACAATCCCCTTGGTGGCTGGGCTGATCTTTGCGGCCATGTCCTCGAGGTCGGGCCACCAGTGGTTGTCCTCGTCGCAGAGGTAGTGCACCGCGGTGCCGCCGGCCAGGCTCGCCGACGCCGTCCACAGCGGATAGTCGGGGGTGGGCACGAGGATCTCGTCACCGTTATTGAGCAGGGCCTGGAGGGAGAGGGTGATCAGCTCGCTGACCCCGTTGCCCAGGTACACGTCGTCGATGTCGATGTTCTGGATGCCGCGGCCCTGGTAGTACTGCACGACGGCGGTCCGGGCCGAGAAGATTCCCCGGGAGTCGCTGTACCCCTGGGACTTGGGCAGGTTGCGGATCATGTCCACGAGGATCGCATCGGGGGCCTCGAAGCCGAACGGCGCGGGATTGCCGATATTAAGTTTCAGGATCCGGTGGCCCTGGGCCTCCATGATCTTCGCGTGCTCAAGCAGCGGCCCCCGGATGTCGTAGAGCACATTGTGGAGCTTGTCGGACTGCCTGTACTTTGCCATTCGTTCAGGATGCCACAGCAGGGGCCCGGTACGCGGAATTGCCGCGTACCGGGCCCCCGAAGAAGTACCGGCCGGGCTTAGGAGCCAGCCAGGCCCTTCTCCTCGAGCCAGCCCGCCGCCGCGTCGGACGGGTTGCGCTTCTCATCCCCGCTGACCTGGCGGTTGAGGTTGATCAGGTCCTCGGTGGTCAACTCCCCCGACACCTCGTTGAGGACCGCGCGGGCGTCCTCCCCCACGGTGTCCATGTTCACCACCGGCAGGACCTGCTGGGCAAGCCAGTTGTTCTCGGGATCCTCGAGCACCACAAGGTCGTTGTCCACGATGGACGGAGTGGTGGTGAAGATATCGGCCACCTGGATGTCGTCGTTCAACAGTGCCTCCACCGTGATGGCCCCGCCGCCGTCGTTGATGGCCTCGAAGCCTGCAGGCTCGCAGCCGTATTTCTCCTTGAGCCCGGGAAGCCCGTAGGGCCGCTCCCGGAACGTGCCGGGCGCGCCGATGGTCAGCTCGTCGCAGACCTCGGCCATATCGGCGATCGACGTCAGCCCGTACTTCTCGGCCGTTTCCCTCGTGACGACCATTGCGTCCCTGTTCTCGGCTTCGGAGGCCTCGAGGATGCCAAGGTCGGCCTCCGGGAACTTCGACTTCAGGGCATCGGGCAGGGCCTCGACGATCTCCTCCGGGGCCTGGGCGGTGGACTGGGGGTCCGAGAACAGCAGCAGGTTGCCGCTGTAGTCGGGAACGACCTGGACCGAGCCCTCCGACACGGCCGCAAGATAGATTTCCCGCGAGCCGATGTTCAGCTTCGTGCTTGCGTCGATGCCCTCGGCGTTCAGGGCTCCGGCATAGATTTCCGCAATGATCTGGCTTTCGGGGAAGTCGGCCGACCCCACGACGATGGAGTCGCCGGCTCCGCCGTCATCGGGTCCGGCGGCGGGGTCGCTGTTCCCACCGCAGGCCGTCACCGCCAGCAGGCCCGTCAGGGCCAGCCCCGAAAGGGTGAGCCGTCCGGCGTGCGGGGCAGAAAGTTTCTTCATGGTGTTCCTCTCGGTCCGCTGGCGGCGGACCGCCGGCCAGGTTCCTGTAGTGCCACCGGCCCGGGATCCGCCCCGCCGTTTCACCGGCGGGGCGGATCGTGGACCGCGCTCATGAGGAGGCCCGCGGCGATGTCGAACCCGCCGGGGACCACCGCCCCTTCGGCAGGGACCCATTGGGTCCCTGCCGAAGGTGCTGCACGCCGGAGAAACCGGTTGCCCGGGCTCCTAGCCGGCGAGGCCCTTTTCCTCCAGCCAGTCCGCTGCCGCGTCTGCCGGATTGCGCTTCTCGTCGCCGCTGACCTGGCGGTTGAGGTCGATGAGGTCCTCGGTGGTCAGCTGGGACGAGATCTCGTTGAGTACCTCCTGGGCGTCCTCGTTCACGGTGTCGAGGTTGACCAGCGGGAGAACCTGCTGGGCGATGAACAGGTTCTCGGGGTCCTCGAGGACCACGAGGTCGTTGTCCTCGATCGACGGGGTCGTGGTGTAGATGTCGACCACCTGGACGTCGTCATTGAGGAGCGCCTCCAGGGTGACGGCACCGCCGCCGTCGTTGATCGACTCGAAGCCTCCCGGCTCGCAGCCGTACTTTTCCTTGAGGCCGGGCAGGCCGTAGGAGCGCTCCTGGAAGGTGCTCGGGGCACCGATGGTGAGCTCACCGCAGACCTCCGCCATGTCCGCAATGGACTTCAGCCCGTATTCCTCGGCGGTGGCCGGAGTCACCACCATCGCGTCCTTGTTCTCGGCCTCGGACGGTTCGAGGACGCCGAGGTTGACGTCCGCCGACTTGGCCTTGAGCGCCTCCGGCAGGGCCTCCGCAATGTCCTCGGGGGATTCGGCCGTCGCCTTGGGATCCACGAACAGCAGGAGGTTGCCGCTGTAATCGGGCACAATGTCGACCGAGCCCTCCTCAACGGCGCTGTAGTAGATTTCCCGGGATCCGATGTTCAGCTTCGTGCTCGCGTCGATTCCCTCGGCCTGCAGAGCGCCGGCGTAGATTTCGGCGATGATCTGGCTTTCGGGGAAATCAGCCGACCCGATGACAACGGAACCGCCGCCGCCCGAGGTTTCCTCCGGCTCGGCCGCCGGATCGCTGTTCGCACCGCAGGCAGTCAACGCCAGCAGGCCCGTGAGGGCCAGCCCCGTCAAAGCGCGCCGTCCGGCGCGGTGTACTGACAGGTTCGTCATGTTGTTCCTCCTTGTGCACTGGCGACGGCCTTCTGCCGGCCAGGATCCTGTGTCCGCACCGGTGCGCGGCTTGTCCGCAGTCCCGGTGAAACGGCAAATTTTTGGACCAGCGCCATGAGGAGGTCAACGGCGATCGCGACAACGCCAATGACCACCGCACCCCCGAAGAGGCGCCCGTAGTCGCGCAGCTGGGTGCCCTCGACGAGGAACACGCCCAAACCGCCGAGATTGATATAGGCGACGACGGCAACGGTCGCCACGACCTGCAGCACCGCCGCACGCACCCCGCCCAGGATGACGGGCAGCCCGTTGGGCACCTCGACCCGGAAGAGGATCTGCGCCTCGCTCATGCCCATGGCCCGGGCGGCGTCGACGGTGTCCCGGTTCACCGAGGAGATACCGGCGTAGACGCCGCTGAGCACGGGCGGCACCGCGAGGAGCACCAGCGCCCAGATCGGCGGCAGCAGGCCAAGCCCGGCCAGCAGCACGAACAGGAAGACCATGCCGAGGGTCGGCAGGGCCCGCAGGATCCCGATCCCCGAGACGATGACGACCCGGCCCCTGCCGGTGTGGCCCACATACAGCCCGACGGGGACGGCGATGGCCAGGGCGATGAGCATGGTGAGGCCGGTGTAGCCCAGATGCTCAAGAATCCGCGTGGGGATCCCCCGCTCCCCCGACCAGTTCTCGGGGGCAACCAGCCACTGGCCCATCTGGGCGAACAGGTTATCGCTTGTGTAATCCATCAGGCACCCACCCGGTACGCTTCGACCGCGACAGTTCCGGGGGTGCGCCCCTTCGCCGGGGCCTGCCGGCGCCACGGGGTGACGAGCCGCTCCAGCGCCACCAGCACCAGGTCCATGACCAGGGCCAGCACCAGCGTGATGAGGATGCCGACGGCGATCTCCGTGGGGAAGGACCGGAAGAGCCCGTCGGTGAACAGCGTCCCGAGGCTCGAGACGCCGATCAGGGCTCCCACGCTGACCAGCGAAATATTCGTCACCGAGATGACCCGCAGCCCGGCGAAGAGCACCGGGATCGACAGGGGAAAGTCGACCGTAAGGAAGCGCCGTACCGGGGTGAAGCCCATGGCGACGGCGGCCTGGCGCACGCCGTCGTCAATCGATTCCAGGGCATCGAGGGTGGACCGCACCAGCAGGGCCACGGCGTAGATGGTCAGCGCGACGATGACGTTGACCGGGCTGATGATGCTCGTGCCGAGGATCAGGGGCAGGAAAACGAACATCGCGAGGGACGGAATCGTGTAGAGGATCGAAGACAGGGTCAGGATTACTCCGCCGACGGTGCGGTTCAGCCGTGCCAGCTGGGCCAGCGGCACGGCGAAGACCACGGCGAGGACCAGCGGCACCACGGACTGGATCAGGTGCTGGCCGGTGAGGCCGGCGATGAAGTCGATGTTCGCGAGGAACCAGTCCATCCCTACACCGCCGTGTTGTAGTTGGCGCGGCCGCGGTCGACCCGCGCGTCCTCGATGAGTTCGAGGATTTCGCCGGCCCGGACCGCTCCGACGACGCGCCCTTCGTCATCGACGGCCACGCCCAGGCCGGAGGGCGCCGAGAGTGCCGCGTCCAGGGCCCGCCGCAGGGTGTCCCCGCGCCGGTACAGGGACCCGCCGGGAACGAGATCCGCCCCACTGCGGATGGTCGAGCGCCGGTTCTGCGGCACCCACCCCTGGGGGCGGCCGCCTGCGTCGACGGCAAGGGTCCACGGGGAGGTGACGGCCGCGCCCGGATCGCCGAGCCGGTCGACCTCGATGGTCTGAATGGGGTGGATGCGCACGCCCTCGCCCTCCTGGAAGGACAGGTGGCGGAACCCGCGGTCCCGCCCGACGAAGCCCGCCACGAAGTCGCTGACCGGTGCGCGCAGGATCTCCTCGGGGGTGGCGTACTGGGCGAGCACCCCGCCGATGTTCAGGACGGCGACCTTGTCACCGAGGATCGTCGCCTCGTCGATGTCGTGGGTGACGAACACGATGGTCTTGGCCAGATCGCGCTGCAGGCGCAGGAGTTCCTCCTGGAGCTCCTGGCGCACCACGGGGTCAACGGCGCTGAACGGTTCGTCCATCAGCAGGATCGGCGGGTCGGCGGCCAGCGCCCGGGCCACCCCGACGCGCTGCTGCTGGCCGCCGGACAGCTGCGCCGGATAGCGCCTGCCGAGGTCCGGGGCGAGCCCGACGACTTCAAGCAGTTCCGTCGCGCGGGCCCGCGCGTCCTTCCGCGCCACGCCGTTGAGCCGGGGCACGGTGGCGATATTGTCCAGGACGGTGCGGTGCGGCAGCAGGCCGGAGGACTGCATGACGTACCCCATCGAGCGCCGAAGGTCGGAGGCCTTGCGGTCCGCAATGTCCTCCCCGTCGACCAGGACGGCCCCCGAGGTCGGCTCCACCATGCGGTTGATCATGCGCATGGTGGTGGTCTTGCCGCAGCCTGAGGGCCCAACGAGGACGGTGATGGCTCCGCGGTCAATGTCCAGGCTGAGGTTGTTCACCGCTGTCTGGCCGCCGGGATACGTCTTGGTCACGCCGCGCAGTTCGATCATCGGCCTGCCGGCCGCGCTCCCCACGCTGCGCGATGAAGTCTCGGATGTCATTGGAGCCTTGCCTTTCGTGGCAGGAGCCTGCCGGCTGACCGGCCCGTCACCACCGGACTGGGTCTTGTCAATCGGTTCAAATTAGAAGTCTAGCGAGGGGTTCGCGGCAATCAAGGTTCCGTATTGCCCAATCCTGCCGAATGTGAAGGCGATCACATCTATATGACACGGGGTAGCTGGCGCGTGGCCACCGGCGGAGCGCAGGCGGCGGGGCGGGCGCGCTGGTCGCTCACCGGGGGCGCCCCGAGTTCCGGCTGTGCCCGGCAGGACTGCGGCGTGCCGCGTCCTGGCGCCGGTGCAGGGCCGCGAGTTCGGTGGCCATCCGCTGGTAGCTGGCGAACCGGCGTGGTTCGAGCGATCCGTCCGCGAGGGCCGCGGCGACGGCGCACCCTGGTTCGCCGTCGTGGGCGCAGTCCCGAAACCGGCAGCCGGAGGCGAGGTCGGTGATGTCGCCGAATTCGGCGTCGAGCCCCTCGTCGGCGTCCCAGAGGGCGAAACCGCGGAGCCCGGGCGTGTCGATCAGCACCACACCGTCCCCCAGGGGGATCAGGGTGCGTGCCGTGGTGGTGTGCCTGCCCTTTCCGTCGCCGGCCCGCACCCGGCCCGTGTCCTGCACCTGCCCGCCCACCAGGGCGTTGACCAGTGAGGATTTCCCGGCCCCCGACGGGCCGACCAGCACGCAGGTCTCCCCGGGCCGGAGGCTGTCGGCGAGGGTTTCGCAGCCGTCCCCGGTCAGGGCGGAGGTGGTGATCACCTCGGCGGTCCCCGCCTCCTGCACTGTGGCGCCCACCACGGCGTCGTGCACGCCGGTGAGGTCCGCCTTGGTCAGGACCACCAAGGGCCGCGCCCCCGAATCCCTCGCGGCCACGAGGGAGCGCTCCAGGCGGTTCGTTGAGAGGGGCCGGTCGATGGGCACCGCGATCAGCGCCACCTCCACGTTGGCCGCGACGATCTGGGCCTGTGAGAGGGGATCGTGGGCCTTCTTGCGCTGCAGGACCCCGGTGCGGGGAAGCACCCCTTCCACCCGGCCGGGGCTCCCGCTCAGCGCCACCCAGTCACCGACGGCCGCGGACCCGGCGGCCGGAACGCTGAGGAGTCCGCCGGCCTCCGCCAGGAGCAGCTGCCGCCGGTCGACACGCACCACGCGGGCGGGCCGCAGCCCCTGCAGCTCCGTCTCCGGCACGGGCGCGGGTGCGGGCTCGGGCTCGGGCGCGCGTGCAGGGTCCGCAGCCGGACGCGGAGCGGGAAAGGGCGCGTGGAAGTGGGACTCGAAACGGCGGCGCACGCCGTCGGTGTACCCGTAGTCCTCAAGCGTGGCCAACGGTCCGGGCCTCCCCTCAGGCGGCCGGCCGGTTCAGGCCCTGCGCCGCCGGTGCCTATGCTAATCCGCGGCCGGTCTGCTGGGAATAGAGCCGGAGCCCGACGTCGACCAGCTCCACCCGGCGCAGGCCGGCCACCTCGCCCAGTTCCACCCACGCCGCCTCGTCCGTCGACCCTCCGGCCTCGTGGGTGAGCGCTCCGGAGACCACGCGGGCCGCGTAGATGATGCGCAGGGCGTGAAGCGGGCGCGGCGTGCCGCTGAGGCGGCGGTCGGGCGGAACGAAAAAGCTGTCCACCCCGAGCAGATTCCCCAGTTCGGCGTCGTACCCGGTCTCCTCCCGGATCTCCCGGACGGCGGCCGCCGGAGCGTCCTCGCCGAACTCCAGGCCGCCCCCGGGCAGGGTCCAGCCCGAGGCGCCCTTTTCGTTCCAGTGGGCCAGCAGGATCCGGCTGCCGTCAACGATCACGCCGTAGGCTCCGACCCGGACATCCCAGGCCGGCGGTCCGGTTTCGACTTCGCTCATCGGAGAAGTCTAGAGCGGGGCCGCTTCGCCCGCCGCGGACCTGCCGCTGCGGGTCCGGCGGAGGAAGTCGGCGCCGAGCACCGGGTCCTGGGTCAGGAACCGCACGTCGGTGACGCCGGCCGCCGCAAGCGGGCGCCGGATGGCCTCCTGGAGTGCCGGCTGGTGGACGGCGAGGCCGCCTCCGATGACCACGGGGCCGGGCACGCCGATGACCGACACGATGTCCGCGACCAGCCCGGCCAGGTCGGCGCCGGCCGTCTCGATGAGGGAACGGGCCTCGTCGTCACCGGCGGCCGCGGCGGCGAAGACCACCGGCGACTGGGAGGCCCAGTGCCGGCGGCCCAGGTCGGAGTGGAACAGGCCGATGAGTTCGCTCGGGGAGGTCGCGGCGTTCGCCTCGAGGATGCGCCGGCCGAGCTCGCCCGCCTTCTGGGCGAGGTTGAAGCGGTGCAGCGTGCGGCGGATCGCCTCGCGGGTCAGCCAGTAGCCGCTTCCCTCATCGCCGAGGAGGTAGCCCCAGCCTCCCGAGCGCGCCTCGCGCCCGTCGGCCGTGATCCCCCACGCCGCCGATCCGGTGCCCGCGATCACGGCGATGCCGGTGGCCGCCCCGCCCGCGGCGAGGATCAGGCGGGTGTCATGGACGACGTCGATATCCGCGCCAGGCGCGAAGGGCCTGATGAGTCCGCGCAGCCGGGCGGCGTCGTCCTCCGTGTCGATGCCTCCGGAACCGGCGATGACCGTGCCGACGCGCCGCCCGCCGAGCTCGGCGAAGAGCTGCGCGAGGTTGTCGGAGGCCTCGGCGGCGCTGACGTTCTGCACGTTCGCGCTGCCGGCCTTCGCCTCGGCTGCCACCACCGAACCCCGCCAGAGGATTCCGTGGGTCTTCGAGCCGCCGATATCGAGTCCAATAAATTCCTCGGGGGCGCCGGCGTCCGGCTCGTGGGGCTGCATACCGACCAGCCTACAAAACAAACCGGCCGGGGCGGCCCCGGCACGGCGCCGCCACGGGCGGCGGCATTCGGCTGACCGCCCGCGGGCAGGGTGCCCGCCCTGCGGTGTCATCCGGCCGGGTCAGCCCATTGGGTCAGCGGCGGGCCGCACCGGGCCGGGCCCGGCGGGCCGTCGCAGGGCGCCCACGAGGGCCACCGCGGCCAGGATGGTGCAGGCGCCGCCGACCACCGCCGCATAACCCGCGACGGCGGGGTCGATGCCCCAGAAGGCGGCGGCGGCACCGAGGCCCAGGACGGGCACGGCGCTGCCGAGGTAGGTGATGACATAGAGGGTGCTGATGATCTGGGCGTGCAGTGCCGCCTCCACCTGCAGCGAGACCCGGTTGAAGACGACCCGGAAGGCCATGCCCTGGCCCAGGCCGGCGGCGACGCAGCAGCCGATCAGCAGGGGCAGGTTTCCCTGCGCACCGGCCACCGGGAGAAGGCCCACGCCTGCGGCCATGGCGGTGAGTCCGGCGGGCACCACGAAGCGGCCGCGGAGGAAGAGCAGCTGGCTCACCGCGGACGCGCCGAGGACCAGGGCGGCCAGGACGCCGATGACGGGGCGGGCGTCGGTCCCGGCCAGCGAGGCGATCCACGTGGGCGCAAGGCTCAGGGTGAACCCGAAGATGCTGAAGCTGAAGAACCCGACGGCGGCGGCCATCCAAAAGGAGTTGCGGGCGGCACGCGAAACGGTGGGGCGGCGCGGACGCAAGGCGGTGAGGGGACGTGCGGCGGCGGCCGGCTGGATCGCCGGGCGGGCGCGGAGGAGCAGGAGCGGCAGCAGCAGCGCCGTGAGCACCGCCGTGTAGACGAGGAACGGCGTCCGGGTGGGATCCGGCAGCAGCGACAGCACTCCGCCGATCACCGGACCGGCAGCCACTCCCCCGGCGGAGGCCAGCAGCGTGAAGCGCGAGGCCCAGTCGGGGCGGTGCGGCAGCAGGTCGCGCAGCGCGGCCGAGCTGGCGCCGGTGGCGAGGGCCACCGCGGCTCCCTGCAGGGACCGCCCCAGGACCAGTCCGCCGAGTGAGGACGCACCGGCGAAGACCACAGCTCCGAGCAGCCCGACCAGGACCGCGAGGACGAGGGCCGCCCGGCGGCCGATGTGGTCGGACCAGTGGCCGACCAGCAGCAGCCCCGCCACGAGCGTGAGGACGTAGGCGGAGAACGCCATCGTGATGTCGAACGATGTGAGGCCCAGGTTTGCGGAGATCAGCGGATAGAGCGGGGTGGCGAGGTTGGCGCCGATCAGCAGCGTGGAGATGACGGTGACCGCGAGGACCAGCCGCGCGGCGAGCGAGGCGTCCCAGCTCCAGCGCGCCGCGGCGGATGGCTGCTGCATGCGCAGCTCGCGCAGGACACTCATGTACTTCCCGTTCCTTTTCCCAATCCCGTGCGGCACCCGGTGGCGCGGCAGTCTCCAGAATGGGCTATCTTGAAGCTTTAGAGACAGTCCAGCCGGGCAAGTTGAGCAAAAGCCGCAACACAGGCGGCCGAAGTTGATGGGAAGTGAGCTTCATGAGCAAACTTGATGCCCTGGACCTGCGGCTGCTGCTTGAACTGGTCCGGGACCCGCGGGCGCAGATCAGCGAGCTCAGCGAAACCCTCGGCATCGCCCGCAATACGGCGCAGAGCCGGATCCGGCGGCTCCTGCGGGCCGGCACCCTGCGGACCAGCGGGCGCGAGCTGGACCTCGAGGCCCTTGGCTACGATGTGGTGGCCTTCGTGACCATCGAAGTGTCCCACCGCGAACTCGACGGTGTCATTGCGGCGCTGCGCAAGCTCAGCCAGGTCCTTGAAGTCCACGAGATCTCCGGCCGTGGCGACGTCTGGTGCAGGGTCGCGGCCACCGACACCCACCATCTGCAGTCGGGTCTCCGCTCCATCCTGCGGATCAAGGGCGTCATCCGCACCGAGACGGTCCTGGCCCTGCACGAGCACATCCCCTACCGGACCGAGCCGCTCCTCCAGCGGCTCACCGACGCTTCCGGCAGCGCCTGAGCTCCCCGGACCGCCGGGCGCGGCCGCGGCCGACCGCACCCATCCCGACCGCGCCGATCCCCACCGCACCGATCCCCCCGGCCCGCCCGCCGGGCTGGCCGCCCGAGACCACACGACCACGCATCCATCACGACCTCATCGTCACTACCTCCGAAGGAACCAATGAGCCTGCCATCCCGCGACACGGCCGTCAGCTACCCCGCCGGGGCCCTAACCTCGGAATCCACAGTCCTGCACGTCGAGGAGCGGGCCGACGGCTCCGTGGCCGTGCTGCTCGACGCGACGGCCTGCCACCCTGTCGACGCGGCGTGGCCCGACCAGGGCCCTGACCGGGCGGTCCTGGAGGTGGGTGGATCCAGCCTGCCCATCACCGACTGCGTGGTCGGCGCAACGGAGGGCACGGAACTGTTCCTCGGAGCGGATATCCCCGTGCGCAAGGGCACGGAGGGTTGGGCCTTCGTGGTGGCGCACCTGATCCAGGGACCGCCGCCGGCCGAAGGCGAACGCGCGGTGGTGCGGGTTGACGGGACGCACCGGGAGGCCCTCTCGGCCGGACACACCGGGTGCCATCTCGCCTCCCTCGCCCTGAACCGGGCGCTGGCCGACCGGTGGAAGAAGGAGGTCCCGGCCGACGCCCTCGGCACGTCGAACTTCGATGCGGTGGCGATCGAGACCTCCACGATCACCGAGTACGGCTCGGTGGATGTCTACCGTCTGGGACGCTCCCTGCGGCGCAGGGGCTTCATCACCGAGGGATTCGATCCGGCGCCGGTCGAAGCAGCCCTGAACGAAACCCTCTCCGGATGGGTGGCATCGGACGGGGCCATCCGGATCGCCCGCGATGGAGAGCGGCTCACGGACCGCCGGTACTGGGAGTGCGACCTGCCGGAGGGTTCCGTGCACATACCCTGCGGCGGCACCCACGCCGACTCGCTCGCCGGATTCGCCAGCGTGCGGGCGTCCCTCGCCGTGGAAGAGGTGGACGGCACGCCCGTGCTCACGATGATCACCTCGGTGCTGCCGCGGCCCTAGACGCGTGCACGGGGCGGCGCCGGCGGGCCGCTGGGCCCGTCAGGGCCGGTTGCCTGGCTTGGCCGCGGTAACGGTCAGGCGCGGCGGCGCTGGAGGACGTCGTCGAGGTTGAGGCGGGTTCCGGCCGGCGCCGCGGTTTCCTTCGGAGCCGCTTTGGCGGCCGAGTTCTTGATCGGGGTCCGGACGGTCGGCTTCGGCTCCGCGGGTAGCTCCAGGGGTGCCGGCGCCGAGCGCTGCGCCTTTTCGGCCGCGACATAGGTGGGCAGGGGCACCTCGACGGGCTCCCACGGGTCGGTGCCGGGCACCGGAGCCTGCGTCGTTGCCGCGGGTGCGTTGGCCTCCGGCGCGCCTGCTGCGGCGACCGCCAGGGCGGCTGCCTTGAGGTCGGCCGCGGTCAGGCGGGCCGCGGGTGCCTCCGGGGTTCCAGCGGACGCCTCCACCGCACCGGCGGGCTTCTCAGCGTCGAACACGGTGGTCGGGCGGGCCTGGGCGGGTTTGCCGCCGGCTTGCGGTGTGGCGGTGCCCGGCAGGACGGCGTCACCCGTCGAAGGCGGGGCCTGGTGCAGCGGGCGGGAGGACATGGCGGCGGCGAAGGCGGCATTGACCCGGGCCCGCCGGTCGCGCACCGCCAGGGCGCGCAGCGTGGCGACGGCCCCGGCGACGACAAGGACGGCGGCAACGGGCCACCAGAAGGACACGACGGAAACGACCGCGAGGACCAGCGTCACGAGGGCTGCCGGCAGTGCGGCGGCTCCGACCAGGGCGACCGCTGCCCGCCCGCGGCGGATCTTCAGGGCAGGCCGGCGGCCGGGAACGGCGGACGAACCGGTCCGGTATGCGGATGCGCTGCCGGCGGCGGCGGTGGCCGTTTTCTCCATGATGCTCCCCTGGGGAGGATGTTCCCCTGCAGTCGGTGTGGATGCCGCCGCCGGGGCCGGCACGGGGCCGCTCCGGCGGAGGAAAAACGGGACCACCCACACCAGCCAGAGACCGACGATTGCCGCCAGTACCACCGAGCTGTTCAGGGAGAAGTCCACGTTCTAAACGTAGGAGAAACAGGGGCCCCCGCGGCGCATTCCGGGCGGGTGTGTCGGAGCCCACCGGGGCGTGCGATCGACCGGTCCGCGGGCCGTGCCGGGCGCCGCCCTATCCACCTGCCCGCTGCCGGGCAAGCCACGGCTCAAGCAGCCCCTCCGGCACCTCCTCGACGGTGAGGGCGAAGCTCCGGTGATCGGCCCACTGCCCGGCGATGTGGAGGTACCGCGGGCGAAGTCCTTCGTCCCGGAAGCCCAGCTTCTCCACGACGCGCAGGCTGGCCCTGTTCTCGGGCCGGATGTTGATTTCCATCCGGTGCAGGCCCAGGGTGCTGAAGCAGTAGTCGGTGGCCAGCGCCACCGCCGTCGGGGCGATCCCCCGGCCGGCCCGACGGGAATCGACCCAGTAGCCCAGGGTTGCCGTCATTGCTGATCCCCAGATGATGCTCGAGACCGTCAGCTGGCCGACCAGCGGCGCCCGGCCGCCCTCATCGGTGCGCTCGGTGATGACGAACGGGAGCCCGGTGCCCGCACGGGCCTGCCGCTTGAGCCCCCGGACCATCTCGTGGTAGTCCGGCAGGTAGCCTCCCGGTTCCGGATTCGTCGCCTCCCAGGGCGCGAGCCAGGTCGCGTTGTGCCGCCGGACGGCCGTCCACTCGCGCCGGTCCGCGTGCCGGATGGGCCTGAGGGTCAGATTCCCGCTGCTGAGGGAGACCGGCCAGCCACGTTCCGTCCACACCGAAGGGCTAGCCCGTCATGTCCTGGCTGAAGTTCTTCAGCCAGACGCGCAGGTCCGGGCCAAGGTCGTCGCGCTCGGCAGCCAGGGTGACAACGGCCTTGAGGTAGCTCAGCTTGTCCCCGGTGTCGTACCGGCGGCCGCGGAAGACCACCCCGTAGACCCCGGATCCCTCGCCGTCGGACGCGGCAAGGGTCTGCAGCGCATCCGTCAGCTGGATTTCGCCGCCGCGGCCGGGCTCGGTCGTCTCCAGGACGTCGAAGACGCGGGGGTGGAGCACATACCGGCCGATGACGGCGAGGTTCGACGGCGCCTCTTCCACCGGCGGCTTCTCGACGAGCTTGTTCACCCGGACGTAGTCCTCGCCCTCGATGGCGGAGATGTCCGCGGCGCCATAGGAGCTGATCTGCGCCGGATCGACCTCGATCAGGGCGATCACGGACCCGCCGGTCTTCTGCTGGATCTCGATCATGGTCTCGAGCAGGGGGTCGCGCTCATCGATGAGGTCGTCGCCGAGCAGCACCGCGAACGGCTCGCTGCCCACATGCTGCTTGGCGCGCAGGACCGCGTGCCCGAGTCCCTTCGGATCGCCCTGGCGCAGGTAGTGGATGTCGCAGAGCTCCGAGGGCAGGCGGACCGCCGCGAGCTTCTCCAGGTCGCCCTTCTCGAGGAGGGTCTGCTCGATGAAGGGGACCCGGTCGAAGTGGTCCTCAAGCGCCCGCTTGTTACGCCCGGTGATCATCAGGACGTCATGGAGCCCGGCGTCGACTGCCTCCTGCACAACGTACTGAATGGCGGGCTTGTCCACCACGGGAAGCATTTCCTTGGGCATCGCCTTGGTTGCCGGCAGGAAGCGGGTCCCCAGCCCGGCGGCGGGAATGACGGCCTTGTTCACTTTTGGTCGCAAAGTCATGGGACCACACTACATAACCCGCAGGGCCATTCTGGGAGCTGTGCACAATAGGTGCATGAATATCGACCCGGCGGTACCCTCCAAAACCCAGGCGAGAGCCGACCTGCGCACCCGGCGCCGGCACCGGTCCCCGGAGACCCGGGAGGCCTTGTCGCGGCGGCTCGCCGAGGCGGTGCTCGAGGAGCTGCCCCGGCTGACCGGGGGGAACCGCGCGGAGGAACCCCTCGTGATTGCGGCCTACCTGGGGGTGCCGCCGGAGCCGGCCACCGAGGACCTGCTGCATACCCTGACCGATCGGGGCTCCACGGTGATCGTGCCCATCTGCGAACCCGACTACCGGCTCTCCTGGTGCCGGTGGTGGCCGGGGGTCCCGCTGGTGAAGTCGCCCCGGGCGCCGGTGATGGAACCGGAAGGTACCCGCACTCCCCTGGGCCAGCTGGCCGCCCTCGACCTGGTCCTGGTGCCGGGCCTCGCCGTGGACGCCTCGGGCTACCGGCTCGGCCAGGGCGGGGGCTACTACGACCGGTTCCTGGCCGAACTCTCGATCGAGCGCCCCGGCGTGCCCACCGCGGGCATGGTCTATCCCGATGAGTTCGTCGCCGCCGGCAGCTTCCCGGTCGAGCTTCACGACGTGCCGCTGCACGGCGTGTTCACCCCGGGCGCATACCACGGATTCGGGGTACCCCCGGCATCGGTGTAGACTTAGCACTCGCCGCCCTAGAGTGCCAATCCGCCTCGGCCGGGCGCGCCCCATGAGAAGTCGAATTCCAGGAGAGACCTTTGCCTACCTACGCGTACGCCTGCAAGGATTGCGGCCATGCCTTCGACATCCAGCAGGCTTTTTCCGACGAGTCGCTCACCGTCTGCCCCGTCTGCTCGGGTGTGCTGCGCAAGAAGTTCAACAGCGTGGGCGTCGTCTTCAAGGGCTCCGGGTTCTACCGCAACGATTCCCGGGACACCCGTTCCTCCGCCGAGCCGAAGGCAACGACGGCCGGTTCCGACGCGAAGCCGGCAGCGGCCGCGGCAAAGGCACCGGCCAAGAAGGCCGACTCCGGAGCAGCCGCCGCGGCGCCCGCGGCGGGCAAGGCCGCTTCCTGACCGTCAGGCCGATCCCGCGCTTTTCCACATAGACCACCCCGGGGCAGGCGGCGCAATCCGCCGCCCCTAGGGTGGTCTTCATGTTTTCGACGCACCGCCGGCCGGACGGAACGCTTCGCCTCCTCCGGATGCGCAGGGCCCTGCTCCGGCACCGCCGGCTGCTGGCCGCGGTGCTGCTGTGCGCGGCGGCCGGCACCTGCGTCGAGGCGTTCCTGCCCCGCGGCGAACCCGGCACCCGGGTCATCGCCGCTGCTTCCGACCTCGCTGCGGGCACGGTCCTGGCTGCCGCGGACCTGAAGATCCTGGACCTTCCCCCGGCCGCCGTCCCGCCGGGGGCGCAGACGCGGCGGGAGGACCTCCTTGGGCAACGGCTTGCCGCACCCCTGCGGCGCGGGGACATCGTCACCGATACCCGGCTCGTCGGCCCCGGACTGCTCACCGGAACCGCCCCCGGAACCGTCGCGGTGCCGCTTCGCCCGGCCGACCCCTCGACCGTCCGGCTCGTGGGCGCGGGCCAGCGGGTCGACGTCGTGGTGAGCACCGGCAACGGCTACGAGACGGCCGCCGCTTCCGAAGTGATCGCCCGGAATCTCGCGGTGCTGTGGAGCTCACCGCCCGGCGAGGATCCGTCGTCGGCCTGGTCAGCCTCCCCCGCCGAGGCGGGGCTGGTGGTCGTGGCCGCCTCGCCGGAGGATGCCGCCGCCCTTGCCGGGTCCTCAACCGCGGGTCAGGTCCACCTGGTCCTGACCGCCGGACGCTGAGTCGAGCGGACCGGCGCCGGGTGCCGCCGGCGCGCCGGGCCCGCTGGTCGGGCCGACCCCGGTGTCTCCGGGCCCGCATGCCGGTCTAGCTGCCTGCCGTTTAGCTCCCGTGCCGAATAGCTCCCGTGCCGAATAGCTCCCGTGCCGAATAGCTCCCGTGCCGAATAGCTCCCGTGCCGAATAGCTCCGGTGCGGATCAGCTCCAGTGCGGGGGGCGCTGTTCCTTGAGCCACTCATCGCTGTCGGTCCGGGAGTCGCCCCAGGCGCGGGGGTCGTCCTCCGCTGCGGTCTTGGGCAGCACCGGTTCCTCCGCGCCCGGCACCGCGGCGGCCGGCCGTGGGGCACGCCCCTCGTCGGTTTCGTTCTTCCTCATCCGCAGTGCGTCCCTTCGGGTCCGGGGCGGTTCGTTCGCTTCGAGCAGGTCAAGGCCGAGTTCGCGGGCCGCCCGTTCGGCGCAGCCCTCCGGGTCGGTGAAGACCTCGATGGTCCACAGCGGCATGTACCGCCAGCCCATGCGCTCCAGCTGCTGGGGGCGGAGCCGGCTCCGCTCACGCACGGTCATTGCACCGTAGCGGGCCGTGCCGTCGGACTCGATCGCCAGCGGCGCCACCGGGTAGTCGCGCTCCGGGGCCGCTGCCGCCGGGGGCCGGGTGGCCACGATGTCGAGCACGCCGTCGTAGGAGTCCTTGACCTCGGCACCGCGGGCCCGCAGCCGGTCGACGAGGTCGGCGACCAGCGGATCCGCGTTGTCCGGAGCCTGTTTCCCGGCCGGAGCGGAGGAGGGTGCGAGTTCGCTGCGGAGAAGCTCGTAGAAGTCGGCAGCTCCACCGGTCAGCCGCTCGGGGTCGAGGTCCGCAGGCTGGAAGCAGGAGAGCACGTGCAGCCTGCGGCGGGCGCGCGTCATGGCCATCACGAACTTGCGGCGGCCGTCCGGGCCGGACAGCGGACCGAAGGAGTGCAGCGCCCGCCCGTGCGGCGTCCGCCCGAATCCCAGCGAGAAGATGACGTCGTCGCGGACCAGCCCCGCGGCGCGGTCAACAGGGACCACCCGGAAGGACTCCCGGCCGGGGGCGAAGAAATCGTTCGCCCACGGGAAGTTCGCCATCTGCAGGCGGATCGCCTCGCCCACCCGGGCGGCGTGCCGGGGGCTGGTGGTGACGACGGCCAGGGAGAAGCTCGGGCGGTGCCGGATGTGTTCGAAGACGAGGTCCACCACCCGGTTCACCTCCGCCGAGACGCTCTCGACGCCCTCATGGTCCGAACTGGGCATGCCGGTGCCGTCGGGGAGGTACTCGACGACCAGGCCGCGGCCGGCGCCGGAGACCTCGGAGGCCTGCGGCAGCCGCGTGAGGCGGTCCTCGTAGAAGGCGGCGCTGAGATAGCTTCCCAGCGCGCGGTCCACTCCCCGGTAGACCACGGTCAGCGAGCGCTCCGGCAGGACGGCACGCAGCTCCTCGTAGGCGCTGGGCAGCGGGTTGGTCTCGGTGCGTGGGCGCTCGGGCGACTGGATTTCGATGCTGAAGCGCGTCGGCCCGGCAAGCCGGGTGTCACCGAAGACGGCGGTCTGGCCGGCCCGGGCGATCACCGGGACGGCGCTCTGCAGCGATACCGATTCCCCGTCGAGCAGCAGCAGGGAGTCGAAGGCCGCGCCGTCGGGCAGGATCATCGGGGCCATCAGGGGGCTGACGGCCACCACCGGCAGCAGCGCCGTCGTGAGGTCGGGATGCAGCGCGCTGAACGATTCGAGCGTGAGGGTGTCCTCACGCAGGTGGCTGCGCAGCCGCTCGGCATCTGCGGCGTGCGCGGCGATCGCCGTGTTCCACCGCTCGGCCAGGCGCCACCGCAGGCGGGCCGCCCCGGAGGAGACGTGGGCGGTATCGGCGAGCCGGAACTCGGCCTCCAGGCGGCGCAGGCTGGCGCCGTCGGACATGGCGAGGTAGTCATCCCCACTGATCATGGCCTCGAGGGCCGACTGCCACCAGGCCAGTTCAAGCTCGTCGGCCACCCGGTCCTCGGACACTTCGCGCGCCGCGAGGTCCTCGAGCAGTTCGCCGAGCCCGTGCTCCCGCATCTCATCGAGCAGCAGGGTGCGCTCCGGGAGTGCCTCAAGGGTTTCCCGGTCCGCGGCGAGGGCCGCGAGCCGCTTCTCAAGGTCGTCGAGCTCGCACGAGGGCAGGTCCGGGGTGCCCTGGGCGGCACGGAGGATGCGGCTGAGCTCCTCGAGCCGGCCCTGGACGCCCTTGTAGAAGCTGTTGATCTCGGCCAGGCCGGTCGGCACCGAGGGATGGCGTTCGGTCTTGGCGTACCGCGTCCACAGCGTGCGCTGGTCCTGGACGTCGACCAGGGAGGAGTGGAGGTCGGCGATGTGTACCCCGGGGCGCACATACTCCTTGGCGACGCGCCGCAGCCGTGAGCGGGTCATCGAGGTCATCTCGATGGCACGCTCGCGCCGCCATGACGAGGGTGCGGTGGCGGAGATGAGGTCGGTCACCGGGCGGTCGAAGATGTCGGGGGTGAACTTGTCGAGGCTGGCGCGGACCGCAACGAGCAGTTCGAGCTGCTCACCCCATTCCCGGAAGGTCCTGCCCAGGGTGATGTGGGAGTGCTCGGCGACGCGAAGCACCTTCGCACGCAGCAGCGGAATGTCGCGGGACAGGTCGGAGGCCAGGGCGTGGGCGTGCTCGGTCTCCTTGCGGTTCAGCAGCTGCGCCCCGAACCAGGGGCTCTCCGTGGAGGCCTTGCTGAAGCTGCCGAGCTCCGCCGCGCGCCGCAGCCGGGTGGCCAGCTCCGCGCGGTCGGCGATGTTGTCGAGCACGCTGCGCTTCAGCCGGACCGTCGTCGAAGGTGCAGGATCGAGGGCGGTGAGCGCGGCGAGGGACTGCATGGCCTGGTACGGCGAGCAGTTCCAGCGGCTGCGGACATTGTGGAGGGACCGCACGTGCTCGAGGAGTTTGTGCCGGTGCCCCACGAGGGTTGCGTGAAGGGTCTCCACCGACGGCGCGGCGGCCTTCTCGTTGCGCACGATCGCCCGGATGACGCTGTCCTTGAGCTGCTGCGGGTCGACCTGTCCGTTGAGCTGAAGGACGAGGGAGCCGAGGTTGAGTGCCTCGAGGTCCTGCACGAACTCGTTCAGGGTCCCGCGGCGCTCGGCGCTGACGAGGACGCTCCGGCCCTGGCCGGCCAGCAGGGCGGCGGCGTTGAGGGCGGTCTGGGTCTGTCCGGTGCCCGGCGGCGTGGCGACCGCCACCGAATGCCCGGCGCCGATCAGGTCGAGGACGCCCTGCTGGGCGGCGTCGGCGTCGAGGATCAGCAGCTCATCGGCCGGGTCGCGCTCGTCGATCGGGCTGAAGTCGGCTTCGGGGTCGCTCACCTCGTGGGCCCCGTCGCGGGCGGCCGACAGCAGGGCGGAGAGCACGGGGTGGTCGGGCTGGATGGCCTCGTCCTCGACGATGTCGGCGAGGTCGGCAAAGGTGGAGACGAGCAGGCGGTGTTCGACGGAGATCCCGCGGACGCCGTCGGTGAGGTGCCGCAGGCGGTCGAGCACCGGGTGCGGGTCGAACCGGGCGGTGCCGTAGGCGAGCCGGGGCAGCGCCTCGGTGTCGAGGTGGATACCCTGGATGTCGCCGAAGTGGCGCACCAGTGCCGGGTTCAGGCGTGCCTGCTCGGTCAGCTGCAGTTCGTAGTCGTCCTGCGAGGGGTGAACGGTGAGCGACATTCCGGTCAGCAGCACCGGGGCGTTGAGCGTCTCCGACCGGCCGGCGTCGTCGACGGTGCGCCAGGACGCGGTCCCGGCCGCGAGGTGGCCGACGTCGATGCCTCGTTCGGCGCCCAGTTCGAAGATCTTCGCCCGCAGCGCACGGGCCGCCGACTTCGCGGCGTTGTACTGCACCGGATCGCGCAGCAGGGTCGAAAGCCGGGTCCGGCGTCCGGCCAGGAGTTGGGCCAGCCCGGAGGGGTGCGCGTGGGTCAGATCGATGCTCGTGCCGGCGGAGGGCCGGAAATGCAGGAGCGTGTCCCCGGAGACCTGGGGACCGAGCTGATCCAGCCAGGGCAGGAGGAAATCCTCAGCCGAATCCCCGGAGTCCTGCTCTGGCACGGCTGTCCTCTTCCCTGCATCGTTACGCGCTGATGTTGACCAGATTGGCATATCTTCCAAGCTATCCGAAATGAATCCGAAGCGGCCGCATAGCAACGCGGCGCACCTCGAAATCCGCTGGCCGGGGAACCGTCAGCGGCCGGGGGCTACTCCCACTCGATGGTTCCCGGCGGCTTGCTGGTCACGTCCAGGACCACCCGGTTGACGCCCTCCACCTCATTGGTGATCCGGTTGGAGATCCGGGCCAGCAGGTCGTAGGGCAGGCGGGACCAGTCGGCGGTCATGGCGTCTTCGCTGGAGACCGGGCGGAGTACGATCGGGTGCCCGTAGGTGCGCCCGTCGCCCTGCACGCCCACGCTGCGCACATCGGCGAGCAGCACCACCGGCATCTGCCACACCTCGTTGTCCAAGCCCGCGGCGGTCAGTTCGGCGCGGGCGATGGCGTCGGCCTTGCGCAGCAGCTCGAGGCGTTCGTGCGTGACCTCGCCGACGATGCGGATGCCGAGTCCCGGGCCGGGGAACGGCTGGCGTCCGACGATCTCGGCGGGCAGCCCCAGCTGTGCACCGACGGCGCGGACCTCGTCCTTGAAGAGGGTGCGCAGGGGCTCCACCAGTTCGAACTGGAGGTCCTCGGGGAGGCCGCCGACGTTGTGGTGGCTCTTGATGTTCGCCGCGCCCTCGCCGCCGCCGGACTCCACCACGTCGGGGTAGAGGGTTCCCTGGACGAGGAAGCGGATCTTTTCGCCGTGGGCCTCGGCTTCAGCGATGATGGCGCGCTCGGCCTCCTCGAACGCACGGATGAACTCGCGTCCGATGATCTTGCGCTTGGTTTCGGGGTCGGAGACCCCTTCGAGCGCCTTCAGGAAGCGCTCCTGCTCGTTGGCGACGTAGAGCTTGACGCCGGTCGCGGCGACGAAGTCCCGTTCGACCTGCTCGGCCTCGCCGGCGCGCAGCAGCCCGTGGTCGACGAAGACGCAGGTGAGCTGGTCCCCCACCGCGCGCTGCACGAGCGCCGCGGCGACGGCGGAGTCAACACCGCCGGAGAGGCCGCAGATGACGCGGGCGTCCCCGACCTGGGCGCGGATCCGCTCGACCTGCTCCTCCAGGATGTTCCCGGTGGTCCAGTTGGGGCGGAGGCCTGCGCCATCGAACAGGAAGTTTTCGAGGACCTGCTGGCCGTGCCGGGAATGCTTCACCTCGGGGTGCCACTGCACCCCGTACAGGCTCTTTTCCTCGTGGGCGAAGGCCGCGACCGGTGCGCCGGCGGTCCGGGCGAGCACCTCAAACCCGGCGGGGGCCTCCTGGACGCTGTCGCCGTGGCTCATCCACGCGTTCTGGCTCTCAGGGGTGCCGCTGAGGATCGAGCGGGCTTCCCCCTCGGAGGTGACATCGGTGGAGCCGTACTCGCGCAGCCCGGTCTTCGCGACGGTGCCGCCGAGGGCCGCGGCCATGGCCTGGAACCCGTAGCAGATGCCCAGCACCGGCACGCCGGCCTCGAACAGGTCCGCCTCCACCTTGGGGGCGCCTTCGGCGTATACGCTCGCCGGGCCGCCCGAGAGGATGATCGCCACCGGGTTTTTGGCCAGGATCTGCTCGGTGGTGAGGCTCGAGGGCACGATCTCCGAGTACACGTCCGCCTCCCGGACGCGCCGGGCGATCAGCTGGGCGTACTGGGCGCCGTAGTCGACGACGAGGACCGGGCGGTGTTCGGGACTGGGGGGAGGTGTAGTCACGCATTAACAATAGTCGCGGCGGGGTGCGCCCCGCACATTGGGACCCCCGGCACCCGGAGCCCGGCCGGTCAGTAGCGGGGGGCCGCTTCGGGGTGGGCGGCGAGGTCCGCCTCGGCCTCCCGGTGGACGCGCCGTTCCACGATGAAGGACAGCAGTGGCACCACTCCGCCGAGCGCGATCAGCAGGAAGCGCGAGAACGGCCAGCGGAGGAACTGCCACAGCCGGAAGTCGGCGATGAGGTACACGACGTAGAGCCAGCCGTGGACGATCAGCACCGCCTTCGAGAGGTTGAAGCCGCCCGAGGCGTCGGCCTCCGCCTCGGACAGGAACTGCAGGCCCGCCCCGCCGCCGGCGACGATCTCGGCATTGAACCCGTACTTGGCCACCATTTCGACGACGACGAGCAGCAGCATGACGCCGGTGGCGTAGGCGAGCAGCTTGTAGAAGCTGAGGGCCGAGCGGATCTGGGCGTGGGTTCCCCCGAACCTCCGTTTCGCGGCGGGCTTCGGGGAGGTGCCTTGCTTATTCACGTGGTCCTGCTTCCGTTGGGTGGGTGGCGCCGGGGCGGGCGGCGCCGTCGTCGTCTGCTTCGGCCCGGGCCGCGGCGGGCGGTTCGTCCGAGGCCGTGTCGTGGTCGATGTCATGCCGCGTGCCGCTTGTGCCGGCCGGGGTGCCGGCCGCGGCGGGCGCTTCGCCCTGGTCCCCGACGCCGTCCTCGTCGTCCTCGAGGCTCCGCCGGTAGTCGTCGGCGACGAGCCGCCACCAGAGGAAGAAGGCGAAGCCTGCGAAGACGACCCACTCCACGGCGTAGAAGATGTTGAGCCAGTTGACCGGCCGTTCCTGCGGCTGGGGCGCCACCTCCACGGCCTCCAGCGGCGCCGCCGCGGGTACAGCCTCGCCGTCAACGGTGATGGTGGCGGACGCGATGAAGGCCGCATAGGAGGGACGGTCCCACACATTGACGAGTTCGGCGGTGGCCAGGGCGGCCACCTGGCCCTCCACGGGATCGGCGGCCACCGGGCCTTCGGCGGGAAGGAGGCGCCCGGTGAGGGCAGCCGGGCCGGCGAGTTCAGGCACGCGCGCGGCGGCGTCGGCGTCGGGCACCCACCCGTGCACCACGGGGATGACCACCGGTTCCTGCGCCTCGCCGCCGGCCTCCGCGGTGGAGGCCGCGGCGCCGTCGACGGCGAATGCCGAGATCAGCCACAGCCCTTCGCGCCCGTCCTGGAGCCGCTCGCGGACCAGGAGGCGGGTGCCGGGCAGGAACTGTCCCTCGGCCGAGACCATCTGGTCGGCGGCCGTTCCCCTCAGGGGCGACCCGGGGGTGATCACGCCGGTCAGCGGGCGGACGGTCTCGGTGGCGGCCGGAGCCTCGGGCCCCTGCTGCCGGGAGTTGGAGAACTGCCACTGGCTGAGCAGGACAAACACCGCGGCAAGGGCCATCACCAGGATCAGCGTCAGGATCCAGCGGGGCTTGAGCGCGGTCTTCAGCACCCATTAAAGGTACTTCGCACCCGTGTAGAAAAACTAATGGGGGCGGACGGCGCCCGGGCCGGACGGCCCGGCGGGGGTGCCGGGGGCCGGTGTGCGCCCGGTGAACAGATGAATGAGTTCGTCGACCTCGTGGCCGGCCGCGGCGGGGTGCCGGAAGTGCCGGTGCGGCTCGATCACGTAGTGGGTGCGCCGCCCCACCCGGATCCGGCGCAGGTATCCGGCGGTCTCGAGGTCCTTGAGGATCGACAGGGCGGCGCGGGGGCTGATTTCGACCAGGCCCGCCAGATCGGCGACCCGCATGTCCGGATCTCCTGCCACGGCCAGCAGCACGTGGCCGTGGTGGGTCAGGAAGGTCCAGGGGTGGGACGCGGGGGAACCCCGCCGGGCGGAGCGCACCGGCGGGGTTCCCTGTCCTGCGGCCGGATCGGCGTCCGGGCCGTCAGAGGGTCGAACCACGGTCTGGCCCTGATCCCTTTCCGGCGGGTACCGGACGGCGCCACAGCGGGTCCAGTTCGGCCGTCTCGGCCGGATCGGCGACCCGGAACGGAGGGCTCACCGGGGCAGGCAACGGCTTCCGGGCCTGCCCGCGGGTGGCGAGCAGGCTGGCGCCGATGGACACGGCCAGGATGGTCACGACGACGGCGAGCGAAATCGGGGTGGGGATGTAGAAGATGTCGATCTTCAGGAGCATCTTGATACCCACCCAGATCAGCACCAGCGCGAGGCCCACCTTGAGGTAGATGAAGCGGTGCATCAGGTCGGCGAGCAGGAAGTACATGGCCCGCAGGCCGAGGATGGCGAAGGCGTTGGCGGTGAAGACAAGGAACACCTCGTCGGTGACGGCGAAGATCGCCGGGATGGAGTCGACCGCGAAGATGATGTCCGTGACCTCGACGAGGACGAGCACCGCCAGCAGCGGCGTGGCAAGGAGGACGCCGTTCTTCCGGACGAGCAGGCGCTGGCCGTGGAAGGCATCGGTCATCGGGACAAGGCGGCGGAACAGCTTGAGGGCGCGTGACTTCTCCGGCTCCATGTGCTCGTTGCGCTGGCGGATCATCCGGTAGCCCGTGTAGAGCAGGAACGCCGCGAACAGGTAGAGCACCCAGCCGGCGGATGCGATGATGGCGGAGCCGGCGGCGATGAAGATGCCGCGGAAGACGAGAGCGCCCAGCACCCCGAGGAACAGGACCCGATGCTGGTATTCGCGGGGGACGGCGAAGTAGCTGAAGATGATGGCCCAGACGAAGACGTTGTCGACGGCCAGGGATTTCTCGATGAGGTATCCGGCGAAGTACTGCTGCCCGAACTCGGCGCCGTACACCTGCCAGATGAGCGCTCCGAAGGCGACACCGAAGGCAACCCAGACGGCGGACCAGAGGGCGGCCTCGCGGACGCCGATCACGTGGGCGCGGCGGTGGGCGAACAGGTCGATGGCAAGCATGGCGAGGATCACGCCGATCACTGCCAGCCAGGCCCAGAAGGGAACAGTCATGGGGTCTTACCTTTCCAGTCAGGTTCATCCAACTGGAGGTCTTTCCCGGCTTCGAATCGAGCCTGTCCCGCCGAGCCGCTCAGGGGCGGCCGGACTGACGACGGGACATTGGGGGATACTCCCCTCCGCGTATAAATAGTGAAGCACGCTTCACCTGTTGCGCACAAGGGGACGTACCTGCGCCGGCGGCTGCCCGGGATGGTCAGCCTGCGGCGAGCGCGAAGCCGGCGGCGGCCGCGCCCAGGGCACCGGCCAGGGTGCCGAGGCCCGAGAGCAGGGCCAGCCCCCGCCGGCCGGCCTTCAGGAGACGGACGGTGTCGACGCTCGCGGTGCTGAAGGTCGTGTAGCCCCCGAGGAACCCCGTGCCGACGACGAGGACGACGGACCGTTCGAGCGCGGCGGACGCGGCGAGCCCGGCGAGCAGTCCCAGCAGGAACGAGCCGGAGATGTTGATCAGCACGGTGCCGAGGGGGAACCCGGAGCGCATCCGGGAGGAAATCATTCCGTCGAGGAGGAACCGGGCGCCGGCGCCGAGGCCTCCGGCGGCGGCGAGCGCGAACACGGCCCCGGTCACGGAGCACCCCCCGCCCGTGGGTCG